>CAJBES010000200.1 GCA_903952145.1 uncultured Opitutaceae bacterium | reverse complement strand
GCCTCTCCGTGCCATCTGTGGTTAAGTCTGAAAGCTTGGAACGATTGGCATTATCCGGCCCGGCCGGTTTTGATCCGCGGTCAGATTCCTGGCCCCGGGAGTTGTGTCCGTCAAGTTCTGCAAATGTGGATCGGTGGTATGATGGGTTGGTGAGGTAAAAGGGATTTTTGGGCTGGGGTGCAGGGGAAGGGGCGCAAGCCGGTACAGTCAAGAGATAGGTAACACTTTAGGCTCAGGACATGGGTAACGGTTTATGTGGTGGTATTGAGCAATGGGACTGCAAGGCAAGCGACATCAGCGTTCCTGGCGGAGGCTTGGCGACGCCAGGAACGCTGATGTCGTAAGGTCGATCGTTCCAAGATTTAGGCGAGCGAACCATACCTCCAATAAATCGGCTGCAATCGGCTTTAAGCCTACGTGCCATCCGCAGAGGCTTTCCGATATGAACAGATGGAGGCCTTCGATCTTGATGATTCCCCGATGATTCACCCGTCGCCTGAGGTATTCGTTACCATAGACGATCTCGTCAGGTGTGCCTACATAGGATCGTTCCGAGTTTCGATATATCTCCGAGGGAGTCCTCATCGCGAGGGCTTCATGCGGGCGTTCGCGATTGAAGCTGTCGCGCCAGACGTCGAGTGCCGCCTGCTGTTCGGTCAGGCCACCTTCGATGAGCCCTTGGATTTCCTTGCGGATATCTCGATGCATTCGCTCGTGGCCACCGTTTTCTTCGGGGTGACCTGGGCGGATTCGGTCGAGATCGATGCCCAACGCCAGCCACCACACCGATAGGCGGCTTAATCCGAGCAATCCGTTGCCAGTCGCGAAGGGGGCGCCGTTGTCACTGCGGATGACGCGAGGCAGGCCATGCTCGTTGAAGAGGATCTCAAATTCACCTCGGGTCATCTGGCTGCTATTCGTGTTCATCGCGCGGGCGCCAAGCACGTACCGACTGTAAGCATCGCGCACCGTGAGCGGCTCACACCGCTGGCCGTGGCCAATCCGCCACCAGCCTTTAAAATCCACGGTCCACATGTCGTTCGGAGCCTTCACCTCGGCCGCACAACTGATCCGGCCAACCTCTCGCGGCGTGCGACTGTGCCTTGGGTCGACCAGGCCGGCTTTGGTCAGGATTCGCTTACAACTGCTCACACTGGGAGCAGCCCCATGCAGGCGCAAGTAAAGCTCGCGGATCTTGCGCGGTCCCCAGGCGCGATGGGCGGTTTTCAAGCGCACCATTTCGCAGACCACGGCCTCCGGAAGTTGCGTGGGGCTGGCGTGCGGCCGGCGGGTAGCGTCAGCCAATCCGGCCTTCCCTTCCTCCATGAACCGTTGCTGCCATTTATAGCCGGTCTTGGGGCTGATGCCCATTTCGCTGCATAGCGCCCGGAAATTGACTCCCGGCTGCAACGAACGACGAACAAACTGCATTCTTAGTTGCATGACATTGGTGGTTTTCCAGGGCATCGCCGCTCTCCTTTTGTTGAGCGGTAATACTCATCCGGAGTGTTACCCATGTCTTGAACCAAAATTGTCACCTATGTCTTGAACCTGCACCGGGGATTTCGGCAAAGACTGCACCGCTTGAAGGTGGTGATGCTTCAGAGATGAAATCGCCTGGCACGCATGAGCGATGACCACAACCGATTCGCCGTAGTATGCGAGCGGGAAGCAGCGCCCAACCGGGTGCGGCGTCGTGCGGCCAGCCGCCGCCGGCCTGATAACGGCGCAGCCACTTGTAACCAGTCTTCCGGCTGACGTGAAAATCCACACACAACTCCGTCATGGCAAAGCGGTCACTGACCGCAGACTGATGAATCGATGCTTCTTTACCATTGGGGTTGCTTGGTTCCAAGCCATAGCCCGAAAGTGTACCCCAAATCTTTGGACTTTCTGTTACCTATGTCCCCGGATCATACCATCGGTGGCGCTATGTGCGAAAACAGTTCCGCCGGCCAGGTGCCCACGCGCTCGAAACCGACGGTGTCTGGCTGTTTGAATTGCACGTAAGCCCGCACCTTCCCCTTCGTCGTGTAACTAACCGCTGCCGCGTCTTTGCCCGGAGTAAACACGCTGTAGCCCGCCAGGAAGCAGTCCTCCAGATCGACGTGCAGCCGTCCGGTCGACTGGTGTTTCTCTGTGCAGATAATCCCCGTCGCCTTCCCGCCCATCTCAGGCTGGGTGAAGTTCAACACGATCATCCGGCAGTTCACGAACCGGGCGCGCGCGCAATGGCTTGCGTAAGACAGCTGCACGGCATTGTCCGGATGCACCATCGTGCAATCCTCGAACACCGCGTGCGGCTGCGCGGGCATCGACTTCTCCCAGCCGCCCAGCAGCACTGCCGCGGTGTCGCCGACCCAGTCCAGCGCCAGGAAATAGCAACGGCGAAAGACGCTCGGCTCCTGCTTGCGCACGATGGGATAACAAACCCCGCCGCCAAACGCCCGACCGATGCCGACGCAGTCCTCCACCACGACGGTGAAGCCTTCCCCGCTCTTGTCGGTCAGATCCCAAAACAACCCGGCGTCGCCGCCCGCCACGTAGAGGTTGCGGAAAATCCACCGGTCGCAGGCAAGGCTGGAAAAGGTTTTCTGGTTGTTGCCGGTGGGCCAGTTTTTGTCCGACGCGGCAAATGAACCCCACCAATCCCAACTCTTGAAACCTTTCTGCGGGTCGCTCGAATCCACCAGCACCCAGCCCGTGGCGCCGGAGCCGAGACGCCCGTCCACATCTCCGATCAAGGAATTGTAAGCACCGCGCGCGCCCTTTGCGGCGGGGGCGAGATTGGCTTCCAGGTAAGTACCGGGCCGCACGATGATCTGATGCCCACCTGAGTCGTCGGGCACGGCGGAGAGCGCCGCCTGGATGGAGTGGAACGCCTTGTTCCAAGTGCTGCCATCGGAGTTGTCGCCCAGTTTGGACACGTGGAATGTCCGGACTTTACTGCTAGGAAACCGGATCGGGCGGGAGAGGAGCATGGGATTTTGGCTAAAAATGCCCCGTTTGAAGGAGCTTGAGGCGCATGAGCAAAGACCACAACCGGTTCGTCATAGTATGCGAACCGGAAGCGCGCCCATCTCGTCAGACAACCATCAGACAACCGCTGGGTCAACCAATCGGACCGCCTAGAGTCAACCGGCGCGCGACCTTCACAGTCCGATGGAGGGCGTGAACTCCATCTGATCGAGAATGTCCTTTTGCAGATCGTGACCTTCAGTGATTTCGATGAGACGAAGGCCTTCGGCGGTGAGTGCAAAGACAGCGCGCTCGGTGACGTAAAGCACCTGCTTACCCTGAGCGATGGCAGTGGGCCCGTGGAAACAGACGTGTTGGATCTGTCGCACAAATTTGGGCTGATTCTTGGCGAGGAAGGTGCAGCAAAACACGAGACGCTGCGCGCTTTGAGCGATGTTCACAAAGCCGCCGACTCCTGCAAAACGGCCCGCAAAGCTGGTGACGTTCACGCTGCCCTGTGCATCCACTTCCACCGCGCCGAGCACGGCGATGTCGAGCCCGCCGCCGTCGTAGAAATCAAACTGCGAGGGCTGGTCGATGATGGCCTCGGGGAAGTGGCTGCAGCCGAAGTTCAGGCCCGAGGCAGGAACGCCGCCGATGGGTCCGCTCTCCACCGTGAGGGTGAATTCACTCAGCCGCCCAGTCTCCGCTGCGACCATGGCCACACTTTCAGGTAGGCCGATACCGAGGTTTACAATGTCGCCCGCACGAATCTCGCGCAGCGCCCGAGCCCCGATGATCTTGCGCTCGGACTCGGGCATCGGCGGCAGGGTGAATGCGCCATCGCTGGTGACGACGAAGTCGGCATTGAAAACCTCGCCAAAGGTCTGGTCGTGCTGCACGCCGCCGCTGACGACGATGTAATCCACCAAGAGGCCAGGCACGCGCACGGACTTCGGATCGGGCAGTTGATCCACGATGCTCTCCACCTGCGCGATGACGATGCCGCCGTGATTTTTCGCCGCCTGAGCGATGGGCAACACCTCGCCAATGAGGCCTTCCTTATCCATGCTCAGATTGCCGCGTCTATCGGCATAGGTCGCGCGGATGAGGCCGACATGAATGGGCACCGACTTGTAGCGCAGCCACGTCTGACCATCGAGTTCGAGGCGCTCAACGAGAGGCTCCATCGTCCGTGCGTTCATCCGCCCGCCGCTTTGTGCAGGGTCGATGAAGGTGTTCAATCCCACCTGCGTGATGAGTCCGGGCCGCTTCGCCGCGATCTCGCGCAGCAGCACGCTGAGCACGCCTTGCGGGAAATTGTAGGCCTCGATCTCATTCGCCAAGGCCAGCGTGCCGAGCTTCGGCGCGAGGTTCCAGTGACCGCCGATGACTCGCCTGATCAAGCCTGCATGGGCGAGGTGATTCAGCCCTCGTTCCCGGCGATCTCCCTGACCAGCGCAGTAGTAAAGGGTGAGATCACGCGGCGTGCCGGAGGCGAGAAAGCGACGCTCCAGCGCTGCAGTCAGCATCTCGGGATGGCCTGCACCGACAAATCCACCCACAGCAATCGTCGCCCCGGAAGGAATGGCGGCGATGGCTTGGTCGGCAGGGGCGATGATGGCTGGTGCGCGCATTTCAACCTCTCCAACCACCGTTGATCTCGATCGTCTGACCCGTGACATACGAGGCCAGCGGGGAGCAGAGGAAGAGCACCACGTTCGCCACTTCCTCCGTCGTGCCGAAGCGGGCGAGCGGGATGTTTTTGAGCATCTCCGCACGCACGGATTCGGGAATGGTCGCCGCCATGCTGGTATCAATCACCCCAGGGGCGATGGCATTGGCGCGGATGTTTTTTCGCGCGGCTTCGCGACTGAGCACACGCATCATCGCCTGCACACCGGCTTTCGCGGAGGCGTAGTTGGCCTGGCCGAAGAAGCCCTGGATCGCGGCGATGCTGCCGAAGCTGACGATGGCCCCATGATCGCGCATGATTTCGAGCGCGTATTTGCAGCCGTAGAAGACGCCGCTCAGGTTCACTTCAATCACCGCATCCCATTCTGCCAGGCTCATCTTGGCAAGGGTGCGGTCCTTGATGATGGCCGCGTTGTTGACGAGATAATCCAAGCCGACGCCAGCGGCTAATATTTCGCCCATCATCGACTGCACCTGCTCCGGCTTCGAGACATCAGCGGCGATCACCAGGGCGCTGTCGGTGCGGTGGACGTTCAGTTCATCGGCTAATGCCTGGGCATCCGCCGCCGTATTCGGAAAGCCGGGATGGTTGATCACCACCGTGGCTCCGGCACGATGAAAGGTCCGTGCGATTTGCGCGCCGATGCCCTGCGAGGCACCAGTGATGAGGGCGACTTTGCCGCTGAGGTCGATGGGGATCATGGTTAGGTTGGAAAGGACGCGAGAAAGAGCTGCAGCCTATCGGGTGACGGTTGAGACACGCGATCCCAAATAATTGGGGAGCCTCTCGCTTCAAGTCTCAGGCTCGGAGCAAAGCCAATGACTCAATGCTCGGATAGCACCCCTGCAGGAACAAGGCGCGACGCGCCATCAATCGTTTGGATGCGTTTCTAGAGGGAAACCGGATCGGGCAAGAGGCGGTCAGGGGGAGGGGATCATCGGAATTTGTTATAAACTGCGCCGACTGAAAGGGGTGACGCTTCAGAGATTAGGCCGCCTGGCACGCATGAGCGCTGACCACGACCGATTCGCCGTAGGATGCGAGCCGGAAGCAGCGCCCAACCTGGTGTGGCGTCGTGTGGCGCGCCGCCGCCGGCCTGGCCCGGCTGGAGGGTCACGTGATAGGTTACGGTTTGAGCGGAGAAGCGGGTCGTGCCCACGAAAAGCGGTATCAGCGGCAGGTCCGAGCGCCTTGCCCGCAGGCCAGCCTGCTTCACTCCTCCGCCCAAGCCCCGGAACACGAGCCCCAGCCGATCATCCACGTTGCCACAGGCCGGGTGGTCGTAAGTGCGGATCGCACCGGCGTCGGTCATAAACGCCATCTTTTCTTCGCTTGCCGGCCTCAACCTGCCGTTATGTTCTCCTCCTTTCGTGCTCCAGCCTTCCCAAGATAAATCAGGTCGTCTCCTCCTAAGCGGCAACGAAGCTGTTGCCCTCTCAGCGCTGCATTGCGGCGTAGCCCTCGGTACGGGTTACCCCGGCACGCCGTCCACCGAAATTCTGGAAAGTTTCCGCACCCTCGGCGGAAAAGCCCAGTGGGCGCCCAACGAAAAAGTCGCCGCCGAAGTCGCGCTCGGCGCTGCCTTCGCCAAAGCCCGCGTGCTTTGCACGATGAAACACGTCGGTCTCAATGTCGCCGCCGACGTGTTGTTCACCATGACCTACTCGGGGGTGGACGGTGGCTATGTGCTCGTTGTCGCCGACGATCCCGGCCTCGCTTCCTCGCAAAACGAACAGGACAGCCGCCGCTACGCCGAGGCCGCCGTCGCGCCGATGTTCGAGCCCGCCGATTCGCAGGACGCCTACGATCTGCTCCAGGTCGCGTTTGCCACGAGTGAGCGCTGGCACATCCCGGTCCTTTTCCGCATGACCACGCGGGTCTGCCACTCAAAATCGCCGGTCAAACCGCGCTTCGCCCCGGGGGCAAAACTCACCACCGCCGAAACCGGCGCGCCCACCGCTGATTTTGTCCGCAATATTGTCGACCGCGTCATGGTCCCCGGCCATGCGAAACCCGCCCATCGCCGTCTGCGCGCGAAGATGGCCGAGCTGGAATGGTGGAATATTTCTGCCGGTCCCAATCAGGTCGAAAAACGCAGCCCCGCGCTCGGCATCGTCACCGCCGGCATCTGTTACCACCACGCCCGCGAAGCCGCACCCGAGGCCTCCATGCTCAAGCTCAGCCTGAGCTATCCGCTGCCGATGGAGACGATCCGCGCCTTTGCCGCCTCGGTGCAACGCTGTGTGATCATCGAGGAAAACGATCCGTGGCTTGCCACCGCCTGCCTCGCCGCCGGCCTGACGATTGAAGCCAAGGACGATGCCATTTTCCGCTTCGGCGAACTCAACGTCGACCGCGTCAGGCGCATACTGGACAAGGACTCCAGCCCCGAGCCCGTCCCGCCGCGTGGCAAGCCGCCCGAGCTCTGCAACGGCTGTCCGCACGCCACAAGTTTCGAGGTGTTGAAAGAGCTCGACTGCATCGTCTCCGGCGACATCGGCTGCTACACCCTCGCCGCGCTCCCGCCGCTTTCCGCGATGGACATGATGATCGACATGGGCGCCGCCATCGGCATGGGCCTCGGTCTGCGTCATGTGCTCCCGCGCGATCAGGCCAAACGCGTCGTCTCCGTGATCGGCGACAGCACCTTCCTCCATGGCGGTCTGCCCGGCTTGGTTGAAATGGCCTACAATCCGCCCCAGACAGGACACGTGCTCCTGATCCTCGACAACGGCACCACTGCGATGACCGGTCAGCAGGAGCATCCCGGCACCGGCCGCCAGCTGGACGGCGCCGGCACCCATCGCGTCTGCTACGAGGACATGGCCCGCGCCGCCGGCGTGAAAAACGTCTTCACCATCAACCCGGTCCGCGAGCGCGCCCTGCTCAAGGGCGTATTGGCAGATTCCCTGCACAAGGATGAGCTGACCGTCATCATCGCCCGCAGCCCATGCATCCTCGCCGCCGGACGCATCGCCGCCTGGGCCAAGGAGCAGAAGGCGAAAGCCGCCACCACCGAAACGGCCTGCACCTGCGAATGTGGCGACGAGGACAAATCCTGAGGAGGCCCCTTCCCATGACTTCCGCCCCGATTCGAACCAGCAACGTCCGCTTCGCCGGTCTCGGCGGCACCGGTGTGATCAAGGCTTCCGACATCTTCGCCGATGTCGCCTTTCGCGAGGGCCACACGGTCAAGAAGGCCGAGGTCCACGGCATGAGCCAGCGCGGCGGCTCGGTCCAGTCCGACGTGCGCTTTGGCTCCGAGGTGCACAGCCCGATGATCCCCGACGGCGCGTGCGATTTTCTCGTCGTGTTGGAACCGACTCAGCTCGAAGTCTTTCGCGGCGGCTTGCGCAGCGGAGGCACGCTGCTCGTCCCTGCCGACATTGACACCGCCAGGCTGCCATCGGCAAAAGCGCTCAATGTCGCCATGCTCGGTCGCCTGAGCCGCCACTTCGATTTTCCCGAGAGCGCCTGGCGGGCGAGCCTGCGCGCCAATTTTCCCGAGAAGCTTCACTCCGCCAACGACACCGCGTTTACGCTCGGCCGCAACCCATGATCCCCCACCTCTGGAATGATCTCGAAGGCACGTTCTTCCCCGAGAGCGCGCTCGACTACATGCCTGAATCCCGCCTGCGCGAGGTCCAGTTGCAACGGCTCCGGGCCGTCATCGCCCTCTCCTATGAGAAGGTGCAACTTTTCCGCGAGCGCATGGAAGCCAAGGGTCTCAAGCCCGCCGACGTCAGACAGCTCGCCGACGTCTGCCAGCTGCCGTTCCTGGTGAAGACGGATCTGCGCGACACCTATCCGTACGGCCTTTTCACCGTGCCGATGAGCGAGGTCGTCCGCGTGCACGCTTCGAGCGGGACCACGGGCAAGCCGATCGTCGTTGGTTATACCGCGCAGGACATGGAGGTCTGGAAACAGGTCATCATGCGCACGCTTTACGCCGCGGGCTTCTCGCGCGGCGACATCGTGCAGAACATGTACGGCTACGGTCTCTTCACCGGAGGGCTCGGGTTGCACGGCGGCCTCGAAGGCATCGGTGCGACCGTGATTCCGATTTCCGGCGGCAATAGCGAACGCCAGATCATGGTGATGAAGGACTTTGGGGTCACCGCGATCTGCGGGACCCCGAGTTACTTCATACATCTGATCGAGACGGCGCAAAAGATGGGCATTGATTTCAAACGCGACTTGAAGGTTAAACGCGGCGTCTTCGGGGCCGAACCGTGGAGCGACCAGATGCGCCAGTACATCGAGTCCACGTCGGGCGTGCAGGCCTTCGACATCTATGGCCTCTCGGAAATCATTGGCCCCGGGGTTGGCGCCGAATGCGAATGTCAGGACGGTCTGCACATTTTTGAAGACCACTTCCTCGCCGAGATCGTCGACCCGAAAACGCTGGAGCCCGTGCCCGACGGCACCGAGGGCGAACTGGTCATCACCACGCTCAGCAAGCAGGCGATGCCGGTCATCCGCTACCGCACGCGCGACATCACCGCTTTTGAGACCAGCTGCTGCCGCTGCGGCCGAACCTGCCGCCGGATCCGACGCATCAGCCGCCGCAGCGACGACATGCTCATTATTCGCGGGGTAAATGTTTACCCCTCGCAGATCGAAACCGCCCTCCTGAAAACCGAAGCAAGCCTGCCGCACTACTTGATCGTCCTGACGCGCAAAGACGGCCTCGATCAGCTGGAGGTCCGCGTCGAGATTACTGGCGGCATGCTCAGTGATAACGTCGGGGCGATGGAACAGCTGCAAAAACGCTTCAGCCGGAGCATCGAGCAGATCACCGGCCTGCACGCCACGGTCACGCTTGCCCAGCCGGGCAGCATCACGCGCAGCGAAGGCAAAGCCAAACGCCTGCTCGACCAACGCGAAATACCCAACTGAAAGAGCCAAGGAACACCCCATGAAAATCCGCCAGATTTCAATCTTCCTCGAAAACCGCCCCGGCAGCCTCTCGGCGCTCTGTCGCACGCTGGCTGACGCCGGGGTGAACCTCAGCACCCTCATGCTCTCCGAGGCCGGCGAGTTCGGCTTGCTGCGCATCATCGCATCGGATGCAGACAAGGCCCAAACCGTTGTCGAAAAAGCCGGGTACGCTGCGACCACCTCCGAAGTCGTTGCCATCCAGGTGCCCGACAAACCCGGCGGCCTCGCGGCAGTCCTCACCGCGCTCGATTCGCATCAGATCCCCGTCGAGTACATGTACGCCTTTGCCCAGCGCTCCGGCCGTGACGCCATCATGATCTTCCGCTTCGGCGATCTCGACCGTGCCATCGCTGCGCTGAAAGAAGCAGGATTCGGGGTGTGCGGCGCCATTGATTTGTTTTAAAGGCTGACCTTCCCGGTCGATTTGCCCGGAAGGCATTCCCGCTAAAAATAGAGCGAAGCATGGCACCTCCCGGTTTTACCGGTGTTTTTCCCTCCGCATCCGACGGTTAACAACGACGACCACGCTGAACCACGGCGTGTGCATGCCGCGGCGCGGGCTTGCGGGCGGGTCTGGCTGGTAACCGCCGGTTTGATCAAGGGTGCCCGAATTTACAGCCCTACCCCGGCGACTTTGGCTGCTTGCGACAATTGTCGTCCGTCCTCACCGTATTCGCATCAACTGTCCCGGCCGCACTTTCACGGTTTTGCGACCGAGCGAGACGGAGGCCGGCGTCTTCCCGATGTTGCGTGCGATCACCGATGAGGCCGAGGCCATGGCTTCGATATCGCCCGAGACTTTCAGGTGGCACACCGCCTGGCGCAGCACGGCTTGTCCCGGCTGCAGGGTCAGGTGATACGTGACGGTTTGATCGGAGATGCGGGTTGTGCCCTCGAAAAGCGGTATCAGCGGCAGGTCCACACGCCTTGCTCGCAGGCCAGCCTGCTTCACGTCTCCGCCGAAGTTCGCGGCTGCGAGGTGCCCGCTGCCAATCAGACCCACGCAACCCTTGGGCCCCGAGAGCTCAGTCAGGATGGTCGCGGCGGTTTGTCTGGCCGATTGTCCCGGGGCGATGAGTGCGGTCAGGCGCGTGATCACGTTTCCTGCCTTCACCCGCCGTGGTCCGGCACTGCGGCTGAGGATCAGATCGTCGGCAGTGGCCCACCAGGGGGAGAAGAAGTGTCGGTTGTGGTAGACGGTCTCGCCCAAGCCCCGAAACACGAGCCCCAGCCGATCATCCACGTTGACCCAGGCTGGGTGATCGTAAGCGCGGATCACATCGCTGGCCGGATCGGCACTCACGAAGCCTTCGAACCGGGTCGTGCCTTCCGGAGTGGCCAGGACCCGGTGGCCGTGGCAGTTGCCCCGCATGGCGCTGAACTTTTCGTTGATGATCCGCAGGAAACCCTGGGATACATCGCTTACCTCCACGGACTCGCGGGCGATCCAGCGCTCGAACGACAGGCTCACGCCGTCGGGCAGCCCGGCGTAGAGCACTTCCTGGCGCACCGATCCCTGTGCCCGGTCCATCACCAGCGCGGCGGCGAACCCCTGCGCCGAGGTGTCCACGTGGAAGGAGATTTGCTCTTGGCTGTCCGGCCGGTCCAGCACCGAGACGCGGCCCAGCCATGAATGGGTCGCCGGCGCCACCGTCTGGATCCCATCGAGGTTGAGTGGCAGCGCCATCTGGCAGTTGCGCCATGCGAAGGAGGTCTGGCCCTGTGGGTGGCGCTGGAACACGAAGCCGGAGTGGGGAAACACCTTCACGCCGCGCAGTTTTCGCTCCAGCTCGCGGTCCTGGGTCGGCTGCGGGCCGTCGCCGTGCAGCCGGTGGAGCAGGTAGGTATAGGTGGGGCCGGTGATCAGGCATTCACGGATGATCATCGGATCCTGGATGTCGTGACAGACCTCGGCGACGGCCGGATTGATCATGCGGCCGCCGTTGCTGTCCTGACGGGCTTCCAAGGTGGCCAGGGCCCAGCGCTCCAGCCTGGCCGCATCAGGATCCCGCAAGAGGACCGACGCCGCGGCGTGCGTGGTCGTGCCGGGGTCGGTGAAGAGGTAGGGCCAGTCCATGCCCTGCACCGGGTGCAGGGAGCCGGTGCGATCGGTCGTCAACTTGAGCTGGGCGTAGATCCGTTCGCGATTGAAGAAGGCGTGCTTCGGCATCGCCACGCCGAAGGCTCCCTGGATGACACCCAGATATCCGGTGAAGAGGACGGAGGCTCCGGTGTAGTTGGGATGCACCATCCCATGATTCTCGGCCATGTAGTCCGGTAGGGCGGTGAAGGTTTCACCGGTCCACTGGGAAACGGTCCGGCCGTCGGCGAACACCCCGAGGTCCTTTGCATCCTGGGGTGCCGCCGCCGTGGAGAACATCCAATTGCGCGCGGTGGCCGCCCACGCGGCCGCCTGGGGTGACCCGTCGAGCAGACACGCCACCGATGCCAGTCCGCAGGAAGTCCACCCGTTCTCCTCCATTTGGGTGTTGGTATACACCCCGCTCTTCGGGGCCATGGCGCCGAAGCGGGACGCGTAGTCGGCATGGACGGTCGCAATCAGGCCCCACGTTTCCTCATCCACGGCATCGCCGAGGAGCAGCGCCGCCACCGCCAGGCCGGAGACCGTGGTGCCGCACTGGCTTTCGCGGAAGAAACCCAGGCCGCGCTCGCCCCATTTTGTGCCGAAGTTCTCCGCCCGGCCGAGCCCTTTGGCCGGCCGCGTGCAGTCGGCCGGACCGGTGTCATGCGTGAAACACAGATAGCGGATGGCCTTGCGGGCCATTGTGCGCAGTTCATCGCGCGAGCAGCCGCCGACCGTCGGGTCGTAGTCCGGTGAACTGGCGGCCGCGGCAAACGCCAACGCCCCCCCGATCGATTCGATGCCATACCAATGGCAGCCGCCGAGGAAGTGGCCGCAATCGGGGCGCACAGGCCAGTCGGCGAAGTAGCGCACGCCGACCGGGATCCATTTTTCGATGACTCTCAAATACCGCCGGCTCAGCGTCGATTCGGGCCGGAGCACGGCCGGCCGGCGGGCTTTCATTGCATCATGTGGTTTCATAGTCATGGATGGTCTGCTTTCAGTGCATACCACGCAGACATCATTGCACCAAGCTTTGTTGGTCCCGGGAAATGATCTGTCGATTGAGGTCATGGCGGGGTGAAAGTGTTTGCCGCCGTCCGACCTCTGCCAACATTGGCGCCATGGCCCGATACCCCTCTACGATCATGGTCAGCTGTCTCGTCCCGTGGACTGCCCAAGAGGAGATTGATGCGCCGCGTTTCTGCGCCCAAGCGGCCGCTGTGCTCGCGGCCGGCTACCGGCACCTGTATGTGTTCGGCACGGCCGGTGAGGGCTACGCCGTGGATACGAGAAGGTTCACGGAGGTCGTGAAGCTCTTCAGGGAGGTAACTGCCGGGCCGGACCTTCACCCCATGATAGGCGTGGTCGGCCTCTCCACCGCCACGGTCGTGGAACGCGTGGCGATCGCCCACGACTTGGGCTTCCGGGCGTTTCAGATTTCCCTGCCGCGCTGGGACGTGCTGCGGGACGCCGAGGTGAAGGTGTTCTTTCACGACGTTTGCGGGACTTTCCCTGATTCGCGGTTCATGCACTACAATACCGGGCGCGTGGGCCGGATCCTGGGCATGGCCGACTACCGCCGGTTCATCGCGGATGTGCCCAACCTGGTTGCGACCAAGACCATGACCTCCGACATGCATCTGGTGGGTGCGCTGGTCAGCGGGGTGCCGGAACTCCAGCACTTCCTGACCGAGCCGATGCTCGCCCACGGGGCGTTGCATGGGGAGTGCTCTTTGCTGGGGACGTTCGGACTGCTGGCGCCCCGACGCTCATGGGAGATGTTCACGGCTGCACGCGAAGGCCGGACGGCTGCTGCTATCGCTCTGGGAGACTGGTTCCGGCGGCTTTCGGACGAGGTGTTTGCACCCGCCATGGTGGACCGGCGCATCGATGGCGCCTATGACAAGGCGATCGTCCGATTGGGCCCTGTGCCTGATTTTCCACTCCGGATGCTATCGCCCTACCGCAGTCTGGGAGACGACGAAGTTGAGACCTGTCGGACGATCCTGCAGAAGCGTTTCTCTGACTGCGCCTGACCTTTCGATCCCCAGCACAGACGGATGTAATTTGGGACATCGTCCACGTTGCGTGATTCGGCCGCTGCGGTTGTAGGTGCGTTGATAGTGTGACCAAACAACGCCCGTGCCAGAGCATGCCCCAGCTACTGCGCGGCCTCGCTGAGGAGCGTCCCGTCGGTGGCGCGGTCGCCCTCGTTTTGCGGGAGCGGCGGGACGTAGACCCAGCCGGGCTCCGCGCGCTGGCGGCGCAGGATGGGCAGGAGTTCCTGCCACGTGGCCCAGAGGCCGTGCGGTGCGGGCGGCAGGTCGTGTTTGATGGTCTCGCGCAGCTTCGGCAGGTTGTAGAAAGGTACGGCGGGAAACATGTGGTGCTCCACGTGGTATTGCATGTTCCAGTAGCAGAAGGCCGGGAACCAGCCGCAGGTGTAGGTGCGGGTGTTGAGGCGGAAATCAGACACATCGGACGCCAGGCCCACATGCTGCGCGGCGCCGCAGAGATAGACGAACCAAGGACAATACAGGCAGCCGAGGTTCACGACGATAATGAGAAACCAGTGACCGGTGGCGATGAAGAGCGTGGCGAGCGCAAGGTGGCCGAGGAGGACGACCCGCGCCCAGTGGCGAATTTCGCGGCGGGCTTCCGTGTTCGTGTCCGGCACCACGCGCTGCAACCACTGCGATTTGAAGAAGCCGTCGCGGCCAAGGTCGCCCCGGGCCGCGGCCAGCCAGAAACGGAACAGGTTCCAGAGGCCGGCGGGATTGCACGTCAGCAGGGTGACAACAAACTTCACGCCATGCCAGTCGAGGCCCAGGGGCTGGACGATCTCGCCGTCATGGTCGGTGTGCACCGTGGCCTGGTGGTGCCGGATGTGACTGGCCCGGTAGCCCACGGGATCGAACCAGCCGAGGAAGGCGTAGATTTTCAGGAAAAACGTGTTCCAAAATTGCGTGGCGAACGGGGTTTTGTGGCAGAGTTCATGGCAGGCGATGCCGCCGAAGAAACTGCCGATGGTGCCGTGGGCGAAGAGCGCGAGCAGGAGGAGCGGCAGGGCCGTCGGCCAGTTGCTGGTGTTGAGATGGCGGAAGGCCAGATAGGCGAGGGTGCCAGTGACGGCAAAGAGCCCGATTTGAGGAATGACCTGCGCGAAGGCCCGCGCATCGCTCCGGCGCATGAGCTCGCTCATGACGGCCTTGTCCACCTTGCAGCGATACCAGTTGATCTTGATTTGGTCGTTCATGGGGTAAAGGGGCGGGGAGAGTATGGATCAGCTCAGGGCAAATCCACCTGGCGTAGTTTCCACTGTGTGCCAAAGAAGAGCCGTTGACCCACGATCGGGCCCGTGACGTCGATTTTTTCGAAGGGCATTTTCCACGCCGGCGCGACCTCGCAGGTTTCGGGATTCACACGGTATACCCCGCTTTCCAGCACGAGATAGACGGTGCCATCAGCTGCGCGCCGCAGCGAGTCGGCACTGAACTCGGGCAGCGGTCCATATCCGGCGGGCACCACGGCGGAGGCGACCACGGTGCGACGCGCCGGATCAATGAGTGCAATCTGCATCAGCGCAGGCTGGGCCCCATAGTGTTTGACCAATTTTATCGGCCGGGCGCTCAAGGCGTAAACCAAGCCGCCGTGGACAGCGGGGGCGAATGCGCATACGTCCGCGAGATCCTTGAGGCCAAAATCTCCAGCATGCACCAGTCGGTCAGTGGCGGTGTCCCAGAGGGCGAAAACACCATCGGACCGTTGCACACTCACGCCGCTGCCGGGTTCCGTGCCGAGACCGATCAGCAGTTGCTGCAGCTCCGGCAGCCAGAGCAGACAATTGGGCGAAGTGTCCGCCACGACTTCGCGGTGAAAACCGCGGGTGGCCGTCTGCGGATCAAACCAGCCGAGCGGTCCGCCGCGGATGCCGTAATTGGGCGCGCCGCCGATCCAGATTTTCCCGTCTGGCGTGGCAACCATCGTGTGCGGACGGTAGGAGATTTCGGCGTGATCGAGCGGGCCGATATCAAGCGGATTACTCCCCGGACCGAGCCCGAAGTTGTAGGGCAGCTTTGGGTCGTAGAGCGAAATCCGCGCGGCAGGGTAGGAGGCCAGGGCGATCAAGCCGTCGCCATAACCGGTCATCGAGTAGACCTCGCCGAGTGCGAGGCTGCACTGACCGAGGTTGACGAGGCCGGTGCCGTCGGGTTCACAGCGGAAGAGATGCTCCGGCAAAATGCTTGAGCCGTAGATACGCTGATCCGGCCCGAGGCCGATCATGAAAATCTGCGTGCCGCCGCCCTGCCAGTCGAGGGTGAGCTGGCGGGGGGCCACCGCCGGATCGGTGTTGGTCAAGGCGAGTTTGCGCGGCGCGCCATTTTCCTCGGCGTAGGCGGCGCGCCAGCCGCCGGGCATCGTGACATCGACTTGGTAGGCATGCTTGTAGGTGGCGTGGATACCGGGCAGTTCTGGCGGCACGGTTTCAACGGGCGTGGCCGTCAGGCCCCGCAGGCGGAACTTACCCATGTCGCTGTCGAGGTAGAGCAGACCGTCGGTGCCCTTGAAAAAGAGAAAGCGGCGCGCGTGGTTGTTGGGCTCGTCGAGTACGGGACCGACGGGTGTGGCAGTGCCGGTCTGGCGGTCGAACATCACGATGCGGTAGCGCGTGGTCTTGGTCTGCGCGGCGATGGTGCCGTCGTCGCCGCAGAGCGGATAGAGGTATTTATCCTCCGCGTCCATGCGACCGTAGTGCTTGAATTCGCCGGTGGTGGGGTCGAAGCGCGTGAGACCGCAGCCCGGATAAGCGCCAATCCAAATCATGCCGTCGGTGTCCTCCTGAATGCCAGTGGGGAACGTGGCCTCGCCTGCATGAATGGCGCCAAGATCCTCAATGCTGCGTTCCGGATGAGCGGGATCGAAACGGTGCAGATGTCCGTCCCACGCGGTACCGAGCCAGAGGATGCCGGTGCGCAGGCTGCGCATCGAGCCGATGGGATAATCGGAACCCGCGGTCGGGGAGTTGAACTGCCGGCAATGGCCGGTTGTGAGATCGATATCGATGACCATCAAGCCGCCGTTGTTCTGGCCCATCGAGCCGAGCAGCGACGGTTGGCCGTCGGCGGTCTGGCCGGGGTGGAGACGGACCCAGTTGATCCCTTTGACCGGGATGCCGATTTCGTGGAAAGTCTTCATGGTGGTCAGGACAGTTTAAGGCTGCGGACGATCCATTCGCTGGCGAAGTAAAGGGTGCCCTGGTGGACGGGGCCGACGACGCTGAGGGGATGTCCGGTGATTGTTGCGACGGGAGTGGTGGCGACGGTGCCCGGCGTGATGCGGAAAACTGTCTCGGTGGTGGCGCCGTATATGGTGCCATCACTATCGGCGCGCAAAATGTGGCCGGACTCGAAGGGCAGCTTGCCGTAGCTTTCGGGAATGGGTGCCGATTGGACGACGGCGCGTTTCAACGGATCAAGGAGGACGAGGCGCGTTGGGGCGGGCGTGCAATCGTAATGGGTGACGAGACGCGGATTGCGTCCGCTGAGGGCGTAGACGAGGCCGTTGCCCGCATCGATGAGCGAACAGACGTCGACGAGTTCGGGATCGTCAAAGTCGCCGATGTATGCGGCCTGGTTTTTGGCGGTATCCCAGAGGGCGTAGCCTCCGCGCTGCACCTTGGCGGAGATGCCGGTGCCGGGCTCGCTGTTGAAGCCGACGAGGATCTGGCCCAACTGCGGGAGCCAGAGCAGCACGAAGGGCGTGCAATTCGGCATGATGCCACGGGTGCTGCCACGCTTGGTGGTGGCAGGGTCGTACCACGCGAGCGAGCCGTCGGTGAGGCCATAGTCGGCGGCGGAGCCAATCCAAAGTCTGCCGTCCGGCGTGGTGATCATCGCATGCGGCCGTGTGCTGAGGTCGTCGGCGCGACCGACGTCGAGCGGGTTGGAGCCGGGACCGGTGCCGAAGCGGTAGGGCAGAGCCGGATCGTAGAGTGAGATGTGCGTGGCGGGATACGAGGCGATGGCGAGTTTGCCGTCGTAGTTGACCATCGAGTAGCCCTCGCCGCCGGAGATGCTGCATTGGCCGTGGTCGGTCATGTTGCCGCCGTCGAGATCGCAGGAGAACAGATGCTCGGGCAGCAGACTGGAACCGTAAAGGCGCCGGTCCGGGCCGAGGTGCAGCGTCCAGAGGGCGGTGCCCGCCCCCTGCCAGTCGAGTTTCAGTTCGCGCGGCGAATTACCGTCGGCGGGGGTGATACGGATACGGCGAAACTCGAAGCTCTGCTCGTCGATGAACGCGGCGATGGCCCCGTCGGGCAGCGGGAGCACCTGCTGATAACCGCCCTTGTAGGTGGCGATGATGCCGGGCATCTGCGGGGGCAGCTGCGTCACTGCCCGGGCCTCCCCATCCTTGAGGAGGAAACCGCCGGCGTAGGTGTCGAGGTAAAGCAGGCCGTCGGTGCCCTTGTAGAATTCGTAGCGGCGGTGATTGGTCGGCGACGACTCGAGGGCGGGGCCGATCGCATGCGCTTTGCCGCTGGCCGGGTCGAAGGCAATCATGCGGAAAACGGTCATCTTCACTTGCGCGCAGATCGTGCCATCATCGCCAGCGAGCGGATAGAGGTATTTGTCCACCGGGTCCATGCGGCCATAACGGGTGAATTCGCCGGTCGCGGGATTGTAGCGGGTGAGCGAGGCGCCGGGGTAGGCCCCGATCCAGAGCATGCCGTCGGGCGTCTCGGCGATGCCCGTGGGGAAGGTGGCGAGTTCGGGATCGATGCGGCCGAGATCCTCCAGTCCGCGTTCCGGATGGGCGGGATCGTAACGGTGCAAATGTCCGCGCCAGGCGGAGCCCAGCCACAGGATGCCCGTGCGGAGGCTGCGCATGGCGGCCGTGGGGGCCTCGATCCCGGGGCAATTAGCGGGGAATTGCCGGCAGTGGCCGGTGGTCAGATCGATATCGAGCACGAAGGGACCGCCGTTGTTCTGCCCCATCGAGGCGAGGAGCGAAGGCCGGCCGTCGGCGGTGCGCCCGGGATGAAGGCGCACCCAATTGGCGGCTCTTACGGGGATGCCGAGCTCGCGGATGGCGGGCGGGTTTTCAGGGGAGGACATAGAGAAAGATATCTTTCCAAGAGACACCCTGCTCCGCATCAAGCCAAGCAGGGCATGGCACAGACGAGGGCAGTCCGACGGGTTACGCGGGCAACGTGAGGCTGCGGAGGCGCCAGGCGGTCGCAAAGTAGAAGGTGCGGCCGATCCACGGGCCGGGGATGGCGATCTGGTCGCCCTCGGGCGCGCGCCAGACAATCTCGGTATCGCAGGTGCCGGGCTTGATGCGGTAGAGCACTTTTTCGGTGATGCCGTAGACGCCATCGGGGCCGGGGAAGATGCAGTAGGCAGAATGCCCCGGCAGAGGTCCGAGGTCGGCGGGCAACGGGGCGATCGCGACGGATTGCCGGACGGCGGGATCAACGAGGGCAAGACGAGGCGGAAGCTTTGCCACACCCATGGTGTCCTCGGCGAAACGGTTGTTCATGATCAGAGCGTAGACCAGTCCGCCAGTGGCGGGAGCGAGGGCCTGCACGCTGCCGAGGTTGGCGACGCCGAAGTCGCCGGTGTAAATCGGGCGGTCATCGATCGGATCCCATAGGATGAAGGCGCCGTTCTTAGCCCGGATCTTGGTGCCGGTGCCGCTCTCGGTGCTCATGCCCACAAGCAGTTGCCTGATGCCGGGCAGCCACTGGAGCGACACGGGCGAGCAGTCGGTGACGAGATGGCGGTGACTGGCGTGGGCCCCGGTCTTGGGATCAACCCAGGCCAGGGTGCCGCCGTAGAGGCCGTAGTCGGGGAGCGAACCGACCCAGGCGCGTTCCGGGACAACGGAGCCATCGGCGCGGGTCAGTGCGGGCACAATGGCGAGGCCGGCGGGCCGGATGCCGATCTCGTCGAGTCGGCCGATATCGCGTGGGTTGGCGGCGACGTCGGTGCCGAAGCGGTACGGCTTTTTTGGATCGTAGAAAGAGATGTGCGACCTGGGGTACGAGGTGATGATCATCGAGCCGTCGCTGAAATTGCCGAAGGAGTAGGCCTCGCCCAGCATGAGGCTGCAGCGGCCGAGGTTGACCATACCGGAACCGTCCGGCGCCGTGCGAAAGAGATGCTCGGGCAGGAAGCTGGAACCGTAGATGCTGCCGTCGGCCCCGAGGTGAATCTTGAACAGGTTCGAGCCGCCGCCCTGCCAGTCAAGTTCGAGGGTGCGTGGCGCGACGGTGGGATTGGTGCTCGTGAGCAAAACTTTCTTGAACAGTCCGGCGCCGTCCTCGCCGTCGGCCCATGCGGCGATGAGCCCATCGGGCATGGGGAGGGTTTCCTGGTAGTTGTGCCTGTAGGTGGCGTGGACGCCGGGCATCGCCGGCGGCAGGTAGTCGACCGGTTCAAGTTCCAGCCCACTGACGCGGAACCTGCCGGCATGCGTGTCGAGATAGAGCCGGCCATCGAGACCTTTGTAGAAAACAATGTGCTGGGTTTTGTCCTCGGGATCAATGACGGGGCCGATCGACTTGCGCGTGCCGGTCTGCGGGTCGAAGACCACGAGATGGGGATGCACGACCTTGGTCAGCGCGGCAATGGTGCCATCGGTGCCGACGTGCGGATAAAGGTATTTGTCCTCAGGGTCGAGCGAGCCAAAGCGGGTGAATTCACCGGTGGCGGGGTCGTAACGGGTGAGGCCGCAGTCAGGATGACCGCCGATCCAGAGCGTGCCATCGGGCCCTTCCGCGATGCCGGTTGGAAAAGTCGCCCGATCTCCGTCAATGACCCCTAGATCCTCGAGACCGCGCCCGGGGTGCGCAGGATCATAGCGCAGCAGGTGACCGTCGGTGCAGGCTCCGACGTAGAGGATGCCGGTGCGGGGACTGCGAATGGCGGAGATGGGATATTGCTGCTCCTTGGCCGGGGCGTTGAACTGACGGCAATGGCCGGTGGCCAGATCGATATCGAGGACGTAGAGCCCGCCGTTGTTCTGACCCATCGAGGCGAGCAGCGAGGCCTTGCCATCTGGACCGCGGCCGGGATGCAGGCGCACCCAGTTGACGGCTTTGACCGGCACGCCGAGTTCGCGCACGGTGATGGCAGGTGAGGAGGCGGGGGTGGTTGCGGAGGACATGATGAAGGGAGTGGGGGACAGGAGCGGGGAGGAGCGAGCAGCGGTTTTTTATTCGGGCAGCGTGAGGACACGCAGCCGCCAGCCGGTGGCAAAGTAAAACTGGTGGCCGACGATGGGCCCGACGACGTCGATGACATTGGGCGAGGAGGCGGTGAGCCAGACGGTGCCGGGGCGCTTCTGCGGCTGGTCGAGTTGCCAGACGCGTTCGACCTCGCAGGTGCCGGGCTTGATGCGGAATACGCAGTAGCCGGTCGCGCCGTAAACCACGCCACCGGGTCCGACGCGCAGCGAGAAATAGCCGTGCCACGAGAGCGGGCCGAAATCCTCAGGCAGCCACGCGGAGGCGAGGACGGTGCGCCTCGCCGGATCGATGAGCGCAAGGCGCGGGCGGATTTCCGGCGCGCCGGCAGTCAGGATGTGGTCGCCGCGGCCGATGAGGGCGTAAACGAGACCGCCGCCGGCGGGCGCGAGCGAAGGGATGTCGGCGAGGTTGTCGAGGCCGAGGTCGCCGGACCAGACGAGTTCGTCCTGCGCGGGGTCCCAGAGGGCGAAAGCGCCGTTGAGCAGATGCTTTTTCACCGGCATGCCGGTGCCGGGCTCGATGCTGAGGCCGAGGAGGATCTGTTTCAGCTCGGGCAGGTAGAGGCCTGAGGCGGGCGACAGGTCGGCGACAACGTGGCGGTGGGAATATTTTGCGCCGGTCTTCGGGTCGAACCACGCGAGCGGGCCACCGTAGAGCCCGTAGTCGGGGCTTGAGCCCAGCCAAAGGCGGCCGGCGGGTGTGGTAAGGAGGACGTTGGGGCGGAAGCCGATGTTGTCGAGGCGTCCAAGGTCACGGGGATTGTCATTGGGGCTGGTGCCGAAATGCACGGGCTTCGCGGGATCGAAGACCGAGAGGCGCGACTCGGGGTAGGAACCGAGGTAAACTTTGCCGTCGAGCGTTGCGAGCGAGTAGGCCTCGCCGCCGGCGAAGGTGTGCTCGCCGAGGTCGTCAATCGTCGCACCATCGAGCGTGCTGCGGAAGAGGCGGTTGGGCATGTAGCTCGTGCCGAAGATGTCGCTGCCGGGGCCGACGTCGAAGACGTGCAGGTTGGAACCGCCGCCGACCCAGTCGAGGTGCAGGCGGCGACTGGGGATGAGCGGGTCGCGGTTGACGAGTAGGACGTTTCGCGGTGTGCCCACCCCGTTGATGCCGTCGTCAAGGAAGTGCGCGGTCCAGCCGCCGGGCATCTCGGCGGGGGCTTGGTAGGCGTGCTTGTAGGTGGCGTGGATGCCGGGCAGCGGGGCGGGAAGTTCGTCCACCGAGGTGAGGTTCATGCCGTCAACCCGGAACTTGCCGGCGTGTGTGTCGAGATAGAGGCGACGGTCTGTGCCCTTGTAGAATTTCAGAAATTGCGACTTGTCGGTGGGGTCGATGACCGCAGGGCCGGCCTCGCGGCGTTCACCCGTCGCGGGATCGAAGACCAGCAGGTGCGGTCGTCCGAACTTGACGATGCCGGCGAGCGAGCCGTCGTCGCCCGCGAGCGGGTAGAGGTAGTTGTCACTGTTGTCCTGCTGCCCAAAGTGCGTGAACCGGCCGGTGGCAGGGTGGTAACTCGTGAGGCTGGCGCCCGGATAGGTGCCGATCCACAGGACGCCATCGGGACCCTCGTTGATCCCGCACGGGGCGATGTCACCGGTGGCGGGATAGATGCGTCCGAGGTCCTCGAGGCCGCGGGCAGATTGATTGACGTCGAAGCGGTGCAGGTGCCCATCCCAGCCGGACACGAGGTAGAGGATACCGCTGAGCAGGGAGCGGAACGACGCGGCCGAGAACGTGGAGTGCACGCGGTCGTGGACGGCGAATTGGCGGCAGTGCCCGGTCTCGAGATCGATCTCGATAACGAAGAGGCCGCCATTGTTCTGGCTCATCGAGGCGAGGAGCGAGGGCTGGCCGTCGGCGGTTTGCCCGGGATGCAGCCGCACCCAGCTGACGCCTTTGACGGGGATGCCAAGGTCGCGTGTCACCGGCACTGGGGTCATCAATCCGCCCACCATGTGAACAAGCGCACCCCAAGCACTGCAGTTATTTTCATCTGCGGCAGACAACGCGGACGGACCGGTATCGGCAATAGGATTTCCTTCTGGTAGGAGTTATTATTCATCACTGTGCGCTTGCGGCTACGCGGTCATTTCAGCCATATTCTTGGCCATGTCCGCTCCACTCCGTCCCCGTCCCATGCCCGGTCTGGGTGCCGCAGCCATCGGCACCGAGGAAGAGGTTCTGGTGCTCGATGTGCTCCGCCGCAAGGAGCCCTTCCGCTACTACGGCATGGATTTCAAACCGACCCCGCCGATGGTCGCCCAATTGGAAAAGGAGTTTCGCGAATACATCGGCACTGACTATGCCCTGGGCGTGAGCAGCGGCACCGGTGCGCTGGAGGTGGCCCTCGCCGCGATGGGCATCGGAACGGGCGACGAAGTGATCCTCACGGCTTGGAGCTGGATCGCGTGTTTCACGGCGATTGTGCGCGCCGGCGCCCGGCCCGTGCTGGCCGAGATCGACGAGTCGCTCAACCTTGACCCCGCCGAGATCGGGCGGCTGGCCACACCGCACACGCGGGCGGTGCTGATCGTGCACTATCAGGGGGTGGCGGCGGACATGGAACGCATCGTGTTCGAGGCGCACAAGCGCGGAATCTTTGTGTTGGAGGACTGCGCGCAATCGTTGGGCACGCGCTACCGCGGCCGCCAGATCGGCACGTGGGGCGATATCGCCACCTTCAGCTTCCAATTCAACAAGGTCGCGACCTGCGGTGAAGGCGGCATGGTGACGATGCGCGACCAACGGCTCTACGAGCGGTCCGTCCGTCTGAGCGACCTTGGCAACTACCGGCCCTACCACGCCGCCATCGTGCCAGCACGTGAGGTGGCGTTTGTTGGCGGGCAATACCGCCTTTCCGAACTGGCGGGGGCCATGGCCTTGGCCCAGCTGCGCAAGGTGGACCGGATGTGGGCGCACTGCCGCGCCCTGCAGGCGCGAATATTGCCCAAGATCAAAGGGCTCAAGGGCGTGGCCACGCGCCACGTGCCCGACCCGACGGGCGACTTCGGTTTCGAGATCTACCTCCTCTTGGACAATCCCGCGCAGGTGGCGCCGTTTCGCGAAAAACTTGACGCGCGGAATGTGAACTGTGGCGCGCGCACCGGCACTTATCCCCAATACAACCGTGACTATGTGAAGACCGGACTCGCCCATCATCCGGCGCTGTCGCCCTTCCGGGATCTCAAACCGTGGCCGGCGCCCGGTTACCGGGCCGAGGACTTTCCGCGCACGGAGGACCTCACGAAGCGTTTCATCGCGCTGCCGCTTGGCTGGCTCTACACGTCTGAGGATGCCGATTACATCGCCGACGCCATCGTGGCGGTGCACAAGGAAGTCTGCGGCTGATGCGCAACCCGTACCGTGCGCGGGGCTCAAAAGTTCTCCAGCGCGAGACAGGGCTACACGACGCCGAAGTATTCTAACACGACCTTGGTCTCCAGGCTGACGGTCTGGCCCGGTCGGGCACACTCGCTTTTCAGGAACGGCCAGTGCACACCCTGCCAGTAGGCGTGGCTTTTGTCGCCTGCGCCCTCGATGCGAGAGAAAACCTCATCCCCTGTGTCTTAACGGCGGATTTTCACGTGGGTGATTTTCATGTTGATCGTGAACACGGGCCCCGGGAGGGGGCGGATCGAGAATGACGCCCCCCGGAGTGGGCAAACGGCAGACAGCGTCGAGCTGCCAGAAGGTGATGGTCTTGCCGGGCAAGAGCATGTCAGGAAGCATGAGGAAACGGTCGCGGTTGAACTGCGCGAGAATCTCAGGCATGCTTGATGATGTTGCTCATGGTTGGGGCAAATTGCCCCCCTGGGATTTGTCGCTGCGGCCGCCCAAGGTCGGTAATCAGGAAACCCACTTGCGGAGGAACTCATCGAGTGCGTCCACCAAGGCGTTGTCCACCTGCTCGTCCTCCTCGGCTATTTTGCGGGACTGTTCGGGTGTCAGCGGTTCACCGCGCGGGTTGTATGCCTGGGTCTCGATCACTATGCCGGCGTCGTAGTTGCGTTCGCTGCGCGTCCGGCCGTCGGGGTAATAGGTGCGGACTAGTCCCTGCCAACAGCCGTCGTTGAACGCAGCGCGGAGTTTCAACCTCCCTTTTTCGCGCGGACCGACCTGGGCGCCATGCCATATGGTGACGGTGCCGGAGAAGGTGCCGCTGCTGTAGGTGAGCTCGACGATTTTCACGCCGGCTTCGTCCCAAAAGGTCCAGCGGCCGTCCGGCTTGCCGTGACGGAATTCGCCCGCGGCCTGCCGGGTGACGGCGGTTGACCAGATTTCAACCGGGCCATGGTAGACGCCGTCGACTTTGGTGCCCTTGACCATGGGGGTCGGTTTTTCGGGCGAGGCGGCGGCGCCAAGCAATGGGGTGGCCAACAGGCAAAAAATACAGAGGACCCACTTGGGGCCGGTGATGGGAACAGTCATGGCGTGGGTTGGGTTGGGGTGCAAAAAATGCGGGTCATGACCGCGCTGGCAAGCGCTGTCACCCGTAGCCGTCGTCAATTTCGAGCGCTACCAAAGCAGTGCGAACGATTGCTGGGAAGCAGGACAGGTCTTTGACCTGCCTTTGACGGGAGGATGGGGATGGGCGGGTCGACGCTCCGCCCCACGTATGAGATGGCCGCTGCTTCAAATGAGGCCGGATAGGTTCCACGCGTCCGCCCGGTCATGCCGGCATCCGGCGAACGCCTGGCTCAACGGGCGAGTCGTGCGGCCACCGAGCGGATGGCGCGGGCCACCTTTTCGATGTAGGAGTCAGACATCGCCTGATTCAGCGGCATGGTGATGCCGTCCTCCAAAATCGCTTCGGCCACGGGACAGCGGACCTTGGTGTAATCCATGGTCGTGAGCCCGAAGTCCCGGATCGGCCAGGCGCCGCCGAAGAAATTGTGGTTTTGGAAGACCTTGTAGCGGAAGACGGGCATCGGGATGTAGCCGGCGTTGGCTGCGACACCCTGGGCCTTGAGTTCGGCGACAAAATCGGCACGGGTGCACTTGAGCTGCGTGAGTTCAAGGCGCATGAAGTAGAACCAGTAGCTGTGAAAATCGCCCACACGGGTGACCGGCGGCAGCACGCCGGGGAGGTTCTGCAGCAGAGAGGTGAGGAGTGAGCCGGCGCGGTTGCGGCGGGTGACGATGTCCTCCAGCTTGCCGAGTTGCGCGACGCAGACCGCCGATTGCGGTTCACTCATGCGGTAGTTGGGCGCGAGTTCCTCAGGGTCGCGGGTGCCGGCGACGCGGTCATAGCACTTGTCGCCCCACTTCGAGAGGCCGTTGCCGTAACGGTCGAGATTGGTGCCGACCATGCCGCCGTCGCCGCAGGCGATGTGCTTGAAATCGTTGAAGGAATAGCAGCCGAAATCACCCATGAGGCCGACGGGCGTGCCCTGGTGCCGGGCGCCCCACGATTGGGCGCAGTCTTCGATGACGGCGAGGTTATGCTCGCGGGCGATGGCCAGAAACGCGGTCATGTCGCAGGGGTTGCCGGCGAGGTGCACGGCCATGATGGCCCGGGTTTTCGGCGTGATGGCACGGCGCACGGCGCCGGCATCCATGTTGTAGGTGCGCGGATCGAGGTCGACGAACACGGGCACGCCCTGCTGGTAGAGGATGCCGATGACAGAGCCCATATCGGTGATGGGCGAGACGATAACCTCCTCGCCGGGACGGAGGCGCAGCGCGCCCACCGCGATGTGGAGTGAGGCGGTGCCGGAGGAGCAGGGGAAGAGATACTTGAGCGGGTAGTGCTGCCTGAAGTCAGCCAGGAGTGCGGTGGTCTGGGGTCCGTTCCAATAGAAGAGGGAAGGCTGCCGGACCATGGTGGTGAGGCGGGCGAGTTCGGCGTCGCCCCAGCGCACAGGCTGCGGGACGGGTTCGTCAACGATGGGCTGGAGGACGGGAGGAGTGACGGCGGTGCTCATGGTGCGGAGGGGAGGAGATTCAGAGTTTGAAAAAACGGCGGGCGTTGCCGGCGCCGATCAGCGCCTTGGCCCGGGCGGGAATATGGGCGCAGCGGAGCTTGTCAGCCTGACCGCGGGTCGAGAGCAGCGGAGTGCAGGTGCCGAGCAAGAGCCGGCTGGCGGGGAACTTTGCGAGCATGATCTCAAGGACGTTGGTGATTTCGCAGAAGGCGACCTCGGCCGAAAAATTCTCGTGGTCCGGAGCGAGTTTCTCGACCTCGGGTTTGTAAATGCCGCTGAACAGGACATGGTGGTCCCGATGGCGGGTCAGGAAGGCGGCCATCTGCTTCACCGGCACGCCCTTGATGCGCAGGGCGAAATACCGGTGACGCTCATCCTCGAGGCGGACGTTGACGATCAGGCGCAGTCCGGCATCCGCGATGGCGGCCATGAATGGATCGAGCTTCCGCGAACCGAGGGAATAGTTGTGGTAGTTCGGGAAGATCTTCACCGCGCGGATCGGGCCGGCGGCGAGGCACTCCGCGAGCTGTTCGCGCCAGTTGGCCAGGGCGGGATTGATCACGGGCACCGGGAGCAGGCCCGGGGTGCGCTTGACGGCCGCGAAGAGTTTCCGGTTGGTGACCATAGGTTCCGGCTGGAAGACGGCGCCGAGGTGCGAGACCAGGGCGCGGCGGATGCCGCTGGCGGCGAGTTGTGCGGCGAGCTCGGGACCGGTGCGGTCGGGGACGGGCGTGAACGGCCACGGGCCGAGGTTGACGTTGGTATCGATGAGTTTCACGGGCGGTTAATTTCTGGAAAGGGCAAAGGGTGGTGTTGATTCTGTCATTCTTCGCGGCGCTCAGAATGGCATTAAGGGGGCTCAGGTGAGTTTGAGATTGAGGAGGCGGGCGGCATTGCCGAAGAGGATGCGGTGCTTGTCGGCGGCGGACAGCTTGGTGCCGATGATGCGGCCGATCGTACAGCTGTTCTCCCGGATGGGCACGTCGGAGCCGTAAAGGATGTGGTCGGCGCCGATGTGTTCGGCGGCGAACTCGAGCAGATATTCCTCGGGATAGCCGCCGGAGGTGTCGATATAGAGGTTGGGCAGGCCCTTCGCCTCCAGCACGCCGCGGAAGCCGATGCCGGTGAGGTGGGCCATGATGACCTTCACTTCGGGATTGCGCCGGGCGAAGAGGGCGGTGTCGACCGGGTCGCTCTGGTGCTTGCGGTCCTTGATGTTCGTCGTGCTCCAGCTGTGCTGCAGCACGGGCAGGTTAAAGGTGCGGGCGGCCTTGGCCACGTGCCGCATGGCCGGGTGGGCGGCGTTGTTGGCGACCTCCAGCTTGATGCCGCGAAAACCCGGAGTCTTGAGGCAACGCTCGGTTTCGGCCAGCGTGGCGCGCTCGCCGAGCAGCGGGTTCAGGTAGACGAAGCCGGTGAAGTAGTCGGGCCGCGCCTTCACGACCTTGATCGTGTCATTGTTGATCTTGCGCAGCTGCTCGATATTCGGATTGACGCCGAAGAGGAGCACATCGCCGAGCACGATCATGTGCACGACATTGTGGCGGCGGCCGTGGGCGATGACACGGTTCAGGTCGGTGGGTCGGCCGAACAGGTTGAGCCCACGGAAGACCGGGTGGGTGTGGATGTCGATGACACGCATAATGGGAGGGAAGAGAATACAGGTTAGGAACGGGAGAACATCGTGACAAGCGTCGGGAATGTGCCTAGCGAGATGGGGCGATGCCTACAGCTGTCACCAAGAAATCCCGGGATATCCTGCCGGCCCGCGACCGGTTGTTGCGTGCGGCGATGACCTGCTTCGCCCGCGCCGGTTACGACGGCACGACGGTCGATGAGATCGTGGCCGCGGCGCAGGTGAACAAGCGGATGGTCTACCACTATTTTGGCGACAAGGAGCGACTCTACCACGCCGTGCTGGCGGAGGCCTACCGCTCCCTTGAGCTGGTCGAGATCGACGCGCTCTCGCACCGCACGGACTTTGACGCACTGACGGCGGAGATTGTGCGCACCTATTTCAACTTCCTGCGGGACCACCCCGAGTTCGTGCGGCTCCTGCTCTGGGAAAATCTCAACGATGGGGCGGGACTGGCGCAGGCGGATTTCCGCCTCAGCAAGGACCCGATGCTCACCGCGCTCAGCCGCTTGCTGCGGGACGGCATCGCCGCGGGCCGCATCCGGGCCGACATGGACGCACGCTACCTGCTGATCAGCCTCATCGGTCTCTGTCTTATCTACAGTTCGAACCGTTACACACTGTCGCAGTCGTTGCGCCTGGACCTCGGTTCCGCCGCCGTGCGTGAAACCGGTATTTTGCATGTCACGAAGCTGCTCCTGGAAGGCATCAAAGCCCGGGGCTGACAAACAGACCACGGGTCGCGCGCCGGCACCGGGCCGGGTTGCCAGGGCGGGGGAAGGGAATGCCGGTCGTGCGGTCACGCAGTGTACCCTGACAGGACTACAGAGGGACGCGAGTCAAAAGTAACTAAAAGGTTACTTGGGATTTGACCTCGGCGCGCCAGCCTGTTGTGTGCTGCCTCAGGCCGGTCGGCCCCGGCCGGTTCCCTCACCCACCCGCATCATGTCCCAGCCACCCAAGAGTGATCACGAAATTGAAACCCTGCTGTCGCAGCCGACACCCGGAGCGGTGGCGACCGTGCGCGCGCTGAACGGCGACTTCATGGTGCTGGGCGTCGGGGGCAAGATGGGCACCTCGCTGGCGGTGATGCTGCGACGGGCGCTGGAGGCGGCGGGCAAACCCACGGCCAAGGTTTATGGGGTGTCGCGCTTCAGCCGGCCCGAGGCCAAGGCCGCCTTGGAAAAATTCGGCATCATCCCGGTGGCGTGTGATCTGGCGGACGCCGACCAGGTCGCGCAGCTGCCTGAGGTGGCCAACATCGAATATCTCGCCGGTCAGAAATTCGGCACCGACAGCGCGCCGGACGAGACGTGGATTCAAAACACGGTGGTGCCCTCGCTGGTCGCCAAAAAATTTCGCGCCGCGCGCATCGTGGTGTTCTCCACCGGCTGCGTGTATCCGTTTACACCGACAACGGGTGACAACAGGGGCGCTACTGAGACCACCCCGGTGGCGTTTCTCGGCGAATACGCGAGCACCTGTGTGGGCCGCGAGCGGGTTTTCACCCACTATGCCCGCAAATCTGGCACGAAGCAGCTGATGTATCGGTTGAACTATGCCGTCGAACTGCGCTACGGCGTGCTGGTGGACATCGCCACGCGCGTCCTCGCGGGTGAACCGATCGACATCACGATGGGCTACTTCAACTGCATCTGGCAGGGTGACGCCTGCGCCCGTGCCATCCAGTGTCTGGAGCACGTGGCGAACCCGCCAAAGCTGCTCAACGTCACCGGTCCGGAGAAACTATCCATCCGGGGGATTGCGGAAAAGTTCGGGCCACTGCTCGGGTGCACGCCGCGATTCACCGGCACGGAAGCCGACGCCGCCTGGCTTTCTGACGCGAGCGAGTCCGTCCGCCTGTTCGGGCCGACGACGGTCCCGCTCGACACCATGATGCGCCTGGTCGCCGACTACCTGCGCGCCGGGGGCAAACTGCTGGGCAAGCCCACGCATTTCGAGGCCCGGGACGGAAAATTCTGAGCATGGACCTTCGCGCCCATCTGCACGCGGGCCACGTCATCCCCGCCCAGCCGCTCGCGCTGGACGCCAGCCGGAAGTTTTCCGAACGCCACCAGCGCGCCATCACCCGCTATTACGTGGCTTCCGGCGTCGGCGGTCTCGCCGTCGGGGTGCATTCGACCCAGTTCGAGATCCGTGAGCCGCAGCATGGCCTCTTCAAGCCGGTGCTTGAACTGGCGTCGCGCACCATCGACGAGGAGCTCGCAAAAGCGCCGCGGCCATTCATCAAGATTTCCGGCCTATGTGGCCGCACCGAGCAGGCACTGCAGGAGGCCGGGACCGCCCTGGGCTATGGCTACCAGGCGGGTTTGCTCAGCCTGGCGGCTTTCCAGAATGACTCCGAGGACGCAATGATCGCGCATTGCCGGCGCGTGGCGGAGATGATGCCCATCGTGGGTTTCTACCTGCAGCCCGCGGGTGGTGGCCGGCTGCTGGCCTACTCGTTCTGGCGGCGGTTCGCGGAGATCCCGAACGTCGTCGCGATCAAGCTCGCGCCCTTCAACCGCTACCAGACCATCGACGTGATTCGCGCCGTGGCCGAGGCCGGCCGCGACGACATCGCGCTCTACACCGGCAACGACGACAGCATCATCGTGGATCTGTTCACCCCGTTCACGTTCGACGCCGGCGGCAAAAAAATCACGCGCCACATCGTAGGCGGCCTGCTCGGCCATTGGGGCGTCTGGACCAGCGCGGCGGTCAAACTGCTCAACGACATCAAGCAGGCTCGCCCAAGCAAACTGCTGGATGTGCAATGGCTCGATACGGCCATCGCAGTGACCGACATGAATGCGGCGCTGTTTGACGCAGCCAACAAGTATGCGGGCAACCTTCCGGGAATCATGGAGGTCCTGCGCCGGCAGGGCCTCGTATCCTCAATCCACTGCCTGGACCCGCACCAGGGGCTTTCGCCCGGGCAGGCGGAGGAACTCACGCGTGTGTGCCGCGCCTATCCGCACCTGACGGATGACGCTTTTGTGGCGGCCCACCGCGACGTGTGGCTGAGCTGAGCGATGAGCGCCGTGACGACTTCCGCCCCGCCGCAATCCTGCGAGGAGTTGCTCGCCCGGATGGTGGCGCACGACACGGTCAATCCGCTTTTTGGCGGCAACACCGGGGGCGAGGCGGCGCTGATCGCATTTTTGGAGAAACTCGCGCACGACTGGGGCCTGAAGACCCGGCGGTGCCCCGTGCCCCGCGGGGGCGAAAACCTCCTCATCTCCTGTGAGGTCGCACCGGCAGCACGCTGGCTGGTTTTTGAGAGCCACCTCGATACTGTGAGCGTCACCGGCATGACCGTGGATCCCTTCAATGTGAAGGTGGAGAGCGGCCGCATTTACGGTCGCGGCACCTGCGATACGAAGGGTTCCGGTGCCGCGATGTTCTGGGCTTTGCAGGACTATGCCCGGGGTGTAACGCGGCCGCACAATGTCGCGCTGGTCTTCGCGGCCGACGAGGAGGCGCGCATGACGGGGGCGCAGGCTTTCGCCGCGGCCGAACTGAGGGAGTTTCTGCCGCGGCTTGACGGCGTGATCGTGGGCGAGCCGACGGCGATGCAGCCCGTGACGGCGCACAACGGGGTTATCCGCTGGAAGACCATCACCCGGGGCCGGGCGGCGCATTCCTCCATTCCGTCGAACGGTTGCTCCGCGATTTCAGGGATGCTGCGGGTCGTGGAAGCACTGGAATCACGCTACGTGCCGACGGTGACGAAGAGCCACCCGATGACCGGCCGCGCGGCGATGAGCGTGAACGTCATCCGCGGCGGCACCCAGGTGAACATCATTCCCGAGCGCTGTGAGATTGAATGCGACCGCCGGACCGTGCCCGGTGAAACCGCGGCGCAGGTGTTCGCGGAGCGCGATGCCGTGCTGGCCGGACAGGCCGTGGAGCACGCCGACCTTTACGTGGTGCCGTCAATGGGCGACGAGCTTGCACACGGATTGCTGGCGCGGCTGCAGCCGATCCTGGCGGCACATTGCTTCGACGGCACGGGCCGCGGCGCGCCTTATGTGACCGACGCGAGTCACTATGCTGCGGCTGGCGCACCAACCCTCGTGCTGGGTCCCGGTCACTTGGCCCAGGCCCATACGAAGGACGAATGGGTAGGCTCCGACCAACTGACCCTGGCGGTCCAGGTTTATCGGGAGCTGATGGCGAGTCGGTAATGGAATTTTGCCCGATGAATACGAACACCCGACTTGCCGCCACCACCCAAAAGGAGCTGGAGCGTGCCCTGGCCGAGTTGCGGGCCGGTGACGGTGCGGCGCACGCGGTCTGGCTGCGCGGCCACCTGTTCGGGCATGTGCTGCCGTTCTGGGAGAAGCATGGGTTCGATCCGCAGGGCGGCATTCTGACGTGCATTGCCGACAACGGTGAGGTGCAGAGCACTGACAAATGGCTGTGGAGCCAGTGGCGGGCGGTGTGGGTGTTTGCGCGGCTTTACAACACGCTCGGCCGCGAGCCCAAGTGGCTGGCCCATGCGCGCAGCATTGCGGAATTTTGCCTGAAACACGGTTGGTTGGAGGCAGAGCAGGGCTGGGCGCTGCTGCTCGCCCAGGACGGCAGCGTGCGGCGGCGCAACGAGAGCATCTACACCGACGGCTTCGCGGTTTACGCACTGGGAGAACTTTTCCGTGCGACCAAGGAGGGGCGTTATCGCGCATGGGCCTGCCGCACGGCCGATGCGGTGTTGGAGAGATTAAAGCAGCCCTATGACCGGTTGCCGCATTTTCCGTATCCCATTCCGGCGGGCGCCAAACCGCACGGCATTCCGATGTTCTGGTCGTTCACGCTGGCCGAGCTCGGCGAGATTTTGGGCGAACCGCGTTACCTTACCGCAGCCCGGCGGTTTTCAGAGGAAGTCTTTCGTGATTTTTACCGGGCGGACAGTGACCGCATTGTCGAGTTCGTGCGTCAGGACGGCGGGGAATTCACCCCGCCGCAAGGCACGGTGACCGTGCCCGGCCATGCGATCGAGGACATGTGGTTTCAACTGCACGTCTTCCGGTCGGTCGGTTGGGCCGACGCGCCGCGTGAACTTGCCCTGCGGCTCATGCGCCGTCACCTCGAACTCGGTTGGGATCCGGTGCACGGCGGCCTGCTGCTTGCGGTGGATCGTGACGGGCGCGAGGAGGTCGGGTGGCAGTTTGCTGACACGAAGCTCTGGTGGCCGCAAACCGAGGCGTTGTATGCCACGCTGCTGGGCTGGCAGGCAACCGGCGACAGGGCTTACTACGACTGGTATGAGAAGATCTGGGCGCTGTGCCTCGGGCATTACGTGGACTGGGAAAACGGCGAATGGCGGCAGAAGTTGAACCGCAATTTGACCCCGATGACAGGCGTAGTGGCGCTGCCGGTGAAGGATCCGTTTCATCTGCCGCGCAGCCTCATCCTGCAAATCGAGCTGCTCGAGGGAATGGGGAAGGAACGGCTAAGGTAGGCGCGTGGCATCGGGGTTGCCTTATCAATCATGGAACTCGGTCTCGGCCTTTACCGCCATCAACTCACCGATGAGCATTTCCGCTTTGCGGCGCAGGCGGGCTGCGGGGCGTTGGTGATCCACCTGGTGGATTACTTCAACCAAGGCGGCCCCAACACGGCGAAGGACCAGCCGACGGGCGACCTGGCCGGATGGGGCCGGGCGGGCGATCCGGGAAAATTGTGGGAGGAGGAAGACCTGCGTGACATCGTGCGACGGGCGCAAAAGTACGGGCTGCGGATTGCGGCGATTGAAAATTTCGACCCGGCGCACTGGTCCGATGTGCTGCTGGACGGGCCGTGCAAGGCGGAGCACCTCGATAACCTCCGGACGATCATCCGGCGCGTGGGGGCCGCCGGCATCCCGTGCATTGGTTACAATTTCAGCCTGGCCGGCGTGGCCGGGCGCGTGCGCGGGCCGTTCGCCCGTGGTGGCGCCGAGGCCGTCGGCATGGCCGGGCCGGTGGATGACCCGATCCAACAGGGCATGGTCTGGAACATGCGGCTCGGCGACAAACTCGGCCCGGGCACGATGCCGCCTTGCACGTCGGAGGAATTGTGGCGGCGGCTGGCGGACTTTCTGGCGGCCGTGTTGCCGGTGGCGGAGGCGAGCGGGGTGGTGCTCGCGGCCCATCCCGACGACCCGCCGATGCCAACGATCCGCGCAACCCCACGGCTGGTTTACCAGCCGCAGCATTACCAGAAGCTGATCGATCTCTCGCCCAGCCGGGCGAACCAGCTCGAATACTGTCTGGGCTCGCTGGCGGAGATGACCGGAGGCGATCTCTACGACTTTACCGACCGCTACAGCCAACAGGACCGCATCGCCTACGTGCACTTCCGCAATGTGCGGGGCAAGGTGCCCTCCTACAAGGAGGCCTTTGTGGATGACGGTGACATCGACATGCTGCGCATCGTGCGGATCCTGCACCGCAACGGGTTCAAGGGGGTGTTGATCCCCGACCATGCGCCGCAGATGGCGTGCGCCGCGCCCTGGCATGCCGGCATGGCCTTTGCGCTGGGCTATATGCGTGCGGCAATGCAAGGCGTGGCACAGAAATGAAAGCCACTTAACCCTGACCGCACCCGTTCACTTCTCCCTGTCCGGCCAAACCGTGCTGATCACGGGTGGCAGCACCGGGATCGGTTTCTTGCTCAAGGAAGCGCTGAAAAACTCGCCGTGATCATTGGGTAGTTTTGGCTCTCGCACCGGCCCGCTGGCCATCATCCGTCTTTTGTGGAGCTCCCGGGATACGATCGGATTACGCCGACCAGTGGGCAAATAATCTCTGGATAATTGCCGAGGCTGCTCCATTGGTGGACGGGTGATTCAAGTGCGTTATTGCATTCTCGGCGGGGGGCCTGCTGGCCTCGCTTTTGCGCATCGGCTGAAGCAGTCTGGGATCACATCGTTTGTTTTGCTCGAGCAGGAAGCGGCCGGGGGCGGCCTGTGCCGGTCCGAGACAGTGGATGGGGCGCCGCTTGATATCGGGGGCGGACATTTTCTTGATGGGCGGCGGCAGGCGGTGCTGGATTTCCTGTTTCAATTCATGCCGCGGTCCGAATGGGTCGAACACAAGCGGGTGGCGAAGATCCGGTTTCGTGGACAGGAGGTCGACCATCCGCTCGAGTCGCATTTATGGCAGTTGCCGGAGGCGGACCAGCAGGAGTTTCTCGCGTCGATCGCGGCCGCCGGCTGCGTTGCGGGCCGGCCGCAGCCGGAGAGTTTCGAGCACTGGGTGCGCTGGAAGCTCGGCGACCGGATCGCGGACGAATACATGCTGCCCTACAACCGGAAGATGTGGTGCCTGCCGCTGGACCGGTTGGGCACCTATTGGCTGCACAAGCTGCCCGATGTTTCCTACCAAGAAACCCTGGAGAGTTGCCGGCGCCATGCTCCGGCCGGCACGCTGCCGGCCCATGGCACCTTCCTCTATCCGCGCGCGCATGGTTACGGCGAAGTTTGGCGGCGGATGGCGGTCGCACTGGGGGACCAGTTCGTGCCGGGCGGGGCGGTGACGCGGGTCGATCCATGCGCGAAGACCGTCAACGGCAGGTATCGTTACGAGCGGCTGGTGACTACGATCCCCTGGACGCTTTGGCGGCCGTGGGGCGTGCTGCCGGCGGAGATCGACGCGGCGGCGGCGGAGCTTGTGCACACCTCGGTCGACGTGGACTATTATCCGGACAACCTGCCGACGACGTCGCACTGGACCTACGAGCCTGACGAGGCGGTGTCGCATCACCGACTGCTGTTGCGGCACAACTTTTGTGGCGGCGCCCGGGGTTACTGGACGGAGGCCAACGCCATGCGCTCCGGTGCGGTGCGTCATTTCCGGCACCGCAACGAGCACGCCTACCCGGTCAACACTCGCGGCAAGCCGGCGGCGATGACCGCGATCGCGCGCTGGGCGGCGGCGCACGGCATCACGCCGCTCGGACGCTGGGGCACGTGGGAGCATATGAATTCGGATGTCGTCGTCGAACAGGCGCTGGCGGCCGCGGGAGCAGCTGCGCATGAGTAGGCTGACCAAGTCCCTCGTCCTGATCGTTTGGAACGAACTTGAAGGCTGCAAAGCCGACCTGCCGCGGCTGCCGCGCGACCAGTTCGACGAGGTCTTCGCCATCGACGGGCATTCGACCGACGGCACACCGGAGTTTCTCCTCAGCCAAGGCATCACCGTCCACCGCCAGCGACGGAAGAGCCTTAACGCCGCCTACGCCGACGCCGTGGCCCGTTCGAAGTGCGACGCGATCGTTGTTTTTTTCCCCAAGGGCACGCTCGACCCTGCGATCACGCTGGAGATGGCGCGGCGACTGGACGAGGGACACGAGGTGGTCATTGCGAGCCGCAACCTGCCGGGCGCGCACAACGAGGAGGACGGGAAGCTCTTCAAGCCGCGGAAGTGGGGCGTCGGTGCGCTGAGTGTCGGCAGCGCTGTGCTCTGGCAGCGCCGCGGTGACCGCGTGCGCGACGTGCTGCACGGCGTCAAGGGTTTCACCGTGGCCGCCTACCGGCGGATGCGGATCGCGGAGACCGGCGTCACCATCGACCTCGAAATGGTCGTGCGCGCCTACCGGCTCGGCATCCCGACCCTCGAGATTCCCGTGCATGAAAAGGTCTATCTGCACGGCCAGACGCGTTTCCCCATCTGGAGAACCGGCTGGCGGCTCGGCGCGTTCCTGCTCCGGGAGCTGTTCCGGAAACTATAGGCGGTCCGCGCACAGGGGGCGGAATCATGGATTGATTGCGACGGCAGCCAGACACCGGTCAGGCCTCCTGCAGAGCCGTGCCACCTCTGTAGGCCGGCCTGTCAAATTGGTGACCGCTACCTTTGCCCGTTGCCGCGCCACGCTTCCACGAGCGCCAGCCAGCCGGTGAACAGAAACAGCAGCCACAGCCCGTAGCTGCCGCTGAGGTAGCCGGTATTGAGGGCGGGAAATGATGTGCTGTCGACCAGAGCGACGATCGCCACCAGCGCAAGCATGGAGCCGAGCAGACCGCTGCCAGCGACGGCGAAGAACGGCAGCCGGCGACGTACGATGGCCCCGATCCAGGCTGCGACGAGTGCGGCGAGCGAAGCAATCCCGGCCCAGGGTGCGAACGCGGCATAGAGACGCCGGATACCGTCAAGGATGTCGAGCCGCGCTTCTTCGAGCCACACCGGTCTGGCCTTCGGCTCGCGGTTGTCTGCGGGCGGACTCAGGCGGCCACGCGTGTGCTTGGCAAAGAAAGCCAGATCGGCATCGGAGCCCTCGCTCGGTGAGGAGCGGACCGCCATCTGGTCGAATGACACAAGCATCTTCAGCGCAGACCAGGCGGACTGCTTGAACGGTTCGAGATGCTCGTGGCGCAGCGGGGGCAGAAAACCCGAGCGGCGCGGCCCAGCCTTGATCAGTCCGCGGTCGCACGCCTCGTTCACCTCGCGCGCCAGCCGGCGGTAGTAGACGGCAACGTCGCCGCCGGTCTGACCGTGGCCGGCCCGGATGACGGCGTCGCGCAGCGTCCACATGAACCAGCCGGCGCCGATTTCGCGCTCCTTGGCCGGGATGTGGTGGACCGTCTCCGAGATCCCGGCCCAGGCCTCGCCGAGCTCGCCCTCAAGGTGGGGTTGCAGTTCCGCGAACGCCTGGCTGAGCGGATAAAGTCGCTCGCGCACCTCGCGGGGCACGGGAATGAACTGCCGCCAGTGAGCCGGCTCGACGCGAGTCAGCGCGCCGTAGGCGGCGTTGAAATCCGCCTGCTTAAACTCCGTCGTCGTGAACACGCCGTAATACCGCCAGTTGATCGCGGACACAGTCAGCAGACCGGCCGCCCAACCTGCGGCTGGAATTGCGAGCAGGGCGAGTCGCCGGAGGCGGTCGGGCTGCCCTTCGCGCCACCCGGCGAGAATGGTTGCGGCAACGAGGAGTCCGACGCACGGCAGGATCCATACGCTCTCGTTGCGCGTAAGCCAGAACGCCGGCAGCGCCGCCGCGAGGAGGAGCAACCAAGGCCATAACCGGCGCAACGGCGCCGCGCGGCGGGCGTGAAACCCGATGCAACCGGCGAGGATCAGCAGGGCAAGCCCCGGCAGAATGTTTTGCCGCAGCACGCGACCGTGGATGACGCTGTCGAAGGTCACCGGATTGAACAGCAGCACTGCGAAGACGGCAAACTGGAGCGGCCGGCTGGCGATCAGCGGCCGCAAGGCGAAGATCAGCAACCCGCACCCAGCGGCGTAGAGCAGCTGCTGCGCCGTGAACAACGGGACATGCAGCAGGTAGGCGCCGGCGATGAAGAACGGATACGCCGGTGCGTGGGCGAGCGTGAGCTGGTCGTAGGTGCCGAGCCACTCGCCGCGCAGCAGGGCCGCCGCCCGGTTGAGGAACAGCGCGTCATCGTGGTCGGCATAGCCAATCGCAAAGATCGTCTGCGCCGAGACGAGCCAGAGCTTCAGCGCCACCAAACCGACGGCCGCGGCGATCCACGGCCAACGATGGCGAAGCCGACCGGTGGGGTGTGGGCGGAAATTGGTGGCGGCGCGATCCATGGTTGAGGGCTGACGAAGAGGAGGGTTTTCAGGCACAGAAGAACACGGATGAGCGCAGTTCCCGGAGAGACGCGAGGAGATCGTCCCGGATTGAAAAAACTCCGAAAGTCGGGACTGGATCAATGTTGACGGTGGCATCACGGATGGACCTGGATCGCCGATGGCTTGGTGTGATCTCTGTTCATCTGTAGTTCACCATCAGGTGGTTTCAGTGTGGCGGTCTGCGCCGGCCTCGTCGGCAGTGCCGACCGGGAGTTTCCGGCCGACCCAGAGGACGGCGGCGGCGCTGGCGAACAACACGATCAGCCAAAAGGAATCGATTCCGGGGCGCAGCACGCGCTGCCAGGGATTCCAGGTTGGCGAGAAAACCCAGAGTCCCGCGAAAAGCAGGACATGCAGCCCGAGGAGCGTCCAACGCCACCCGGCGGGACCGGCGGCGAACAGCCCGAGCACACAGGCGACGAGCAGCAGCGCTCCGGTGAGGTAGGTGCCTTGGTGGACGACAGTGCCTTCGGGTCCGAACATGAGCAGGCTCCAGACGACGACGCTCGCCACTGCGATCTGCACGCAATACCAGCCTGCGGCGACCCAGGCAGGGTGTTTCTTTCGCCCGAACCAGAGGCCGAGGAGCCCGGGCGAAAGCACGCCGAGCAGTTGGAGCAGGTGGAAGAACATGCCGCCCTGCAGAGCATTGGCCGTGCGCCACCAAGCCCGCCGCCAGTTGCCGGCAGCGGCCTCCCAGGCAGCGCGGGCGAGACTCGGGAGGGTATGGGTGAAGTCGCCGGCGAGCACCCGGAAGTTGGAGAGCTTGTGGCGAAGAATCTCCGCAGCCGGCGTCTGCCGGTAGGCCTCGGCGATTACGGTCAGCGAGCCGCGCGGATCGATGGCGGTGCGTCCGGCCAGGTGGTATTTCACGAGCCGGTCGCCGGGCGGGTCGACAAGTTTCTGATAGGCCAGCCACGGGGCGAAGACAACTGCCGCGACCGCCGCGCTGCCGGCAAGCAGACGGACATCCCGCCAGCCGCCGTGCCACGCCAAATGCACGAAGCCGAGGGCGACGAGCCCGAAAAAGCTGCCGCCGTGCCCGAGCATGGCCAAAGCTGCACACGCGCCGAGGGCCAGGATCTCGGCCGGCGCAGCACGACGCTTTTCACGGGCCAGCCGGTAAAGCAGCCCTGCGATCGCGAGCAGGAACCCGGCGGGGAGCAGCTTGGGCCAGGCAAAGAGGGAGTTGAGAACGAAGAATCCCGACGTTGCGCAGACGAGCAGGGTGAGTTGGGCGAGCCGGCGGGGAAGACCGATGGCTCCAATCAGCACCCACAGGCCCACATAGACCGCCAACTGGCATGCGATGGCGGCGGCGAGGCGACCGGGTGGTTCGCTGACGAGCGTCCGGGACTGAAGCAGATACCCTGTTTGCAGCGGCGGCCGGTCGCTGGTCAGCCAGTCGATGAGGAACGGCTGCAACGGCTGGCGGTGGAAGATTTTTTCGGAGAAATACTCGGGGATCGAGTTGTCCGAAGGGAGATTGAGGTCGTGGCGACCGGCCGGCACTTCCCCGGCCGACTGGCTGCCGCCATAGAGGAAGGTGATGCCTGCGAGCACAAACATCAGTAGGAAGGTCGCGGCCAGCGGCGCGAGATCGGTGCGCCAGCCGTGGCGCTGCCGCCACCAGCGCCAGGCGGCAAAGAGCGCGGCGACTGTTCCCGCGAGCAACAGGCCGCGGCCGAGGGCGTGGCTGAAGTAGAAGCCGAAGAACACCGTCAGTGCGAAAACCCCCGAGCCCGCGAGCGCGAGCGTGATCTGCAGGGGCGGATCGGCGCCGAATCTCGGCCGGAGCAGAAACAGCGCGATGAAGAACGGCAGCACGGTGAGGAGCGTCGCGCCCAGCGTGCTGCCCAACGCGAACCAGTTGGCGCTGCGGGTGGTGGCGGCGCTCGGCGGGAGGCCGACGCCGATCCACTGTTCGGTCGATTGATCGCGGGCAATGAGCACAGCGGGCTGGCCGCGCCACTCGGCGGGTATAGTCCAGCGGTGCAAGGTCCAGTCCGAACCGGGTGGCGAACGGAAGCCGAGCTTCAACTGACGGGTGCCGTCGGGACTCTCGAGAATCAGACGCAGCGGGCCATTGTCGGGGTAGCCTGCAGTGTTAAGTTCAAGGACAGTCGGCAGCGACGCCAGCGGCAGTTCGAGCCGGCCCTGGGCGCTGCCGTCGGGATGGGCGGAGTCCCAGATCATTCCCGGCGCCGAGCCGCTGCGCCGGGCCGCTGCCTCGCCCGAATCCTTGAATGCACCGGTCAGTCGCGGTGGTGCCGCGCTGGCGGAAACGGAGCCGAGACTGAGCAGAGCAAGGAAAACAACCAGCCGGTGCATGGGCGGATCAGGGCTGGCCGGGAGCAAACAGGTTCAGGTGGTGCTCGCGGAGATAGCTGAGCTTGGCCGTGAGATCACCCGGGTGGATGGTGAAACCTTGGTCGGGTGAGGAGGCGACGTTGGCCTCATGCTGGCTGCCGGTGGTCAGGTAGACATTCTTCCACTTTTCCCGGCCGCGCCGATACCAGGCGGCTGCTTCGCGGTCACCGGGGTTGAGCACGAGCCCGCTCCAGGCAACGAGTGCGAGCAGGGCCGCCCAGCAGGCGTTGCGGATGTGTTGTAAGGTGAGGCGTTCGGCCTGCAGGTAGAGCGCCAGGATGCCGGGGGCGATGAGGGTGACGTAGCGCGGTGCGTAGGGCGCCTCCTGCCAGCCGAGGACGACGCGTCCTACCGCGGTGTTGATGCAGTAGAGCAGCGTCCCGGCGGCAAGGATCAGCAGGATCGCGCTGGCCGGTTCCTCCGTTGGTGACTTCCGCAGGATCCGGATGCCGTGAACGACGGCGACGATCAGGAGGAGCCCCAGGAATGCGAACCCCCCGGCGAGATCGAGCGTGAGATGTCCATGCCAGCCGAAGTAACTCGCCAGCATCAGCGCCGCGAAGTAACCGTATTCGATGGGCCGCTCGTGGGGAAAATGGAATCCCGCCACGGCCGGCTGGTTCTTGTAGCCGATGAAGAACAGCACCCAGACGCCGAGTGTCAGCAGGCAGGCAACCGCGGCGAAGATCGCCGGACGAAGCGCCCGTTTGCGCCAGTGCCGCCATGCTTCGATGCCGAGCAGGACCGGGCTCAGCGCCCCGGCAAACAGACCGAAGCCCGTAAAGACGAGGCCCAGGGTCAGCACCACCTGCAACACCAGCCGCCACACCGGGGAGCGAAGAAACCAAGTCAGCCCGTAAAGCAGCGTCAGCAGGATGGGAAAGGCGCCGTGCGACGGGTTGGCGGGCCCGATCCAGGCCTCGAACTGGCGCATGGTGAGAAAAATCAGAGGCACGGTGACCAGCGCGATCCCCGAGCGGGCGCCGCAACGACGCGCCAGCGGAAACGCACAGAGCGCAGCGGCGATGGTGGCGGCGACAGTCAGCAGTGCATCGCCGCGCGAATCCCACTGTGTGAGGCGGGCCAGTCCCGCCGTGGCCAGAAAACCGACTCCCTGCCGGTGCGGACCGTGCTGGTGCGAAAAAAGGCCCCACCAGCCGTCGCCGCGGAAGAGCGGGTCGTAGATGTCCCACTGGTCCCAGTACAGTATGTTCACGGTGTTCGCACTGACGAAATCCAAGCGGTGGACCGCCAGCAGCACGGTCAGGACAGCGACGGCGGCCAGCCCCAGTCTGATCCAAAGATTGTTCGGAAATTTATGGGGCGGCGAGGACTCCACGGTGGGACATTCAAGTCGGCGATTTCTCCGCGGTTGTCCACCTTTCTGTACCCACAGGGAACGGTTCACTTACGCTAGCGGCATGCCGTTCGGCACCTGTCCCCATGTGCGAAGGTGCATGCAACAGGATGAGATGGCATCCGTCGATGGCAGCTGCGACGGAGGGCCCGGCACTCCTATCAGGTCGGCCGCCCACTGAGTGGCGGCACGCGCGGCGGGTAGGCGAGGGCGAAATCCTCGGAATCCAGTGTGAGATTCGGGTTGTAGGCGGGGTCGTTGAGCAGGCGGTCGCCCCAGCGGGCCTTGATGCTTGCGATCTCGCGCTGGAAGCGGCGGATTTTTTCCGGCGTGTCCTCGGCGCCGCGGCTGGCGGATTCGTGATGGATCAGCTCTGCAAATGGCGTGAACAGGTTGCGGTAGCCGGCCGCCTGCACCTTCAGGCAGAAATCGACGTCATTGAAAGCGACGGCGAGGTCGTTTTCGTCGAAACCACCGACTTGGAGGTAGACTGACTTGCGGATGACCAGACAGGCGGCGGTCACGGCGGTTACATTCTGCACGACATGCGGACGAAACTGGGGCGTGCCCGGTTCGTCGCGGTGGAAACCCTTGAACGCATGCCCCGCGACGCCGCCCAAGCCGGTGATGACGCCGGCGTGCTGGATGCGGAGATCCGGGTAGTAGAGTTTGGCGCCGACACCGCCGATGTCCGGCCGCACGGCGTGTGCGACCATCTCGTCGAGCCACCCGGCGGCCAACACCTCGAGGTCGTTGTTGAGCAGGCCGACCAGTTCGCCGCGGGCGCGGGCAACGGCGGTGTTATTGATGGCGGAGTAGTTGAACGGGCCGGGGCAGGCCAGCACCTCGAACCGGCCGGCGGCCGTCATCCGCTCGTAGAACGCGAGCAGTTCGGGGTCGTCGGAATCGTTGTCGGCAATGAGGAATTCGTAATTCGGGTAGGCCGTCTTCGCCCGGATGCTCTCGACGCAGGCGACGAGCAGTTCGCGGCGGTTGCGGGTCGGGATGATGAGGGTGACGAGCGGGGCCGGCTCGGGCCGGGGGCGGCGGACATGCCAGTGGCGGCCGGACGTCTGTCCGAGAGTAATTTTTTCGCGGGTGCGCCCGAAGTGATCCTCGAGCGCACGGCGGGCGGCATCCGTGGCGTAGCCTTTGTCCTCGAGCTGCATGGCGGTGGAGCCATCAATGGCGCGCCAGCGATAGAGGACACGCGGGATGTGGTGGATGCGATCGGCGGGAGTCACTTCCGTGATACGGAGTGCAAGGTCCCAGTCTTGCGCGCCTTCGAAGCCGCGGCGGAATCCGCCTGCGGTGCGGATTGCGGCGGTGCGATAGACCGTGAGGTGCGAGAAGTAATTCTGGCTGGTGAGCAAGTCCGGGTTCCAGTCGGGTTTGAAGTGCGGGTCGAAGCGGGCGCCGTTCTCGTCGAGCTTGTCTTCGTCGGTGTAGACGACCTCGGCGTCGGGATGGGCGCGCAGGGTTTCAGCGACGCAATGGAGCGCGTGCGGCGCGAGTTCATCGTCGTGGTCGAAGAGGCCGCAAAATTCGCCGGTCACGAGCTCGAGGGCGGAGTTGGAAGCGGCCGAGATGTGGCCGTTTTCAGTGCGCCTGATGAGCTTGATGCGCGGATCATTGGCGGCGGCACGTTCGAGCATGGTGCGGACGTGCGGCTGCGTTGAGGCGTCGTCGGCGATGCAGAGCTCCCAGTGCGGGTAGGATTGGGCGCAGACCGACTCGATGGCGCGCATGAGCCAGCGCTCCGGCGGGTCATAGACCGGCATGAGCAGCGAGATCAGTGGTCGTGATTGCCAGTGAGCAGCGGCAGAAGTGAGGGCCGCAAGTGTCGCGGGTGAGACGGTGTCATTGATTGCCACCCAGTGCGAATAAGTGCCCGGCATGGCGGAGGAGCCCTGACCGAGTGATTGGGTGTGGAAGACGCACCAGTTGCCGTCAGCGCCGAGGGCTTCGAGGACGGCCTGATCGTCGGAGGGATGAAGTGCGACAGTGATCCTGAAACCGGAGAGTTTGGCCCCCGCCCATTGTGGCAACTGGTTGCCAACATCCGTGCGGGCAAGTCCGTGCTGGCCGGGGTAGAGCCGGTCGCCAATCCGGGCCCGCACATCTTGCAGCGCAATCTTCTCACTCTCGAACACGGCCCAACCGCGGATCACAAGTTCGTGCGCCTGCTTGGGCCATTGGCGCGGTGCATCGAGGTGGTAGCGGATTTTAGACGGAAGCGGCGCAAACGAACAATCCCCGGCGGAGTGCTGGACGAGCCGACGCGACACTGGCGGCGGGGGAGGGGAAGGCTGGCGCTGTCCGAACAGCGGGTCAATCAGCGCCCGGCGCAGCGCCCGCAACCAGGCGGTCGCCCGCCACGACAACGACGATCGCAGACGCAGCAGGCGATATTCACTTTGGTAAAGCTCGTCCTGGAGGTGGGTGATTTCACGTTCGGCGGTGACCGTGAGGTCTTCGAGCTGGCGGCGGACGCGGCCGATGGCTTCGTTGGACCTGGCCTGGATGCGCCGGTTCTCGTTTTCGAGTTGGAGGGCGTGTTCGGTGGCGTGTGCCCGGACGGTGACGATGTCCCGCAGTAAAGTGTCGCGGGTGGACTCAAGAGTGTCGCGGGTGAATTCAAGTCCGGTCGCGTGGCGGCGAAGGGCGAGGAGTGCGTTTCCGCGTTCATGCAGGTCCGCATCCAGTTGTCTGACTGCACGTGATAGGTCGGGCAGCTGTTTTTCCAGATCAGTGGCCGACAGGTTTTCCATCACCAGCGGCAGTTCAGTTTCATGCAGTCCGGCCAGCTTGGCCCATGCGGTCCTGGCCGGCATGGCGGTGATGCGCACGTAGAAAGCCTGCAGGGCCTGGCTGTTTGCCGCCAAGTCGAATCGGCGGCGTGCAAACTCCATGCCACGCTGTGCAAGTTGCACCGCGAGGCCGGGGTCGGCGAACACCCGCCGGCAGGCGGCAGCGATCTCCTCCGCGGTGCCGTGGCGCAGCAGAATGGCGTCCTGACCGTCCACCAGGTCGCCGCCGATGTTGCAGGCTGGCAGCACAACCGGGCGCCCGGCGGCGAGGAACTCGGGCAGCTTGGAGGGCAGGCGGTAGTCATTGAAGGGCCCCGCGCGGCCGGGTTGCACCAGGACATCGGCCAGGGCCAGGAGGCGCGGCAGCCGTTCCTTTTCCACAAAACCAAGCTCGATCACATGAGAAGCGACTTCGCTGCCAATGGTTGCGGCGAATTCCGGGTTGGTCACACCCGTGCGCACGAGCCGCACCCGGATGCCACCTGCATTGAGTGCCTGCACGGCCTGGTAGAGCTCCTGCATTTCAGGTGCATTGGCGTACGTCACGCTGCCGGTGAAGACCACCACCTTCTCTTCCTGGTGGAGCCCGAGGTCGCGGCGGAGTTCCGGGTCGGCGGCCAGGGGTTGGTAGAGGGAAAAATCCACGCCGGGCTCCAGTCGATGCACGGGCGACCCTGGCGGAACGAACTCATTCAGCCGGTCCACAATCACTGTGACCGCGTCTGCCAGTTGCAGCAACTGCCGGTAGCGCACCGGATGCGACAGCCCGTCGACGAGCGGGAAGGGGAATGCCTGCTGGGGCAATTCTCGCAGCTTGGGCAAAGGCAGACCGCCGAACGCCTCGAGCAGGTAATCCTCATTGTCCTCCAGGTGCACGATGACGCGGGTGGCGGGTGATTGCCGCTGATGGGCGATCACAAACTTGCGCACACCCTCACGGGGGGTCCACGCATGCAGTACGTCGGCCGGGTGCCCGTTGGGGAAACAGGCGGCTGGTGAAGCGAGCACCTCGGAGTAGGTCGCGGCGCGGAAGCGGGGGGCGCGGACCACACGCAGGGTCTCGATTCCTGAAGGCACTGCCAGCACACAGGTGTGTCCGAGATCCGTCAGCCGATTTGCGAACTCCCCGATATGATTGAGGCTGTTGGTGGTAAAATCGCCATAATTGACGAAAAGCACGTTCAAGCGGGCCGGGCCATGCCTTCGGGTCTGCTCTGGCAGTTCGGTGGGTTGCCCGGCCGTGCGGGTCGCCGCTGGTGGCCGGGACTCAAGCGCAGTCGGGGCCGGCTTCATCCCCAAGGGCCTCAGCCGAAGCTGTCCAGCGCGGATTCTCGATTACGGGTCAAGCCGGCCCGCCCAGGTTTGGGATCCACCAGCAGGAAGGCGGTTTGTTCACCCGGCGTCAGTTCTGCCGCAATCCGTTCCATGATTTGGTCTTTGAGATTTACGGGGTCTGTCACCAAAGCGTCATGCAACCACTCCTGCAATTCGAAGTAACCTTTGGGGGAATCCAGTCCTTCACCCTCGGTAGCCGGCATGAAGGCCACATCAAAAGCATTGCCCGCATCGGCAACAGCCGGTGCTCCGGTTCCCCAATCACCCGGTGGCATCGCTATATCTGTGAATTCCACCTGGGCAGGGGGCCCGGACAGGCCGCTCAATTCCATGTCGCCAAGCGTCTGATATTTTCCGCTCTCCAAATCCAAATCGCCCGGGGTGATTTCGGCATGGGCAAGCTTGATCGCTTTCCCGGCTTCGAGTAATCCGGGCGCAGCCGTCCCGGACGTTGCCACCAGCCGGATTTCGCTGTCGCCCACCTGCCAAGCATGCTGGCTGACCAAGGAGAACGCCAGTTGATCATTATCCCCAACGCCTGAGCGGATCAGTTCGCGCAAGCGGGCCAACAGCGTGTTGGTGGAATCGCTGGGGGTCACGATGACGACCACGCCTGGATCCGGAACTACGGGTGCCGTTTCCTCGCCATTCGGCAACATGAGAACCTGGCTCTGCGAATCCGTCAGTCCGGCGACGGAGATCTGATCGGGCGCGTAGAGCACCTTGACCACCTGGGTGCTGTTCAGGCTGACGATGGACAGGTTGGGGCTTTCCGAGGCCAAGGCCAAGCTCTGCAGATCCGAGATGATGAGGGTGCCATCCAGCTTGGCGATTTCCAATTTTGTGCTGGTGCCGGTCAGCAGGGCCAGCCCGCCGCCGGTGGCCAGCGTGAGTTGGTTGACGTGGTCAGAGTAGACACCGAGATTAATGCTGATCCCAGGTGCGTGCAGGGTGTCGATGTCCGCCGCCACCAGTTTGGTCAGGGTGTCACTCCCGGTGAAAAGCACCGCATCGAAGTGCGAGATATTCACGCTCGTCACAAACGCCGGGAGGATGTCGAAGTTGATGGTCAGGTTGCTGTGCGCGGTTCCGGTGATGATCAATTCACTGCTGCCGATCCTCGGGTTGAACGCCAACGCATAATCACCGGTGCCGCTCACCGCCGGCGTTACCGCCGCAAAATCCGCCTCCCAGCCACCGGCCAGGAGCGTGCGGGATTCAAGCAGCTCGAGGTGCAGAGGGTGGATTTGGATATGCTGGTTATCCATCGGGTGGATTATTGTTAAGGATTCCTCGAAAGCGTCAATTGCTTAGTTCGGGCAGGAGGAGGATCGCAGGATACCCGGGTGCGACTCCCGCTGCCGCAGCCAGAAGCAACTTCACCCGGAAGGTGCCGCTCGAAGGATCAATGATGGGATCTATATGCGCAACCACCGCTTTTACAATAGGTTCAGAATTTGATGAGATGAACACTTTCACATTCACGGTTTGGATCCGGTGCAAAGCTGCAAAGTGCTTGGCATCCGCGTAGACTACCATTTCCAAGCGGCTGGCGTCCACCACCCGAGCCACAGTTTCAAACCGGTCCACCGCTTCTCCCACCGACTTGTTGGTTTTCAGGAAGATGCCGTCGATGGGTGAGATCAGGGTCCGGTTCGCCAGCCGTGCCCGGGCCAAAACCACTGCGGCCTCGGCTTGGGCGTGCCGGCTGGACGCCAACTGTTGTGTGGTGCGTGCCTCCAACAGCTGCTTCTCGCTGTAGATGTTCTCTGCGCTGAGGGGCTTGACTCTTTCATATTCCGCCGTGGCCCGTTCTAGTTCAGCCTGAGTGCCACGCACCATCGCCTCAGTCTGCATCAATTCCGCCCGTTCAGCATCCATGTCGAGTGAGAGGATCGGATCACCGGCCCGCAGACTGGCACCTTCCTCCACATGGAAGCGCTCGATAATGCCGGCGGCCTTTGCACTCAGGCGGATGTCCGAGATCGGGCGGAGCACCGACCGCAGCGAACCTCGGTTCGCACTTTCATTGGTCGCGAAATTGGGACCGGTCGGGTCAGTGCCCTGAGCCCACAGGGTGGCGGACAAGAGGAGGGGCAGGAACGCCCGGCTTGCAGCGCGTAAACCGAGGTGAAAAGCAGAAGGGACAGAGTGAAGCATGGTTTAAAGGAACCTGACGCGGAAGTAATTGATGAAATCGCGGAACAACATATAGGCCACCGGCTTTTTACCGGTATTGAACTTGGCCCGTCCGCCGAAACCCGACTTGAACAAACTGGTGTCCTCCAATGTGCGGTCCAGCGGCAACATCACGCTGAATTCGTATTTGCCGCGTGCCGTGTCCAGGCCGTAGGCGATCTGCTCGGGCGTGTTGAGCTCCAGCAGGTACTTGTGTGCGGGGTTTGCAGCCAGCGCCAGCGTGACCGGGATCCGGTTCTGCGTGTGCAGACGCTCGCTGAGAAAGATCAAGTCCTGCTCGCGCAGGCTCACCTTCACCTGCCACTGGGAGGGGTCCACCACCTCAAGCACGCGTTCGCCTACACGCATCACCTCGCCGATCCTCGTGGCGAGGGACTGCGCTCCCAGGACCAGACCGTCGATCGGGGCCCGCAGGGTGGAGTTTGCCAGGTCGTGCCGGACTTTGTCCGCTATGGCCTCGGCCTTCGCGGCGTTGAGCCGGGCCAGCTGCATCCGCGGCTCGTCACCTAGGCTCATGGCCGTCTGGCTCTCCAACAGCGAACGCTCATACTCCTGTTCCATTTGGCGCAGTTGCAGCATCAGATCGCGCGTGTCCAGCTGGGCCAGCACCTGGTCCTTTTTCACGTGTTCGCCTTCGCGCACCTGCACACGCACCAGTCGTGCGGCGACCTGTGCAGGCAGCGCAACCTGGGCAGTGGGCAGAACGGTCGCCTCGCCCTTCAGGGTGTAGTCGATGGGGCAGAGCAGCCCCAGTGTCACCAGCAGCACCGGCAGGCCGAATTTCATCAGCTTACGCTTGCGGGGCGTGTTGATGTAGGTTTGCCGCGCACGCACCCAGCGCTGCGCCACGCGCAGCGCTGGCTGCCGGTTCCAGTAGAGCGCTGTGCCCAGGGCGCGGCCGGCGGAGTTGCTCAGGTCCAGCATGCGCAGGAAGGTGATCGACAGATTTTCTGCCGGCTTGACGCCTTCGAACAGGAAGATGCCGCACACCCGGTCGTTCCGGTCGAAGAGCGGCAGCACCGTCGCCCAATTCATCGGCATCACCTCGAAATATTCGACCACTTCCGGTTCCCGGTGGCCATCCTGGCTCATGCTGCGGCTGATGAGGTTCATGCGCACGGCCGGGCGGCTAGGCGGCTTCTGCACCGGTGGCGCCGGTTTATGGTTGGCAGGCTTTGCGCCCAACGGTGCGGATGCCTCAGGGGTGCCGCCTTGGTCCGCCGCCGCGCTGAGTGCGACCGACGGCGCCGGTTCTGGCAGTGCCAGTGTGTTCCGGACGAGCCTTTGCGCCACTTCACGCAGGATCACGGCTTGTTCGCTGCGTGGATTCACCGTTTTCAATCCGCTGCAGGCGTGCAGCTCGAAATCGTATTCCAGCATGGAGTGCACGGGCGCGCCGGGCAGTGGCTGCTCGTAGTGCTTCGCCACGAAGAGGCACACCCGGTCGCAGGCGACCGTTTCACGGGCAAAATTCACGATGTTCCATCCCACAGACTCCAAATCGAGATCGCCGCTCAGGCTCTCCAGTAAGCGGGCATAAGTGGTCAAGCGTGTCACTTCCTGCGAGATGTCGCTGAGGCGCCGCGCCTTCAGATACAGCTCCACTTCGCCGCAGACTTTCTGCAGCAACGCGACCCGTCCCTGTGAAAATTCCGGGGTCCCGGGTTCGAACCAAATGTGGAGCACGCCCACCGTGGTCTGGCCCATTGGAATCGGAATGAACACCTGTTCAAAGGCCGTGCGGTTGTAGATCGGCAGCTCCTCCGGTGCCGGTGCGTCCTCCACGGTCAGGCCATGCAGGCCGGCCGAGGGCAGGGTATGCGGTCCGATGCGCACGGGCTTGCGCTGGGTCGCCGCCAGTTTCACCGCCCGCAGAAAGGAGTTCTCCTGCTCCGGCATCCCCGGGTAATTCAGCGACTCCAGATTGCTGTGGAGCAATCGCTGGAAACTCTGCCCGTTTTGCATCTCGTAGGCGAATCCCGCGGGCTGCAACGACGTCGCGATGCACTCCGCATGCACGCGAAAGTAAGTCAACAGGTCGGGCGGCTCCTTGGCCAACTGGGCGAGCCGGGCGGCGATGTCGTTGGCCACGCGCTGAAATTGGTTCGCGACTGGGTTGGGCTGCATGGTCATTAAGGAAGCAAAAAAATAAATTGTTAGTAGTCCGGTTGCCTTCCTCGAAGGCAAACCTGAAATGCGCCGCCCTGTTGCCAGCCTGCTCGCGCCGCGGTTTTCCTGCGTCCAACTTCGGCATTGCTAAAGAGTCATGCCGGCCCTGAGCTTTGGGCTGGTGCACCCTCATCGGGTGCGTCTTTCACTTCAGTCATGCGTCCATTTCCGTGCCCTCCGGCCGCGTTCTTTGCGGCGGTTTCCTGCCTTGTCTTCGCGCTGTCGCCCTGCGGCTCCGGCGCTGAATCATCCCGCCCGACCGATCCGCTCCCGTCCGTCTGGGATCTGCCGGCCGCACTCCAGCGCGCCATGCAGGCCAATCCCGATATCCAGGCCGCACGCTTTGAGGCCGAGCGCGAGGAAGGGGTTCGCCTCCAGGTCCAGGCCCGCCTCCTCCCGCGCGTGAGCGCCTCCGCCTCCACCGATGAGCGCTCCTCCAGCCTGATCGACCGTTCGCCCTATGAGTTTAATCTGCCGCCTTCCAACCGTTCCGCGGTGGCGCGCTGGGGTTACGATCTTCGGGTCGAGGTCAGGCAGTTGGTTTTTGACGGCTTAAGCAGCTGGAACTCCGCGCAACGTCAGAAACTCCGGCAGCGCCAGGCCGTGCTCAACCTGATGAATGTCGCCAATCAGACTGTGGGGGCCGTCCGCCAGGCCTATGATGCCGTCTTGGTCCGCCGCGCCCAACTTGCGGCCGAGCGCCAGCGTGTCACAGACCTCATGCAGCTCACTGATTGGGCCGCACGCAAGCAGGCTTTGGGCGCGATCGCCGAGTATGAGCTGCTCACGGTGCAGGCCCAGCTCGAGCAGGCCCGCGCCGAACTCGCCGATATCGAACGCGATCACATTTTTGCCGAGCAGGAGTTCCGCCGCCTGCTCCTGCTGCCCGGTGATGCTGGTCCGCTTGGACTCACCGGCAAGTTTGAGCCCCGGGTCTTCGAACTCGCCTACTCCGTTGCCCTCGGTCTGGCCTTTCAACATCGTCCCGATCTCGAGTCCGCCACGCTCGCGGTCGCAGCCGGCAAGCGCCAGGAGCGCGCCATTATCGGCGGCTATTTGCCGCGCTTCGATGTCTTTGCTTCCTTTGCCGAACGCACTTCCTATTACAATTCCGCCCGCACCCTGGATGGTTGGACAATCGGCGCGATGGGGTCTTGGAATCTGTTTGATGCCGGCGAGAGTCGCGGCCGTCGGCTGGCCGCCCGTGCCGAGCGCCGTCAGGCCGAAACCCGTCTCACCCAGGTTGAACACAATATCGGATCACGCTTGCGCGAGCAATATCAGGGGCTCGACCAGGCGCGCGCGGCGGTCGTCGCCCAGGATGCTGCCCGCCAGCTGGCCGCCCGGGCCCATCACCAGGCGCAGCGGCTCTACACCAATGGCCAGGTCAGCCTTGAATCCGTCCTGCAGTCCCAGTTGACCGCCCGGCAGGCCGACAACCGTTACCTGGATGTGGTCTATCGCTTCAACGTCCTCGTCGCCCAGATTGAATTCGCCATCGGCGGGGTGGCCGCGGAGCCGCCCGCCGCCGCACCATGGAAGCCGTAGTGCCCGCGACTGCCGCCCCTTTGGCCGAACCCGGGCTGACCGCGCGTGATGCCGAGCTCGGCGGGGTTATCCCCTCGCGCCTGCGGGTGGATATTATCGTCCGGCGCCAGTTCTTCAAGCATGAGGAATACTACGTCCTCAAAGATCCTCTCGCGCTTACTTATTTCCGCCTCAAGCCCGAGGAGGCCTACATCATCACCCTCCTCGACGGCCGGCGTTCGCTGCTGGAGATTGAACGGCGAGTCGGCGCCCGTTACCCCAATCAACCCCGGTCGCTCACCGAGCTGGCCGCCTTCATCAATCAACTGTCCCTGGGCGGCCTCCTCAATCAGAATGCCGGCCGTTTTGTCGAAAACGCCCGCCGCACTGCCGGGCAAAACTTCCTGCAGGTTTGGGCCAAGCTCATCGGCATCGCGCTCTTTTTAAAATTTCCTCTGGTTGACCCCAGCCCCTGGCTCGGCGGCCTTGCGCACCGCCTGCGCTTCGTGTGGACCAAATGGTTCATGGGCGCCGCCAGTCTCCTGGTGCTTTGGAGCCTCGGCCTCGTGATCGCCAATCGGGCGGACTTTTCCGGGGGCATGCTGGATTTCTTCTCCTTGGGCAACCTGCCCTTGCTCTACCTCGCCATCATTGTCACCAAGACGCTGCACGAGTTCGGCCATGCCACCACCTGCCGTCACTTCGGCGGTGAAGTCCACGAAATGGGGGTCTGCCTCATGTTTTTCACGCCTTGTGGCTATGTCGATGCCTCGGATGCCTGGATGATGCGGCACAAGCGCCACAAGCTCTACGTGACCATCGCCGGGGTCTGCACTGAACTGGTCATTGCGTCCATCGCGGCGCATCTCTGGTTCTTTCTGCCCGATGGCTTCGCCCGCGGCGTCGCCTTCAACATCATGCTCGTTGCCAGCGTGAATACCATCATCTTCAACGCCAACCCCCTCATGCGTTTTGACGGGTATTACCTCGTCAGCGACCTGCTTGAGATTCCCAACCTGCGCACCAAGTCCATCGCCTACTGTTCCTATCATCTCCAGCGCTTCCTGTTTGGGTATCGCAACCGCCAGCAGGAAGATATCTTTGTGCATGAGGCGCAGGGCAGTGTCTTTGTGTTTTATGCCGTCGCTGCCTATGCGTATATGCTCTTCATCACCTACAGCATGACGCAGATCTTCTCCGGCCTCCTCGAACCTGTCGGTTTACGCGACGTCGGTCTTTCGCTTGGAGCCATGGTGCAGTTCTCATTCATCGGATTTCCCCTTATGAAAGTCATCCACGATGCCCTCAAGCCCGGCACCCACATTGAGAAAGTGGGCTCGGCCGCCCGGCGCCTTTTAGTGCTGTTGGGCCTGTTCGCCGGCATGGGTGCCGTCAGCGTTTATTGGCCCACGCATTTCCACATCACCCAGCAGGCGGTGGTCATGGCTGCATCGGGCGAGTGGGTCTCGTCCGAGACTGGCGGCATCGTTCGCCAGGTCCATGTTCGCACCGGTCAGTGGGTCGAACCCGGTCAGCTCCTGATGGCTCTCGCCAATCCCGAGATTGAGACCGAACTTGTCATCACCGAGGCCGAACTCGCCGCTGCGCGCGTGCAATTTGCCGCCCGCGACCTGGCTGCGGGCTGGGCCGCATCGGAGGGGATCGCCCGGGCGGCCCAGGGCCTTGAGGTCGCCGAGACCGCCTATCAACGCGCCGCCGCGCGCGCCGCCCAGCTCCAACTCCATGCCCGGGTTGCCGGCTTTGTCCTTACCCCCGACCCCGAGCGTCTCGTTGGCGCCTACGCTTCTTCCCTTCAGCCGATTCTGCGGATTGGTGACACCCGCTCTTTGCGCATCGTGATTCCGCTCACTGAGGATCAGGCCCAGCTGGTCGAGCCCGGCGGCAGGGTGAGCGGGCGCTGGTTCGCCGATGGGCGGGCGTTTAAGACCGCGCTGCAGACGGTTGCCCGCCAGCCGGCCAAACTTCCTGAACTGCACATGGCCATGCTTTCATTCTTCGGCGGTCCGGCTCCTTCCCAAGTGCTGCAGCCGCAGGCGGATTTTCATTTTCCCCTCTTTCTCGCCACCGCGCTCCTGGAGAGCCCTGACCATCTGGCGGTTGAAGGACTTCGGGTGCGCGTCGATATCACCGGTCGCGCCACCACTGTCGCCCAGCGCGTCCGGCGTTGGGTGTATGCCTTCTTCAATGTGGGAGGCTCGAAATCCAAGGCCTAGGCCCAACCTGACCCGCCATGATTGACTTCCTCCCCCTGCACGAGCGCCTGCTGGAAGTCGCCCTGCAGCGCTCCTTGGGCGGATTCGAGCAGGCCATGAAGCGGACGCTGGCCCTTTTTCAGCTCAATGGCTGGGCCTGCATCTTTCCCCCGAGCATCCAGTCGGGTGGCCGCGCGCTTTTTGTCGGCCATGCCGTCAAGCCGGCCAACAGCCCGCGCTTGGCCCGGATCTTCCAGGAAGGCCGTGAGGCCGTCTTTCTCGACCCTGAGGCCGGCACCTCCCTGCTCTCCGCCGTCGCCCGTGAGATTGCCCCTGTTGACGGCAGCCGCTGCCGCATCCTTCGGGTGACGCGTGCCCGCGAGATTGAACTTGTCCTCATCTGCTACCGTCCTCCGGGCGCACCGGATTTCGACCCTAATGAGGTCAATCTGCTCACCCAGACCGGCCGCCTGCTTGATCGCTGTTTCCAAGTGCTCGCGCAGGATCAGGATCAGGAATTTCAGGCCGGTCTGTTCCGCATGGTGGGCAACCTTCATCCCGAGGGCCTCTGCATCCTCGATGTCCGGCTGCGCAGTCTTTTTGAAAATCGGAAATTCCGGGAGCACATGCATTGCTGGAACCACGGTTCCGCCGCACTGCAAAATTTAAGTCTCCCACGTTCCGTCGAGCTGCCTCCCGCTTGGCGGAAGGCCTGTGAGCAGTCCTTCCAAACCTTTCAGAAGGTGCAGGTCCCGCCCACTTCCGGCAAGATGGTCGTGTCCCAAGGCCCCGTGATGAGCCTGCGGCAGGAGTTTGGTTCCGGCGATTTCATTGAGGGCTCTGTTCGCTACGTGGCCTTTCAGACCGCTCTGGGCGTGCGCCCCTACATGATGCTCACTTCCGTGATCAGTCCGCGGCAGACTGTATCCGGCCCTGTGCCGTTTGCGCGCCTGGCCAAAGTCCTGAATCTATCCCGGCGTGAGACCGAGCTGGCCGAACTGATTCTCATCGGTGCCGCCGCGCGCAAGATCGGCCAGCGGCTCAATATATCCCTCCCCACGGTCAAAACTCATATCCGCCACATTCTGCGCAAGGCCAATGTTCGCACCCGTCTGGAGTTCGTCGGGCTCTGCCGTGATCCCCTGATGAAGCCCGCCGGCCGTCCAACCGACTGAAGGCAGGGGTTTCTGCCACTGCCTTGACCTGCCCTGGTCCGGGCTCGGCATGCGGCTGCTCTTCCGTGCCCCCCAGCTTGCGTCGCCGCCGCATCGACCAGGTGGAAGGCGGCTTGAGTTCTGGCGGCCGGCGGCGTTGAGTTTTCGGAATGAAAGTTCCACTCGCTTACGGTCAGGGACACCTTGTGGTCGAGTTGCCCGACCAAACCATGGTGCTGCGCCCGCGGCCGCAGCCGGGGCTGCCCGACGAACACGCGGCGCTGCTGACGGCACTCGAGACGCCGATGGGCTGCGAAGCACTCCACCAATGGCTGAAGCCCGGGGCGAAGATCTGCATCATTTTCCCCGACATCACCCGCGCGATGCCCAACACCCGCGTGCTGCCGTGGGTGCTCGATTACCTGCACCGCCACGGGGTGCGCGACGGACAGATCGTGCTGCTCAACTCCACCGGCACCCACCGGCCCAACACGCCGGAGGAACTCGAGGTGATGCTGGGCCCGGCCATCACCTCGCGTTACCGCGTGTTGAACCACTATTGCGAGCACTACGACGAGATGGTGCAGTGCGGCACCACGCGCACCGGTGCGCCCGCACTGATCAACCGTCATGCCGCCGAGGCCGACGTGCGCATCCTCACCGGTTTCATCGAGCCGCATTTCTTCGCCGGGTTCAGCGGCGGCCCGAAGGCGCTCATGCCGGGCGTGGCGGGGCTGAAGACCATCATCAGCAACCACGGTGCCGCCAACATCGGCAGCCCGCAGGCCACCTTCGGCATCAACGAGGGCAACCCCATCTGGGACGAGATGCTCGACATCGCGCAGCGCGTGGGCCGGAGCTTTTTGCTCAACGTGAGCCTCAACGAGGAGAAGCGCATCACCGGCTGGTTTGCAGGTGACCTCGTGCAGGCGCACCGGCGCGGGCGCGAGTTTGTGCGCGAGTCGGCGATGTCGCCGGTGGACGGGGCCTTCGACGTCGTGGTCACCACCAACAGCGGCTATCCGCTCGACATGAACCTGTACCAGGGGGTGAAGGGCATGAGCGCCGCCGCCGTCATCATCAAGCCGGGCGGCACCATCATCCTCGCCGCCGAGTGCCGTGAAGGGGTGCCGGCGGGCAGCCCCTGCGACCATCTGCTGCGCAGCGTGCAAACGCCGGCGGAGCTCCTGGCGCGGATTGCCTCGCCGGGCTTTGAGTGGCCCGAGCAATGGCAGCCGCACATCCAGACGCTCATCCAGGCCCGCGCCCGCGTGCTCCTGCACAGTGCGATGGCGGACGAGCTTGTGCGCGCTGCGTTGCTCGAACCCTGTCCGGACATCGCCGCCGCGGTGCGTGCGGAGATCGCCCGCATCGGGCCGCAGGCCCGGGTTGCCGTCCTGCCGTGGGGCCCCCTGACCATCCCCTACATCGCGGCCTGAGCTCCGCCGCGCCGCGGTGGGGGCGGCTACTTTGTTACCGCCTTGGCCTTCGCCGCGTCATCTTCGGGAAACTCCAGTGGTCCGAGAGTCACCCGGCCCTCGGGGAGGTCGGTGGAGACAGTGACCTCCTCCTTCTCGATCTCCTGGTCGAAATAGCGGCTCCCGGCGGCGAACATTTCCTGGATGAAGAGGTTGAGATCGCGGTGGGCCGGATCATCCACGATCATGTCGGTCTTCCAGAGTTCGCGGGGCTTGGGCTTTTTGCCTTTCGGGGTTTTGGTGCCGGGTTCGATGTAGACCCAGGCGGTGACGCGGATGAAGAGTTTTTCAAAATTTGCCTTCTGCAACCGTTCCTCGAAGCCGTACTCTTTCTGGCGCATGAGTTGGGTGGGCATGGCGCCAAGGATCGTAGCGGTCGGCGGGTCCGAGGTCTCGTTCATCACGACGTCGTTGAGGTAGGGATTGCGCAGGTAGCCCCGGCCGTAAAACACGGTGAGGACGATCTCGGGCTTTTCGGCGGGGGTGATTTCACGGAAGCCGCGTCTGGCCAATTCCTGGCGCAGTT
>CAJBES010000199.1 GCA_903952145.1 uncultured Opitutaceae bacterium | reverse complement strand
GGTACCGGTGCGGCGCGATCCGATTGCCGCCTTCCGCGGCCAGGGCAAGGGCGCGTCGGTCAAGCGCCTGCTGGCTGAGCGCAAGGCGGATCGGGCACGCGAGTGAAGCGCTGGCTGCTGGATACGTCGGCCGCTGCCCGTCCCGGGGCACGGCGGCAAGCCGTGTTCCGCGCTTCCACTTTCCGCCATCCCCGCTTATCCCTCCCATCCGTGGCTCCCCCCGCACCCAGTTCCCTGACCGGCGTCCTCGAGCGCATCATCTTTTTCAACGAGGAAAACCACTACACCATCGCCGAGTTCCGCCCCGATGCCGCCGGCGCGAAGGACGCGACGGACAAGGTCACGATCACCGGCGTGCTCCCCGGCGTGGAATGCGGCGAGACGTTGCACCTCAGCGGCGAGTGGACGAAACACGCGCAGCACGGCGCCCAGTTCAAGGTCGTCGCATTCAGGTCCGAACTGCCCGCCTCCGTCTACGGCATCCGCAAATACCTGGGCAGCGGGCTCGTGCCCGGCATCGGCAAGGTCTACGCCAACAAGATCGTCGACGCCTTCGGCACCGACACCTTCCGTGTGCTCAGCGAGGAGTCCGCCCGGTTGCGCGCCGTCGCGGGCATCGGGAAAAAACGCGCGGCCGCCATCAAGGGGGCGTGGGACGCGAAACGCACCGAGCGCGAGCTCTACATCTTTCTTCAGACCTACGGCGTCACGCCCGGCCAGTGCGTGAAGCTCGTCACCCGTTTCGGCGGCGAGGCCAAGCGCATCCTCATCAACGAGCCCTACCGCGTCGCCCGCGAGATCGACGGCATCGGTTTCAAGACCGCCGACCGCATCGCCATCAATCTCGGCTTCGCCAACGACGCCCCGCCCCGGCTCGACGCCGGCATCCTCTTCGCCCTCGAGACGCTGCAGGAGGAGGGCCACACCGCCTACCGCGAGGCCGAGCTCGGCGACTACACCTCGAACCTGCTCGAGACCGATTCCAAGCTGGTCGCGGCCCGCCTCGAGGCGCTCGTCAAGGCCAAGGCCCTGGTCCGCCACTGGCCCGCCGGTGTCGCGGATCCGCTGCCGGGAACCGCGCTCATCCAGCTCCCGCACAACGACCGCTTTGAGCAGAAGATCGCCGACGTGGTCGCCCGTCTCGGCAAGGTCGGCAGCGGCCTGCCGCCGATCAAGGCCGACGCCGCGGTCACGTGGGCGGAGGCCAGGGCCGGCTTCGAGTTTCACCCCCTGCAGCGCGCCGCCCTGAAGCACGCGCTGCTGCACAAAGTCTCCATCCTCACCGGCGGACCGGGCACCGGCAAGACCAGCATCCTCCGCGCGCTCGTGGACATCCTGAAGGCGAAAAACGTCCGCCTGCATCTCGCCGCGCCAACCGGCCGCGCCGCCCAGCGGCTCGCCGAAACCACCGGCGGTTTCGCCTCCACCATCCACCGCCTGCTCAAATACGACGCGGCCCGCGGCGGTTTCGTCGCCAACGAGTCCGCGCCGCTCGCCACCGATTTTCTCGTCGTGGACGAGGCCTCGATGCTCGACACCCGGCTCGCCTCCGCGCTGTTCCAGGCCGTGCCCGCCCGCGCGCACCTGCTGCTCGTCGGCGACATCGACCAGCTGCCCAGCGTCGGCGCCGGCAATGTGCTCAAGGACCTGATAGCGGTCAGCACCCAGCCCTCAGCCCTCAGCCCTCAGGTTTCAGGTCTCAGGTCTCAGGTTTCAGATGTTAGCCCTCAGGCCTCCACCCTCCCCGTCACCCGCCTCACCGTCATCTACCGCCAGCAGGGGCTGAGCCAGATCGTGGTCACCGCCCACGCCATCAATGCCGGCGACCCCTCGCTTCCGCCCGTCATGCCGGAGGTGGCGGACGCCCAGGTGTGGAGCGACCTCAACTTCATCGCCGCCACCGACACCGGGGACTGCGTGCGCAAGGTCATCCAGCTCTGCACCGAGTTCATCCCGCAACGGCTGAAGTGGCCGCACCCAATCAACGACGTGCAGGTGCTCGCCCCGATGCACAAGGGCGTGGCCGGCGTGGCGAACTTCAACACCCAGCTCCAGGAAGCCCTGCGACCCTTCAAGGCAGTCCGACCCGGCGCCCCCGCGCGCGGGACCGTCCCGGCCGCCCTGAAGACCGCCTCCGGCAGCTATGAGGTGGGCGACAAGCTCATCCAGCTGCGCAACAACTACGACAAAAACCTCTTCAACGGCGACATCGGCACCGTCACCGCCCTCGACGGCGTCAACGGCACGCTCACGGCCGACTTCGACGGCGAGACACACACCTTTGACCGCGGCGAATTCGGCGACCTCGCCCTCGCCTACACCATCAGCATTCACAAGTGCGTCTCGGCCGACACCTGGGTGCTCACCGCCAAAGGTTGGCAGCAAATCGGCGAGCTTTGGCCGGCGCACGGCCCGGGACACCGGCTGCGCACCCTCAATCTGCGTCTCGCCGGTGCGCACTCCATGGTCCGGTCCGACCAAATTTACCGGGGCGACACCGAACCGGCGCTTCGTTTGATCACCCGGCACGGCTATGAGCTCACCGGCTCTCACCGCCACCCGGTGCAAGTTTATGACCCGGCGGCCGGCCGGCTGCTCTGGAAAAAGCTGCCTGAACTCCGCCCCGGCGACTTTTTACCCATCCGGCGGGGCATGGGACTGTTCCCCACGCGGGAAACCGTGATTCGCTACCGGCCGGTCTCGCATCCGCGACGCCGGTTAATCCGCCTGCCAAGAACCGTCAGTCCCGATCTCGCCCTGCTGCTGGGCTACCTCGTAGGCGACGGCTCCTACGCTGAGCGCAAGGACGGTGATGTGCGCCTGACCAATGCCGACCGGCCGCTGGTGCGCAACTATGCCCGCATCCTGCAGGAGCAGTTCGGCCTGCGCCTCACCCTGTCGCGTTCCACCGCATGCAAAGCAGCTCCGACCTGGTATGTGATCAGCAAGACCTTTCGCGAATGGCTGTCCGCTGCCGGTCTCGACCACGCCACCGCCCGTGGCAAAAAAGTGCCCGCCTCGATCCTGCAATCACCGCGCGCCGTGCAAGCCGCGTTCCTGAGGGGATTGTTCGACACTGACGGCTCCGCCAGCGGCAATGGCACCCGGGTGGTGCTGGCCACAACCTCCCGCCGTCTCGCAGACGAGGTCCGGATGCTGCTGCTCAATTTCGGCATCATCACGGCCCGTCTGCACATCAAGGCCAGCGACTCTTGGCGGGTCGAGCTGTATGGCGCCAATCTCCGGCTCTTCGAACAACACATCGGCTTCGGCCTGACCGCCAAGGCCAGGCAATTGCGTCGCATGGCCGCGCGGGGCGACGGCTGGAAAGGCAAAACCAATGTGGACATCATCCCTCGCGCCGCCGGACTCTGGCGCGCGCTGCGTGATGTCATTCGCCAACACCTGGGCGCGACCAAGGGCCGCCTCGGTCAAGGACTGTTCGCCGGAACCTTTCTCGATGAGGGCATCCTGCTCAGCCGGCTCGCCTTGCCCGCTTGTCAGACGAATTACCGCCACTTGGATGACCTGTTGCCGGCGCTGGCACGGCGTTGGCCTTGGGTGGCAGGCACCCCGGTTTTTCAAACCTTGGAGTCACTCCGTCTCCGCCGGTTTTTTTTCGATTCCATCCGCAGCATCGAGCCGACCACCGCCGCGATGTTCGACCTGCATGTGCCCAAGACCCATGCCTTTCTCACCAATGGCTTCATCAGCCACAATTCGCAGGGCAGCGAATATCCCGTCGTGGTGGTCGTGCTGCTGAAGGCGCACTTCATGATGCTGCAGCGCAACCTGCTCTACACCGCCATCACCCGCGGGCGGAAGAAGGTATTCATCGTGGGCGAACCCGCCGCCTACGCCATGGCCGTGCGCAACGCCGAGTCGAAATCCCGTTACACGCACCTCCGCGAAAAGCTTCTCGCCACCTCCAGTTGAGCATTGCTTGCCACCCCGCGAAGCTCGCGGTAATTTCGGGTCAGGCTTACCTGCGGCCAATGAGTGAAGATGCTCTCATTCCCGCCGAATACATCTAGAGCCGCATCCTCGTGCTCCGTGGC
>CAJBES010000198.1 GCA_903952145.1 uncultured Opitutaceae bacterium | reverse complement strand
GTATAAAAACACCGGCACGTTAATCAAGAGAGTGGGGCGTGATTCGTTGAAAATCCAAGCCCGTGTGATCTTTTCGACGTTCGCAAACTGTCGTAACCCCGTGTGACTTTCAATAGACGGCTCATTCCTGAAATAAGTAGCCTCTACGATGCAGGCTGCGGACAAAATGGTGCCAAGCTGGGCTTGCGCCAGCCATGCGCTGGCTCTAGCCGCTTCCTTATGTCCCCCGCGCAGGCTCAAGCCATACATGCTACCCGTCTCGCAGATCTGGCCACGCAACTAGCCCTATTATGGTCTGGATGGCCAGCGATTATCACTCTTGAGATTGGCTGCGGTCACGGGCATTTTTTCACCGCCTACGCACAAGCCCATCCAGACGAACACTGCTTGGGGGTGGACATCTTGGCGGATCGCATCTTACGCGCGCGAAAAAAAGCGGCACGCGCCGGACTTCGGAATCTCGCCTTTGTCCACACCGATGCGAAGTTGTTGCTGGAAGCCCTGCCCACACGCGTGCGGTTCAAACGCATTTTTCTGCTATTCCCCGACCCATGGCCCAAACGCCGTCACCACAAACACCGTTTGATGCAGGCTGGTTTTTTGGAAGCACTGGCTAAGCGAGCAGGGGAGGGCACGATGCTCTTTTTTCGCACGGACCATGAGCCATATTATCAGGAAGCTATCGCGACCCTGAGGAACAGCACCGTTTGGCGGCTGACGGGCGAGCCGTGGCCGTTCGAACACGAGACGGTTTTCCAGAACCGGGCCGACATTCATCATTCCTGCGCCGCCCAATACACACCCGCGACGGTATGACCATATTCGCCGTTACCCCGTATCCGTTTTTTTTCATCACCGTATTCATGAATTACCAAGCTTCAGGGGTTGACGGTGCGCTACGCGTTTGACTACGTCACACCCTTCAAACCGTTCCTCCCTGTCCAGCACATGATGTCACGAGTCTATAAACTCGCCCTTTTCTTTCTTTCGCCCGCCGCCGCAACCACCGCATTTGCCAGCGGCGCCCGTGGCGTTTCCCCGTCAGCGGAGACGGTCTTTCTCCTCGGTCCGATTCCTATTACCAACAGCATGGTGACCAGTTGGGTCATCGCGGCCTTGATTGTGATTGTGATCAAACTGGCTATCAAGAAACCGCAACTCGTGCCCACCCGAGCCCAGGCCATGGTCGAGTCGATGGTGCAGGGCATCCTTGATCTCACGGCGCCCATTGTCGGCAACAAGGTCGCCAAGCACACGCTCCCGTTGCTCATCACCCTCTTTACTTACATTCTCTTCCAGAACTGGAGCGGGCTGCTGCCTGGTGTGGGCACTGTTTACTATCGCGGTCACACACTAATTCGCCCTGGCAACGCCGACATGAACGGCACCATCGCCCTAGCCCTCGTTGCCTTTATAGGTTGGTTCTATTTTGTTCTTCGTTACGCAGGTCTCGGTATCCTGATCAAGGATATCTTCGGCAACAAGGCTGATAAGAAGGACATTCCCGCCGTCATTTACTACCCGCTTTTCGGGGTTTTTTTTGCCGTCGGCCTCATCGAGGTTATTTCCATCCTCTTCCGCCCGGTTTCGCTGTCTTTCCGTCTCTTCGGCAACGTCTTCGGTGGCGAAAATCTGATTCACGCCATGTCAGGGATAATGAAATGGGGCCTTCCGGTGCCCTTTTATTTTCTCGAACTGCTGATCGGCTTTGTGCAGGCACTGGTCTTCACCCTACTGGTGAGCGTTTATATCGGTCTCATTTGCAATCACGGCGACGAGTCCCATAACGAGCACGCGCCCGCCACCAGAAAGGCCTCCTCGCACTGATTCTTGACACTCTCCCGTCGGGACCGTGCCAAAAGAGTGCGGACGACGGAACTCCCAACAACAACATCCAAACATCATGATCCAAGTCATCGCTGAAATCACAGGTTCCATCCAAGGTGCGCTCGGTTGCGTCGCGGCGGCCATCGGCGTCGGTCTCGTTGGCACCAAGGCCGTCGAGGGCGTCAGCCGCAATCCAGGTGCCTCCGGCAAGATTCTCGTCCAGTCCATCATCGGTATGGCGCTGGCTGAAGCGGTCGCGTTCTACGCGCTTTTCCTCGGCAAGTAATTCTTCCCATTGCACCGCACCGGCGCTCCGTCGGTGCGGACATTTTTTCCCGTTAACCGCCATGTTCTCCCCCTTGCTTGTCCTCGCTGTCACTTCTGGCGACGCCGCCCATGGTGAAGCCGCCAGCGGTATCACCAAGCTCACCAGCGAATTCGGCATCAACCCGCCGCTCATTCTCGCGCAGATCCTGAGCTTCACCATCGTCGCGGTCATCCTTTGGAAGTTCGCGTTCAAACCCGTCCTCGCCACGCTCGACGAACGCCAGCACAAGATCGAGTCCGGCCTCAAGGATGCCGAGGACGCCAAGGCTAAACTTGCGGCTACGCAGGAGGAAAGCGCCGCCATCCTCAAACAGACTCAGGTCAACGCCGGCAAGATCATCGATGAGGCGCGTCAAACCGCCAAAGACCACCTCGACCGACAGTCTCAGGAGACCGCAACCCGTATCAGCGACATGCTCGCCAAGGGGCAGCAAGCCATCGAGTTGGAGCACCGCAAGATGCTCGCCGAGGCCCGCACCGAAATTGCCCGCCTTGTCGTTGTCACCGCCGAGCGTGTCCTCACTAAACAACTTTCCGAGGCCGACCGCGCCGCCTACAACGAGGCCGCCTCCAAGGAACTCACCGTCGTCTGATTCGTCCCGACATGGCCGCCGCCCACCACAAGCAAGCACAACAGCTCGCCCGCCAGCTCTTCCAACTGAGCCTGGTTAACGGCCTTGTGTCCACCGCGCAGGTAACCGGCGTGCTCGCTTATCTCGAGAAACACCCCCCGGCCCATCCGCTCCTTGTGCTGAAGACTTACCGGCGTTATATCACCACCGAACTCGCCCGGAGCAACGCGCTCGTGGAACACGCCGGCCCGGTGGCGGATGACGTCCTCCGCGCCATCGCGGGTGCCCTCACGCAGAAATACCAGCGCCCTATCACCGCCACCGCCCGACAGGATGGGCGCCTGATCGCCGGCTTGCGCGTGCGCGTCGGCGACGACGTCTACGAGTCTTCCGTCGCCGCCCAACTGGCCAATCTCTCCACCGTCTGAACCTTTTTAAAAACCCAACCCTGTCCGCCGCGCCATGAGCACCGTCCTAGAACAAATCGAACAGCAGATCGCCGAACTATCCAACAGGGTGGTTAAGAAGAATACCGGCATCATCCGCACCATCGCCGACGGCGTCGCCAAAATCGAAGGCCTGTCCGCCGTGATGTATAACGAGATGGTGCAGTTTCCCGGCGGCGCCATTGGCATCGCGCTCAACCTTGAAGAAGACGAAGTTGGCTGCGTCATCCTCGGTGACATCGCAAAACTCAAGGAGGGCGACGAAGTCCAGACCACCGGCCGCCTCCTCTCCGTACCCGTCGGCAAATCGCTCCTCGGTCGCGCGGTTGATGCGCTGGGCAATCCCGTTGATGGCAAAGGTCCGCTTGCCGCGACAGAATTCTATCCCGTCGAAAAAATCGCTCCCGGCATCATCGTACGCAAATCCGTCTCACAGACGCTTCTCACCGGCATCATGGCGATCGACTCGATGATTCCAATCGGCCGCGGCCAGCGCGAACTCATCATCGGCGACCGCGGCACCGGCAAGACCACCATCTGCATCGACACGATCATCAACCAGGCGAAGATCAACAAGGTCGGCTTCGCGAGCGGCGACAAAAATTTCCGCCCCGTCTACTCCATCTACGTCGCCATCGGTCAGAAAAACTCGAACATTGTCCGCACGATGTCCGCGCTCGAAGCCGCCGGCGCGCTCGAATACACTATCATCGTGGCCGCGCCCGCCGCGGACAACCCGGCGAACCAATACATTGCGCCCTTCTCCGGCGCCGCGATGGGCGAGTGGTTCATGGAAAATGGCATGGATGCGCTTATTGTTTACGACGATCTCTCGAAGCACGCCGTCGCCTACCGCCAGATTTCGCTCATTTTAAAACGCCCCTCCGGCCGCGAAGCGTATCCGGGCGATGTATTTTATCTCCACTCCCGCCTCTTGGAGCGCTGTGCGCGCCTCGACGGCAAGGGCTCGCTCACCGGCCTCCCGATCATCGAAACGCAAGCTGGCGACGTGTCCGCTTACATTCCAACCAATGTCATCTCGATCACCGACGGCCAGATTTTTCTCGAGACCGATCTCTTCAATCAGGGCATTCGTCCCGCCGTGTCCGTCGGCCTCTCCGTCTCACGCGTCGGCTCCGCCGCGCAGATCAAGGCCACCAAGCAGGTCGGCGGCAAACTCAAGGGCGAACTCGCGCAGTTCCGCGAACTCGCCGCTTTCGCGCAATTCGGCTCCGACCTCGATGCGAAGACCAAGGCGCAGCTCGATCGCGGGTCGCGCATCGTCGAACTCTTCAAGCAACCGCAGTTCAACCCGATTCCGATCGAACTGCAGGTCGCGATTCTCTTCGCGATGCAGAAGAGCTTCTTTGATCCGATCGACGTGAAGCTGGTGGTCACCGCCGCGAGTTCCCTGCGGCAGTTTTTTACGACACGCAAGGACGCCCTCCTCACCGCTATTCGCACCAAGGCGGCGCTCGACAAAGACCTTGAGGCCCAGCTTCAGTCCGCCTGTGAAGAGTGGAAAGCCACCTTTACCGCCTGATGCTCCCGCGTTTTCGCCCCTCCGTGCAGCCGCGCTAGCCCCTTTTTCATCCCGTGCCCTCCACCCGCGACATCCGCCGCCGCATCAAATCGGTCAAAAACACCCGCCAGATCACTAAGGCGATGGAGTTGGTGGCGGCGTCTAAAATGAAGAAGGCGCAGCAGGCGGCGCTCGCTGGCCGGCCCTACACGCAGCTCATGACCACCATGCTCGCGGCACTCGCTCATCGCGTCGAGGAATCGCAGCACCCGTTCCTCGTGCAGCGCCCGGTGCGCACCCGGGGCATTCTGCTCATCACGACGGATAAGGGCCTCTGCGGTCCGCTCAACTCCAACCTTTTCAAAGTGGTCACCGACATCAAGACGCCAGCCAAATACTACGTCATCGGTCGCAAGGGTTCGCAGTTCATCGCCCGCACGAAACGCGATCTGGTCGCCGATTTTCCCGTGACCGATCGCGTGGCCTTCAATGAAGTGAAGACCGTGTCCGAGTTCATGGTGCAGCATTTCCTTGCCGGGGTCATCGACACCATCGAGGTCATTTACCCGCATTTCCGGAACACGCTCGTGCAGGAGGCAATTTTGCGCCCAGTGCTGCCGCTCGCTAATCTGCAGGAGTTTGTCCTGCAGCAGCAGACCGCCACCACCCCCGGACAAGGCCGGGCGCCCGACACGCGCGAAATGCTCTTTGAACCCGACGCCCACAGCGTGCTTGAGGCCTTGCTGCCGTTCTATATGAACCGCCACCTCTACCAACTCGTGCTCACCGCGAAAGCGTCCGAGCACAGCGCGCGCATGGTGGCGATGAAGACAGCGAAAGACAACGCCACGAAACTCCTTGATGATCTTACGCTCGAATACAACAAGGCGCGCCAGGCAAGCATCACGCAGGAAATTCTGGAGATCACCGCCGCGCAGTTCTCTGCGGCCTAGTTTTTTAAACCCCACCGTCATCCAACGCCCGCCTTTTACCCAATGAACACCGGCAAAATCCTCCAAGTTATCGGCGCCGTCGTCGACGTCCAGTTCGCGGAAAACGCGATCCCGCCCATCTATCAGGCACTCGTCGTCGAGTTCAGCGCCGCCGGCCGCCAGGAAAAGCTCACACTTGAAATTCAGCAGCATCTCGGAGCTGGTGTCGCGCGCACCATCGCAATGTCATCCTCCGAGGGCCTCGTGCGCGGGATGCCGGTCGTCGACACCGGCTCGCCTATCACCGTGCCTGTCGGCGCGGGCGTGCTCGGCCGCATCTTTAATGTCACCGGCGACACCGTGGATGGCAAAGGCCCGGTCACCTTCGACAAACGATATCCGATTCACCGGCCGGCGCCCACGCTCGCCGAGCAGGAAACCACGGCGGAAATTCTTGAAACCGGCATCAAGGTCATCGACTTGATCTGCCCCTTCACCAAGGGCGGAAAGGCCGGGGCCTTCGGCGGCGCCGGCGTCGGCAAGACCGTTGTCATTCTTGAACTGATCAACAACATCGCCAAGGCCCACGGCGGTTACTCCGTTTTTGCCGGTGTTGGGGAACGCTCCCGTGAAGGCAACGACCTTTACCATGAAATGTCCGAAGCTGGGGTCATCGACCAGAAGGATCTGAGCAAGTCCAAGGTTGCGCTCGTCTATGGCCAGATGAACGAACCGCCGGGCGCGCGTCTGCGCGTCGGCCTCGCTGCGCTCGCGATGACCGAATATTTTCGCGACGAAAAAAATCAGGACGTGCTCCTCTTTATCGACAACATCTTCCGTTTTTCGCAAGCCGGTTCCGAGGTGTCTGCGCTCCTCGGCCGTTCACCCTCGGCGGTCGGCTACCAGCCGACACTCGCCAACGAGATGGGCCTGCTGCAGGAGCGCATCACCTCGACGAAAAAAGGCTCCATCACCTCCGTGCAGGCCGTCTACGTGCCCGCCGACGATCTCACCGACCCGGCGCCGGCGAACACCTTTGCCCACCTCGATTCCACCATCGTGCTCGATCGCGCGATCTCGGAGCTTGGCATTTATCCGGCCGTAGATCCGCTTTCCTCGACCTCGAAGGCGCTCGCGCCCGACGTGGTCGGCGAAGAGCACTATTACGTCGCCCGTGAAGTCCAGCGTGTGCTCCAGCGCTACAAGGATCTGCAGGATATCATCGCCATTCTCGGCCTCGATGAACTCTCAGCCGAGGACAAACTCACCGTCTATCGCGCCCGCAAGATTCAGCGCTTCCTTTCGCAGCCGTTCACCGTAGCCGAGGTCTTCACCGGCACCGCCGGCAAGTATGTTTCCGTCAAAGATACCGTCCGCGGCTTCAAGATGATCCTCGACGGCCAGCTAGACGACGTCGCTGAAGGCGATTTTTACATGAAGGGCGGCATCGATGAGGTGCTCGCCACCACAAAGAAGTAATCCGCCATGCCGCTCACGCTCGAAATAGTCACGCCCGAGGCGAAGGTGTATTCCGACACCATCGACAGCGTAGTCATACCCACACGGGAGGGAGAAATCGGCATTCTCCCGGGCCACATTCCTCTCCTCACCCAAGTTGAGGACGGGGAACTGCGTGTCATCAAGGGCACGCAAACCCTCCATCTGGCCGTTGGTGGCGGTTTTGCTGAAATCGTCGGCGACAATGTTTCGGTGCTCGCTGAACGAGCCATCACTGAGGAACAGATTGACGAAAAGACCGTTGAGGAGGCCATGAAACGCGCCGAACAGGCCATCAATGACGCTAAAGACATGAATCCCAATGAATTCGAACAACTACAAGGTATGGTGCGCTTCGCTGGTGTCCAGCTCGCGATGAAACGTCGGCGCCACTGATTTCATCCCTTTGTTTCAACCAAGCGCGGCTCTCAGATCGCGTTTTTATTGGATCAAGCGCCATATTGCCCTTGAAACTCAGTCTCATTTTAATTAAATAGAGATCAGTGAGTAAATCCAGCCAATTTTCACCCATTGCGTTATGCCAGCTTCCTGCCGGCATCACAGGGCGCATCTGCCGGCTCACGGGTGATGAGAGCTTTCGTCAGCGCATCCGTGAAATGGGTTTTGGCGAAGCCGCACTGGTCACCAAGCTATCAGGCTCCAGCACGAGCCTTTGTCTCGTGAACGGCACCCGCTTAGCCCTCAATCACGACGCCGCCAGATGCATCCTGGTGGAGCATTTGCCCGCTGTCGCACATTAAACACCGCCGCGTGTTATGGCTGAAGCACCACGCGCTGGGAGAGAGGGTTCGGTAACACGAACGGACCTGCCGCCCCACATCGTTGCCGTGCCGCTAGGCATGCACCCGGGTGTCGCTGTCAGCCGCATGCCGGTCTATGCCATGGTCGGTAATCCCAACTGCGGCAAAACTACCCTTTTCAACGCTCTCACCGGACTCCGTCAGAAAGTCGGCAACTACCCCGGGGTCACGGTCGAAAAGAAAATCGGCGAGACTTTCTCGCAACACGGGCGACCGATGAAAATCATCGACCTCCCCGGAGCCTACTCGCTCGCGGCGCGCTCACCCGACGAAGCCGTCACCCGCGATGTCCTCCTCGGCCGCCGGGCCGACACACCGCAGCCCGACCGCATCATTTGCGTGGTCGATGCCTCCAATCTCGAACGCCATCTCTACCTCGTCCATCAGATCCTCGACCTAGGCAGGCCGGTCATCGTCGCGGTCAACATGATAGATTTGGCCATCCACAACGGCATCAAGCTAGATTTAACAGAACTGGAGGACAAACTCGGCGTCCCGGTCATCCCGTGCTCCGCGGTCCACGGCAAAGGCCTCGTTGAGCTTCGCCTTGCCATGAGCCGCACGGAACTACCGCTGGCCCGGCACCACTGGGACGTGCCAGCCCCTATCGCCCCCGCTGTGGCCGAAATCCAGGCCACCCTGATTGATGCCGACCTCCGGGCACCGCTCATTGCCCGCGCCGAAGCGTTACTGCTGCTCACTGATTTGGAGACCTTGCGCGTTGCCGGCTCGAAGCCACTCAGCACCCGCACCATGGCACAGCTCGACACCTGGCGCCAGCGCTGGGCGGGGCAGGGGATCGACTGGTCCCGCACCCTGATCCATAGCCGCCATGAGGCCATCCATCAAATTTGCCGCGATATCATCCGCCGGCCGCGTGAAACAGGTCCTTCTCTCTCGGACCAGATAGATGCCGTGCTCGTGCATTCACTGTGGGGTTGGGTGGTTTTTGGCGCGATCATGACCGCGCTTTTTTTCAGTATCTTCACCCTCGCCGAGTACCCAATGCATTGGATCGATCTCGGGGTCGCCGCGCTTGGGGCCGGGGTTAAAGGCGCGATGGCCCAGGGCGATCTGCGTGATTTGCTCTCCGACGGCGTCATTGGCGGTGTGGGCGGAATCGTGATCTTTCTGCCGCAGATTCTGATCCTGTTTTTCTTTGTTGGCCTCCTCGAGAGCACGGGTTACATGGCCCGTGCAGCGTTTCTTATGGACCGGCCCATGAGCAAGGTCGGCCTTCACGGCAAATCTTTCATCCCGCTCCTCGGCTCCTATGCTTGCGCCATTCCGGGCATCATGGCAACCCGCACCATCGAAAACGCCAAGGACCGTCTTATTACCATCCTTGTCGCCCCATTGCTAAGTTGCTCGGCCCGTCTTCCGGTCTATCTGCTCATGATTGCCACACTGCTCCCCAGTGAAGCTGTGTCCGCCACGACTAAAGTCGGCATCATGTTCTTCATGTATGCACTTGGCACACTCGGCGCGTTCGGTTTCGCGTGGCTGTTCAAGCGCACTCTGCTCCGAAGCGCCCCGCCGTTGATGATCCTCGAACTGCCGCCCTACCAGCCGCCACGCTTTCAAGACATCCTCCGCCAGATGTTCGAGCGTGGTTGGCTGTTCCTGAAAAACGCCGGCACCATCATCCTTGGCATCTCGATCGTGCTGTGGTGTCTCACCACCTATCCGAAACACCCCGATCCCGCCGCCACGCCCGCGGCCCAGATTGCCGGCAGCTTCGCCGGCCAGGCCGGCCACCTTCTCGAACCCGCCATCAAGCCGCTTGGTTTCGATTGGCGCATCGGCATCGGGCTCGTCACCTCCTTCGCCGCCCGCGAGGTCTTCGTCAGCTCGATGGGCGTCATTTTCGGCGTCGCCGGAACGGACGCCGACTCTACGCCGCTCCGCGAAGCCCTGCGTCACGCCACCTGGCCCGACGGGGCGGCGCTGTTCACTCCGCTTGTATGCATCGTGTTGATGATCTACTATGTTTTCGCCATGCAATGCATGAGCACCATCGCGATTGTGCGGCGTGAAACCAACTCATGGAAATGGCCGCTGTTCCAAATCGCTTACATGACCGGCACCGCCTGGCTGGTGTCCTTCATCGTCTATCAGGCCGGCCGGGCGCTGGGTTTCTGACATGACACCGGAAATCCAGTCCGTCCTTGCCCTCACCATTGTGGCCGTCGCCACAATCTGGCTGGTGAAGCGCGCTGTTCGCAAAGACCCTTCCCAAGGTTGTAGCGGCGGAAATTGCGGCGCGGTCAGCCCTGAGATCAAGAAACTACGGGCCCGCTTAAGACACTGATCCGTTTCAAGGTGGAAAATCCATAAGTTCAGTCGGCGCTTGTCGGCCCGCGCTGGTCCGCCTAGTCCTAACCCCACCATGGAAGTCCTCATCCGCGAGAATGCCGACATCGGCTGCGTGCTCGGCGCCAGGATCATCGCCCGCGTCGTTCGCGAGAAGCCTGACGCCGTCCTCGGCCTCGCCACCGGCCGCACTCCGCTGCGCCTTTATCAGGAACTCATCCGTCTGCACCGCGACGAAGGGCTCGATTTCAGCCGCGTCACCACCTTCAACCTGGACGAATACGTCGGTCTGCCCGCGACCCACGACCAGTCCTACCGGTGGTTCATGCGGGAAAATCTTTTCCAGCACATCAATATCGACCTCAAGCGCACCCATGTGCCCGACGGCACCGCGCTGGATCTGCACGCCGAGTGTCGCGGCTACGAACAGCGGATACTCGATGCCGGCGGCATTGATATCCAGCTCCTCGGGCTGGGCCGCAACGGCCACATCGGATTCAACGAGCCCACCGGTTCACTCCGCTCCCGCACGTGGATAAAAATCCTCTCCGAACAGACCTTGCGCGACAACAGCGCGGTTTTCGGCTCCTTCGAATCCATGCCGAAGCATGCCCTCACCATGGGTATCGGCACCATCCTCGACGCCAGTCGCTGCCTGCTGCTCGCCTTTGGTCCCGCCAAGGTCCGCGCTGTCGAGCACATGATTGAGGGCCCGCTCTCCGCCATCTGTCCCGGTTCCGCGCTCCAACTGCACCCGCGTGCCACCGTCATCCTCGACGAGAATTCCGCCGCCGGCCTCCGTTACGCCGACCACTACCGCTGGATCGACCAGCACAAGCTCGACTGGCAGAAACACCGTTGAGTTGAGTTCGTCATTCTGGGTCTGCGCGCAATAATCTTTTGCCGGCTGGCGTGATGCACAAATTTCACTTTCTGAAATACGGCCCCGGTCCCGTGCTGGTCTTTGTGCTCTGAAGATGGTGTAGCTCAACGACCCTTTCGGCGGAAAGTTTTCCATCAGCTGGTCGCTCGGCATCATCAGCGGCATCATCGGCACCGCCGTCGTGGCCCCGCTATTGACCCCCGCCCGGTCGCGGGCCGTGATGTGACCCTTTGCATTTGCCGACGGTGTGACCCGGGCCTTGCTGGCCTAATATTATCCCGCTTTTTGGTTCCGGCGCGCCGTTCGCCGTCTCGACCGTCCCGGTCGTGGCGCAGGGAAAACCCGCGGCCTTCACCGGTGCACGGATCATCCCGGTCGCTGGTGTTGAGAATTTCCGGACGGGTGCTACGACTGAATTTACTCAGGCTCTCAGCCAGTGCAGCAATGCCTCCACGAGCTGCGCCGCCGCCTCGCCGAGGAAAATGAAATACAGCACCCCAAATGCGAACACCGTGTAACCGGCGAGGATGAACACCCCGTCTCGCTCCAGCAGTCCGCCCGCCAGCAACAGGATCGTCCACGCAGGGAATGAATTGGTGAATGGAATCGGTAATGGCAGCAGCAGGCTCAGGGCCGCGAGCAGGATTATGAAGGCGTGCAATTGTTGCAGCATCCCCGAGCTGGTGAGCACCGCCAGCCTCGGTCGGAGAAATTTTTCCATGAAGCTGATCACACGCGCCGCTACGGTGAAGACCTTGGTAAAAAAACCCGCCGGCAGCTCCTTGCGTTGGAGTTTCATCGGCAGCCACGGCTTTTGACCCAGCGTCAACCGCAGCGCAATAAAGGCGATGGCGAGCCCGAACGGTGTGGACAGCCCCGGCAGGGGAAGCGGCGTGATGAAGGGCAGGGCAAAGAGAATGAGCAGCAGCGTGTAGGCCCGGCCGTGCAGGGTATGGATGACTTCGCGCAGCGTCACCGGCTTCTCAGTAAAGCGCCGGCGCAGTTCCGCAAGCTCCTCCGAGAGTTTGCGGGGCAGGGGAGCAGGCCCGCCGTCAGGTGCCGCGCCTGTTGCCATAAAGTTCAAGCTGCAATCGGTGGGCGTAACGATAACCACGCGCCTTGCACAGTTCCCCTAGCCAACCGGCGCGCCCCCGGATCTCCTCGAGGGTCACCCCTTCCGGCATCAGCAGCACCTTGTGCGGAAGAATCTCGACATGCAACGAGGCCAGCATGGCCTCCAGTTCGTCCACGTCCGCCGGCTGCGCGATGACAAACTTGAGTTGGTGGGCATACGCCGCCATCCACGCCCGCACCACCTCCGGCTGCCAGCGCAGAGCCTCGTGTTTTTTCCGCCAGATGAGGCTGAGCCGGTCGTCGGGCGCCGAGTTCAGCAGTTTCGGCGAAAGCGAGGCAAGGTCGCACGCGATCCCTTCCGGTGCCACTGTGGCCGCCGTCTCAATCGTAATATGGTAACCCAGCAATTTCAGCTCGTCTACCAGCGCGTGGATCTCTGGAGCGATCATGGGTTCGCCGCCGGTTAATACCACATGGCGCGCAACCGCATGTGCCTGCACCGCTTCCACCACCTGCTCGATCGTGTGCGGCTGACCCTCGGGATTCCACGAGGCATAAGGTGTGTCGCACCAGTTGCAGCGCAAGTTACAGCCACTGGTGCGCACGAATACCGACGGCACCCCGGTCAACTCGCCCTCACCCTGCAGTGAATAAAATATCTCAGAAATAAACATCGGTGTTTTTCGAAACCTCGGACTTATGCAAATGAGCCCTGATCTTGAAGCCCATCAGTGATGATGATGGTGGTTCATTGATGGTTATCTCCGGGAGGTTGGGGCAGGGGATCAATTGCCATATAAACCGTGGGGTCTTTCAATCCTGCCAAAATGAAGGCCTCGCGCCGCTCGACGCAGGTGCCGCACTTGCCGCAGTGGACGGCCCCTCCCTTGTAACATGACCAGGTGCGCGCAAAATCCACGCCGAGCCGGACCCCCTCGGCCACAATCTGTCCCTTGCTCAAGGCGATGAACGGCCGCAGTAGCTTCACGCCTACATACGTCCCCAATCGCATAGCGTCACCCATCGCCTGCATGAAATCCTCCCGGCAGTCCGGATAGATGGCGTGGTCGCCGCCGTGCGCTGCAATTACCAACCCCTCCGCGCCCACACTCTCGGCAAACCCGCACGCAATCGAAAGCAGGATGGCGTTCCGGAACGGCACCACCGTCTGCTTCATGTTCTCCGCTGCGTAGTGCCCCTCGGGAATCTCGCCACCGCTTTTCAGCAGATCCGAGGCAAACAGCCGGTTCACAAAGTCGAGCGTGATCACCACGTGCCTCACCCCCGACCGCGCCGCGTGTTCCGCCGCCAACGGCAACTCGCGGTGGTTGTGCTTGGCCCCATAGTCGAAGCTCAGCACCGCGTTCACCGCATGCTCCCGCCGCGCCCAGTGGAGCGCGGTCACTGAGTCCATCCCGCCGGAGCAGAGCACGACGACTTTCATATTGCTTGTTTGTTGGTGGCGATGGCCTAACGAATCACCTCGGTCGCGCCATGTATCGGCCACTAAGCCATGAGTGCCAGCCAACCGCAAATCACAAATCGCCGCCCCTTGGTCATCGCCCACCGCGGGGCCTCCGTCGAGCAACCTGAAAACACATTCGCCGCGTTCCGCCGAGCCCTGGCTCTCGGGGTTGACGGCATCGAACTCGACGTGCACGTGACCCGCGACGGCGTGCCCTTCGTGTATCACGACCCAAATTTTCAGCGGTTGAACGGCTGCCGCCGCCGGGGCACCCACGCCACCTGGCGCGAACTCCGGTCGCTGCGCATTGGTGGTGCCGAGCCCATTCCCCGGCTTTCCGCTGTTCTCCGGCTCATCCGCGGACGCGCCATCGTGCAGATCGAAATCAAACCTGGTGTGCCGGTCGCCCCGGTGCTCCGTGCGGTGAGGGCGGCCCGGGCGCAGGCAGGTGTGATCCTGTCATCGTTTTCATTGTCCATCCTGAACACGGCTGCCCGGCTCGCGCCCTCAATGCCACGAATGCTTATCTACTCCGGGTCGCACACCGCCCCTACGCTCGTCCGCAAAATGGCCGCAGTGGGCGCCGCCTGTCTTTGCATCGACCAGCGCGACGTAAAATCCGCCGCCTTTGTGCGGTATTTTAGAATCCGTGGCCACAGCGTGTGGTGTTGGACGGTCAACCGGCCGGTCGACATGCGGCGACTGGCCAGTTTCGGTGTAACCGCGCTGGTCGGCGACGATCCGGCCCTGCTCCAACGAACCCTCCGCCAATAAGGAATGCGTCGTGATCCTCCTGCACGATTCACGGTGCGCCGACTACGGCTCCTCGATGCGGCCGGAGCAGCCGGCCCGGATCATCCGCAGCGCCATTCATCTTCGCACCGCTCATCCCGACTGGTTTTGGCAAATGCCACCGGTGGCGGACGAATCCACCCTGCTGTGCGCCCATGCCGCCACCTTCCTCAGACGATTGCAGCAACCACGGGACTTCGACGCCGACACGCCTTACTTCGAGGGCATATTTGATCATGCCCGCCGCGCCGTTGGCGCCGCCTGTGTAGCCGCGGCAGTCGCCTTGGACGGCGAAAATGTTTTCAGCCTCATGCGTCCGCCCGGCCATCACGCCACCGCCGACCAAGCAATGGGCTTCTGCTATCTCAACCAAATCGCCATCGCCGCAATACGGGCGCAAGGGCAGGGCGCGCGTCGGGTCGCAGTCTGGGATTTTGACGCGCACCATGGCAATGGCACCGAGTCCATCCTCCTTGGTCGCCCGGGCCTGCTCTTCACCTCGGTTCATCAGGCACCCGGATATCCCGGCACTGGCACCGCGTCCTTTGACAACTGCCGTAACTGGCCGGTGCGCCCCCATACCGCGCGCGCCGGGCACATGGTCGCCCTCGCCGAATCCTGGCAGGTCGTCCTCAATTTCAACCCCGACCTCATCCTCGTCTCCGCCGGCTTCGACGCCTATGCGCAGGATCCCATCACGGACATGACGCTCGAAACCACTGACTTTGCCGTCCTCGGCCGCTGGCTCCGCGAGGCTGACCGCCCCACCGCCGCCATTCTCGAGGGTGGTTACAGTGCCGACCTCCCTCAGTTGATTGATGCCTTTCTTACCGCATGGGCCGGGTGATTGGTTCTGTATCCCAACCGGCCATATCTGGAAACCGGCCTGGAGATTAGGTGCCCCGGCGCAGCGGATTACTAATTTTATCTTACTTGGACGTTGAACGTTCCGTTCGGAAGGGTGAGCCTTCCCGCCGCTACCCGCCTAATGATTTCCCGCTTCCTTCCCCTGCGCCTGCGCCGCCTGCTCGGCGCCAAGATCATCTCCCCCGCGCCGATCTATCAGCTCATCGACCAGCCCGGCCAGCTCGCCCCGCTGTTCACCGCCCTCGACCGCGTGGACGAGGTCGCCCTCGATACCGAGGCGGACAACATGTTTCACTACAAGACCCGTCTCTGCCTCCTCCAATTTCTCGTGGACGGCAGGGTCTTTCTCGTGGATGCGCTCGCCGGTCTGCCCCTCGACGGACTCTGGAAACGCCTCGAGCAAAAGCACTTCATTATGCACGGCAGCGATTTTGACTTACGCCTGTTGCATGACCTCTGCCGTTTCCGCCCGCACAGTATCTTCGATACCATGCTTGCCGCGCAGCTCCTCAACCGTCCGCGTGTCGGCCTCGCCTCCCTGCTCGAAGATCACTTTGGCGTGAAGCTTTCCAAGGAATCTCAGAAAGCCAATTGGTCGCGGCGGCCGCTCACCCAAAAGATGCTCGACTATGCGGCGCTTGATGTCTGGCACCTGCCCGCCCTGCGCGCCCTGCTCAAGCGCGAACTCATTCGCCTGCGGCGCATGGAGTGGCTCGAACAGCAGTGCTGCGCGCAAATCGAAGCCGGCCGCACCGGCTTTGCCGTGCCCGATGAAAACGACTGGCGCATCGGCCAGAGCGAGCGCCTCCGCGGCGCCGGCTTGGGTGTTCTCCACGCAGTCTGGCACTGGCGCGAGCAACAGGCCCAGCTCCTCGATACTCCGCCCTTCAAGGTCTGTGGCAACAAACTCCTCCTCCAACTCGCTGGAGCCGCCGAATTCGGCGACACTGAGGAGACCATCCTCACTCAGGTGCATTTGGGCAAGCGCCACGGTCGCCTGTTTCCCTCGCTCGCCGCCGCCGTGCGCGCCGGACTCGCCCGCGACCCGCACTCCCTGCCCCGTCGCCGCGGGCGCGACCCCAACCATCTTTCCCTCACCATGGCCGAGGTGGCCCTACAGGACCGCATCAAAGCCGACCGTGACAAGCTCGCCGCCAAGCTCTCAATTGAGCCCACCCTCATCGCCACCCGCTCCCAACTCGCGCAAATTGCCCACCACCCCCGAAAACTCGACGAGATCCTGCTGCCCTGGCAGGCCGACATTCTGCGCAGCATCCCCGCCCTGAAGCACGGCTGAGTGCGGGCCTCCCCGATGGCCGAATCCGCCAATATTGCGCGCCACCTGCCGCTCATGGCGGCACGCCAGCCGGATCACCCGGCGCTGAAAATCCCTCGTGGGCGCGCCGCCACCGGCGCCATCGATTATCTGACCCTTACCTTCGCCGATCTCGACCGTGAAGTGGATGCCTGGTGTGCCCGCCTCGCCGCCGCAGGCGTGCAGCGCGGCGACCGCACCCTGCTTATGGTGAAACAGGGGCTGCCACTCATCGCCGCCGCCTTCGCACTCTTCAAGGTTGGTGCCGTGCCCATTGTCATTGATCCCGGCATGGGCCTGCAAAACTTCCTGCATTGCGTCCGGCACTCGCAACCCCGCGTCCTTGTCGGCATCCCGCTCGCCCTGCTCCTCAGCCGGTTTTTCCGCCCAACCTTCCGTAGCGTCAAGGTCCGTATCCCGGCGAGTGGTGCACTCACCGCCCGGCTGGCCCAAGCCGGAATCAAAATTCCAAAATACAGCATTACGGCGAGTACGTCCTCCGATCTGGCCGCCGTGTTGTTCACCTCCGGTTCCACCGGTGTCCCGAAGGGCGTGTGCTACGAGCACGGCATGTTTGAGGCACAGGTCCGGCTCATCCGCGAAGCCTACGACATCCAGCCGGGTGAGGTGGACCTGCCGATGCTCCCTATCTTCGCACTTTTCAATCCCGCTCTCGGCATGACCACCGTGGTCCCTGAGTTGGACCCCCGCCGCCCGGCCGCGGTGGACCCCGGCAAAATCGTGCAGGCCATCCGGCAGGAGGGCGTCACAAATTCCTTCGGCTCACCCACGCTCTGGTTTAAAATCCAGCGGCACTGCCTCGCCGAAAACCTCACCCTTCCCTCGCTCCGCCGCGTGCTCTGTGCCGGCGCCCCTGTGCCCGCCGCGCTTTGGACCAATCCCGCCCGCTGGCTCCCTCACGGCACCTTGCACAGTCCCTATGGGGCCACCGAGGCGCTGCCGGTCAGCTCCATCTCGGCCGCGGAAGTTGATCCCACTTCGGTCCGCGGCGCCTGTGTCGGCCGGCCGCTGCCCGGTATCGCGGTCAAAATCGTGGCTCTCACTTCCGCTGACGCAGGGCTGCACGAACTCCCTCCTGGAGAAACCGGCGAGATCATTGTCAGCGGTCCGGTGGTCACCAAGACCTACGATGCGCTGCCGGCACCCACCGCCGTCGCCAAGATCACCGCTGGCACGACCCTCTGGCACCGCATGGGCGATGTTGGATATCTCGATGCCAGCGGCCGGCTCTGGTTCTGCGGCCGCAAGGTCGAGCGCGTGACCACCTCCACCGGTCCGCTCTTCCCGGAACCCTGCGAACAGGTCTTCCGGTTTCACCCGCGGGCCGCGCGCTGCGCCCTCATCGGCCTCGGTCCGTGTGGTCTACAGTTGCCCGCCCTGGTGGTCGAATCCGACGTGCGTGATTCCCGCGAAGCGCGAACCCTCGCCCGTGAATTCCGTCAGCTCGCCCTGACCTACCCTCACACTGCCCCCATCAAGACCTTTTATTTTCATCCGCAGCTGCCGGTGGATGTGCGGCACAATGCAAAAATCCACCGGCTCGCCCTCGCCAGGTGGGCCGCCACCGCCAAAGGCTACACCAGCGATCCCAAGCGATGAGCATCCTTGTCACCGGTGGCACCGGATTCCTCGGCCGGCGCATTGTGGAGCGACTCCTGACGCAAGGCCGCACCGTCACTGTGCTCGGCCGCACGCCGGCGCCTGACCTCACCACCCGCGGCGTGAAGTTCATCCGCGCCTCACTTGACGACGCCCCGGCGGTCGAAGCCGCCTGCACGGATATTACCACCGTCTTCCATACTGCCGCCCGGGTTGGCGTCTGGGGCCGCTACGACGATTTCTTCCGCACCAATGTGCTCGGCACGCGCGCCCTCCTCGCGGGCTGCCGCCGTCATGGTGTGCGTAATTTTGTCCACACAAGCACTCCAAGCGTGATCTATAACGGCCACGACCTCGCCGGCGTGGATGAATCCCTCCCACTCACCACCTCCTGCCCGAGTCCTTATCCGCTCACCAAGGCTATCGCTGAGCGCGAGGTACTCGCCGCCAATTCACCAGAACTCCACACCGTCGCTCTGCGCCCGCACCTCATCTGGGGTGTCGGTGACCCGCATCTCGTGCCGCGCCTGCTTGCCCGCGCCCACGCCGGCCAGCTTCGCATCGTCGGCTCCGGCCGCAACCGCGTGGACATGGTCCACATCGATAACGCCGTGGACGCCCACCTGCAAGCGGAGCAAGCTCTGGCAAAGTGCCATGTAATACATGACGCCTTGCCGGCGGCCGCCGGCAAGGCGTTCTACATTACCAACGGCGAACCTGTCGTACTCTGGGACTGGATTAACGGCCTGCTCATCGCACTCGAAAAACCACCGGTGACAAAAAGTATTCCGCTCGGCGCCGCCACCGCTATCGGGGCGGCGTGCGAGGCCGCATGGCGCGTGTTGCCTCTGAAAGGAGAGCCGCCCATGACCCGCTTTATTGCCGCCGAACTCGCCAAAGATCACTGGTTCGATATCACCGCCGCGCGCCGCGACCTCGGCTATGCGCCGCGCGTCACCATGGCCGCCGGCACCGCGGAACTGGTGGCTTGGTATCAGGGCCCGGGGCACACCGCCCCATGACCCTGCGTTAAATCGCCCTGCCGGCACCGGTATCGGCACCAAACCTTTCTTGATCGGTGGTGCTTAACGGGGGCTTATTGCACATCGTTGCGTCATAAGTCCCCAGGAAATAGGTCCGAATATTTCCAAAATTACCGTGGAGACGCACCTGGGTCGCGATATTTGTCGCCTCTCCGCGCCCGCACCGCTTTATAAATTCTGCATGTGTCCGCCCTGCTGTCGTGTCCATCCGGTGGTCCTTGTTGCTTTGTTCTCACTGTGGGCCCCGTTGGCCGCCGCCGGGAGCAATCCACCCGCCGCTCCCGGTGATGAACCGCTGGTGCGCCTCGAGCGCATGGTTGTCACCCCCAGCCGTTTCAGCCTGTCGCCGGAAGGGGATGGTTCTATTGCGACACTCACGCATAAAGACCTCGAGACCCTGCCGCAGGTCGGCGAGGATCTTTTCCGATCCATCGCGCGCCTTCCGGGGGTCGCCGCCGACGATTTCACCGCCAAGTTCTGGGTGCGTGGCGCGCCCCAGCGCCAGTTGCTGGTCCGGCTCGACGGAGCCGACCTGCTCGAACCTTTTCACCTCAAAGACGTCGATGGGGCCCTCTCGATCATCGACCTGCAGATCATCAGCCGGCTCGACCTGATGACAGGAGGATTCAACTCCGATTTTGGCAACCGGGCTGGCGGCGTCCTGGCCATGGAAACGCTGACTCCCGCCCGACCACGCCCCTCGGCTTCACTCGGGCTGAGTCTCACCGGCATGCGCGGCGGCACCGGCGGCACTTTCGCGCAAGGCGCGGGTCGGTGGCTGGGCAGCATCCGGCGGGGCTACCCGGACATCGCGTTGCGGTTCGAGGGACGTGCCGAGGAGATTTTTCCCCGCTACTGGGACGCCTACGGCAAGGTCGAATACGATATCTCCCCCGACCACACGGTTTCCCTCCATGCCTTGCACTCAGCCGACACGCTGCGCGTGGAGGACAACGGCGGCCCCGATCTGCGCAGCAGCTACGACAGCGACGCCCTGTGGGCCCGCTGGCGCGGCCGGTTCAACGATAAACTCTCCGCCGAGAGTGTGCTCACCCAATCGTGGCTGGCGTGGCGCCGGGATGGCGCCGGGCTTTACGCCAATCGCTACCGCCTCGACTTGCACGACCGGCGAACTCTCGCCTCCACTGCCTGGCGGCAGGATTGGAGCCTGGCGCTCAACGGGCGGGCACTGGTGCGGGCCGGCTGGTTTTTCGAAACAGGCTCGGCCAGCTATGCCTACAGCCTCTACCGCGAAGACCCCGTGGTGGAAAACGGCGTGATCATCGGCCGGCCGCGCACCTTGCGGCTCGCCCTTGAGCCCGACGGCAATGCTTGGGGTGGGTTTGTTGCGCCGCGTTTCGCCTTCACATCGCAGTTGGCCGTCGAACCGGGCCTGCGCTTTGACCGGAACAGCGCCACCGGCGACCGGGATGTCAGCCCGCGGCTTAATGCCGTGCACACGCTGGCAAAAAACACCACGCTCCGCGCGGCGTGGGGCCGCTACGTTCAGGCCCAGGGCCTGCACGAACTTGCCGTGCCGTTTGACGATCCGTCGTTTTACCCTGCCGAGAAGGCCGAACACCGGATTCTGGGTCTCGAACATCTCCTGGCCAAAGGGTTTAATCTCCGCCTTGAAGCCTTTCAGCGCATCACCGCCGATCCGCGGCCGCACTGGTTAAACCGTTACGACATCTATAACATCTTCCCCGAGGCCCAGACGGACCGCCTGCAATTGCGTCCCCAACAGGCCGAGGCCCGCGGTCTTGAAATGATCGTGCAACGACGCGGGCAGGAGCGGTTCGACTGGACGCTCAGCTATGCCTGGTCCAAGGCGCAAGAAACCGTGGGAAGCGTGAAGCTTCCCGGCCTGCGCGACCAGCGCCATGCTTTCTATGGCGACCTCGCCTACGCCCCCCATCCGCGCTGGCGCTTCAGCGCTGCCTGGCAATACCACACCGGCTGGCCCATCACCGACGTGGGCTATTCGCTGGTGTCCCTGAATGGCGGCGGTCGGGCCATCGTGCGCTCTTTCGGGCCCACCCTTGGCGCGCGTTTGCCCGCTTATCACCGCCTCGACCTGCGGGCCTCACACCTCATCCCGTTGCGGCACGGCGGGCTGAAGGTATTTGTCGACGTGTTCAACGCCTATGACCAGGCGAACCCGATTGCCTATGACTACGACCCCGCGGTGGTGGGCGGGGTGCTGAGTGCAAACAAAAAGCCCCGCAATATGCTGCCGTTGATTCCATCCATCGGCGTCAGTTGGGACCTTTAGTCACCGGGGTTGGCACCACTACAGAAGCTCGCACAATAAGCTGACGCGCCGGGGGTGGCGCCTTTCCAACCAAGTGTCAGCACTGCCAGAGGTAAAATGGAAGCAAGTGCCCTCATCACGAGGAATCCCAAGCTGTCGGTCTGCAGGGCAAACCTCCATAATGCGGATATTTGTCGCTAAAGGGCACAAACCGGGTCAGTGCCGGGCCAATCCCGCCGGTTGATCGCAGCGATTGTGGCGCTGGCTTCAATGGGCCAGCGCCGCTTCGACCATGGCCGCAATATTTTCCCGCGGCACATCGGGCAGGATGGCCTCATGGCTCGGCGACAGGATTAAGCCGGTCGGGAACAGCCCGCGTAATTCGCGCACCTTGGCGCGCATCTGGGCGGGTGTGCCGTGCACCAGCAGTTCCTGCGCGTCTATCCCGCCGCAGAACGACACCTTGTCCCCAAAATCGCGCTTGAGGCCGGTGGCTTCCATCCCTTTGGCCAGCGCCTGAATGGGGTGGATGGCGTCCACGCCCAGGGTGATCAGGTCGGGAATGAGATCACGAATTGCACCGCAGGAGTGATGAATGACCTTCAGCCCGTGGGCGTGCGCCTGGTCCACCAGCTTCCGAGTCCATGGCAGTGCAAACTCGGCTATCTGCTCGCGCGAGAGCATGAGGCCGGTCTGGCAACCATAGTCGTTGCCCATCAGCACCGCATGCAGCTTGCCTTTGGTGGCCTCGTAGAAAATCCCGTTGGCCCGCAGGTAGAAATCCGTAATGCGATCCATCACTGCCCGGAAAACTTCCGGCCTTTCGTAGAGCGCAATCAGCGCATTTTCCATTCCGAACGAGGCGCAGGCATCCTGAAAATGACACGACCAGATCATGCCAAGGTTCGCCCGGCCCGGCGGAGCAGCCTCGGCGTTGCGCCGGCATTGGTTGCGGTCAATGTAGCGCGCCGGGTCCGGCCACGGAAACTCCGTCACCTTCGTCACATCCTCACAATTGGCAAAAAAACCCTCTCCGCCCAAGGTGCGATGCTCGTCGTCCTGCTTGCCCGCGCCGGTCCAGTCGAACGCCATGTAGATCGCGTCACCCGCGGGCGAGTGATAGGGAAACTCGATCGGATACACATCATCGCCGGCTTTGACATATAGGTCGCGCAAGTCGGCGGCACCAAAATGGCGCAGCAATGCCGGGATGGCGTCGGCCACCGGCAACCCGAGCCAAAAGGCCGGGCGATCCACCGGTTTGCGTTCGATCGTCGCATGAAAGCGTTCATTACTGTTCATAGGTTTTTTGGTTCTTCGCCGTTTATTGTGGGTAAAATTGTATGGTTTCCCGGGCTACGGTTGTGGCTTCCTCAGAGTGAATACCTGCTGTAGAAGATGGTTATTCTAGGCATGGTATGGCGTTTTACAGCCCTCCTCTGAAACCCATGATAAATGACGAAGAGCCGGATTTTAGGCTTGGCTGTGGTGAGTGGAGCAAAGGGGAGGAACTAAAGGGGTCGTGTGTGAACAATGGACAACATCGCGGATGCTCGGGAAAACTACCGGAGTAAACTGGCCATTTCTTAGGCGCCAGAATTATCCCCCCCCCGCTGCCGCACTGCCTCGAAGAGCGTGATGATCGTCGCCATGGCGACATTCAGCGAATCCGCCTGGCCGGCCATCGGAATGCGGACCGGCAGGTCGCTGTTGTTCAGCCAGAACTCGCTGAGGCCGTATTGCTCGCTGCCCATGATCACCGCCAGCGGGCCGCGCAGATCGGCCGCGGTGTAGAGCGTCTTCGCCCCGGGGGTTGTCGCCACGGTGCGGATCCGTTTCTCACGCAACCAGCCCAGCACCCGGACACTTTCCTCCACGACCAGCGGCACGGAAAACAGCACGCCGGTCGAGGCGCGCACGACATTGGGGTTGAATATATCTGTCACCGGGTCGCACACGATCACGGCATCACAGCCCGCGGCGTCCGCACTGCGCAGGATGGTGCCGAGATTCCCGGGCTTCTCAATTGCTTCCACCACGAGCAAAAACGGCTCTCTCGCCGCAGGAACCAACGAACCTGGATAGGATCCGGTCTCACCGCACCCGGCCAGCAATCGGTCGAGGTCGGTCAGCGACTGCCGCCACTGCGGCGCCACCGCGAGCAACCCGTCGGGCCGTTCGCGGTAGGCGACCTTGGCGAAGACCTCCTTCGTGAGTTCAAACAACTTTGCGCCCGCCGCCTGCGCTTGGGCTAGGAGCCCCGGCTCGTTGTCACCCAAAAACCAATCGGGCGCGTAATACAGCTCCTGCAGCGCAATTTTTTTTTCCAATGCGCGGCGGATTTCACGGTAACCCTCGACCAGAAACACCCCGGCTTCGTCGCGCGGTCGGCGGTCACGCAACTTCACCAACTGCTTCACGCGTGGATTCTGGAGACTGGTGATCTTTTCGACGGCCATACACTCAGGTTTGCACCCGGAAGCCACGAAGGGCACGGAGAAAATCCATGCTGACTTGGGCCACCTTGCCGTGCTTGCCTGTATCCACCGTGTCCAAAAGGAAAAAATTCAACGACCAGCCGTTTCCCTACCACCACGAGTTGGAGCTCGAAATCTCGACGCTCACCAACCTGGGGGTCGGCCTCGGCCGGGTGCCGCTGCCCGACAGAGGACAGAAGACCGAGGATAGAGGACGGGATGAGGCGGGCCTGCCGCGCCATAGCTCCGCGGAACGGAGCGACGGCGGGTGGGTGGTCATGGTGCCGTTCACCCTGCCCGGCGAACGTGTCCGGGCGCGGGTGTTCCGCAACCACAAGAACTTCTCCGAGGCCGACCTTGTCGGGGTGCTGACCACCTCGCCGCACCGCATCGCTCCGCGCTGCCCACTCTTCGGCCGTTGCGGCGGCTGCCAATACCAACACCTCGTCTACTCCGAACAGCTCGCGTGGAAGCGCCAGCAGGTGGAAGAACTGCTGCAACATATGGCCGGCCTCGCTTTTCCGGTTGCGCCGGTCATCGGTTCACCCCGGGAATTTGGCTACCGCTCGAAGATCACCCCGCACTTCAACGCACCGCGTGACCACCAGCCGATGTCCATCGGTTTTTTGCGTCAGGGCACACGTTTTGACATCATCGATGTCCCGCAATGTCCCATCGCGACCGCGGCCATCAATGAACGGCTGACCGGAGTGCGCACCCGCATTTTCAGCCAGCGCGCAACCTACAACCGCGGCGCCACCCTGCTGCTCCGTGAAGCCAGCGGCGCGGTCACCACCGATTATGACGCCATCATCACCGAGACAATCGGCGACCTGAAGCTGGATTTTCTCGCCCGTGATTTTTTTCAGAACAATCCTTTCATCCTGCCGGCCTTCACCGACTACGTCCGCACGCAGGCCGCCGGCCGCGGGGCCCGTTTTCTAGTGGATGCCTACTGCGGCAGCGGCCTGTTCGCGCTCAGCGCCGCCTCCGCCTTCGAGCAGGTGGCCGGCATCGAACTCACTGAGTCCTCCATCCGGTTCGCCCGCGAGAATGCCGCCGCCAACGGCATCACCAACACCACGTTCCAGGCCGGCGATGCGTCCGCCATTTTTGCCGGTCTGGCCTTTCCCGCCACAGAGACCGCCGTCATCATTGACCCGCCCCGCAAAGGTTGTGACGAAGCCTTCCTCGCCCAGCTCTTCGCCTATGGTCCGCGCACCGTCGTCTATGTGTCTTGCGACCCCGCCACCCAGATGCGCGACCTGAAGGGATTTCTTGCCGCCGGCTATACCCTCGCCGCCATGCAACCCTTCGACCTCTTCCCGCAGACGCGGCACCTCGAGTGCGTCATCACTTTGCTGCGCGCCTAGCAGGTGTCGAAAAGGATAAAAATTGAAATTGGGGTATTATATCCAAGAAATCCCATTAACCTCAAAACTTATGTCCAACCCCTCCCCCCACATCTGGAAATTCTTTCGCACCGGTGGCATCGATCAAGTCGCCCTCGAAACCGCTGCTGATCTGCTTAATCTCGGGCAACTCGACCAAAAGCTGTGGGTCGCCCTCAGTTGCCCGGTCAAGGGCTTGGAGTTGGATGAAAAAACCCTCGCGCTCATCGACGGCGACGGTGACGGCCGCATCCGCGTGCCCGAGCTCCTCGCCGCCATCAGTTGGACCGTCGCCCGGGTCAAGGATGCCAATCTGCTGCTCAAGGGCGACGAAGGCCTCCCTCTCGCCACGATCAACGACAGCACTTCCGAAGGCAAAATTCTCCTTGCCTCCGCCCGCCAGATCCTCGCCAACGTCGGCAAGAAGGATGCCGCTGCCATCACCGTGGCCGACGCCGCCGACACTGCACAAATTTTCTCCGCCAGCTCCCTCAACGGCGACGGGATCGTCCCGCCCGAGGCCACTGAGGACGCCGCAGCCCAGGCCCTGATCAAGGATATCATCGCCTGCCTCGGTGGCAGCAAGGACCGCACGGGCTCGACTGGTGTCACCGCCGCGCAGGCGGACGCCTTCTTCGCCGAGCTTGGCGCCTATATCGCATGGGTCGGGTTGAGCGGAACCAAAGACATTGCCGTTCTTGGAGACGCCACCGACACCGCATGCAGCGCCCTCAAGGCCGTGCGCGCCAAGGTCAACGACTTCTTCGCCCGCTGCCGCCTCGCCGCTTTCGACGCGCGCGCCATCGCCGCCCTGAACCGCAGCGAGTCCGAATACCTCGCGATCACCGCGAAGGACCTGAAGATCACCGCCGAGGAGGTCGCCGATTTTCCCCTTGCCACCATTGCCGCCGGTCGCGCCCTCCCGTTGTGCGACGGCGTGAACCCTGCCTGGGCCGCCGCCCTCGCCACACTGCAAAAAGCCGCCATCACCCCGGTGCTCGGCGCCGGCAAAAACGAGCTCACCGAAGCGGAGTGGCACGCCCTCAACGCCAAGTTCGCCGCCTATGAGACCTGGCTTGGCGGCAAGGCTGGATCTGCCGTCGAGAAACTCGGACTCGCCCGCGCCAAGGAACTCGTTGCCGGCCAGGGCCGCGCGGCTCTCACCGAACTGCTCGCCCGCGACAAGGCCCTCGAACCCGAGTTCAAGGCCATCAGTGACGTCGAACGCCTCGTCCGTTACTCCCGCGATTTGCGCGCCCTCCTGCACAACTTCGTCAACTTTGCCGACCTCTACTCACGCGACCGTTACGCGGTCTTCCAAGCCGGCACCCTTTATCTCGACAGCCGTTCGACCGAGCTCTGCATCCGGGTGGATGCACCCAACGCCCTCGCCGCGATGAGCAAGGCCTACATCGCTTACTGCACCTGCACCCGCACCGGCGGCGCGACCATGACCATTGCCGCCTGTTTCACCCAAGGGGACAGCGACTACCTCTTCACCGGCCGTCACGGCATCTTCTATGATCGCGCCGGCCGTGACTGGGACGCTGTTGTCACCAGCATCGTCGACAATCCCATCAGCATCCGGCAGGCCTTCTGGTCGCCCTATAAAAAATTCGTGCGGATGGTCGAAGAGCAGGTGGCCAAGCGGGCCGCCGCGGCCGAGGCCGCTTCTTCCGGCAAACTGGCGGCGGCGGCCGAAACGACCGCCAATGCGGACAAGGCCAAGCCGACCGAACCGAAAAAAATCGACATCGGCACGGTCGCCGCACTGGGCGTCGCCGTCGGTGCCATCGGCGGTGCGCTCGCCACGCTGGCCACGGGTCTCGCCGGGCTCTCCCCGTGGCAACTGCCGCTGGTGCTGGTGGCGGTGATGCTCGCGATCTCCTGTCCCTCGATGATCATTGCCTGGCTCAAACTCCGCCAGCGCACCCTCGGTCCGATCCTTGAGGGTAACGGCTGGGCGGTGAATGGTCGCGTCAAGATCAACATTCCCTTCGGCACCGCGCTTACCGCCGTCGCCAAGCTCCCGCCCGGCGCCAAGCGCTCGCTTGAAGATCCCTACGAGGACAAGGAGGCTGCCGCCAAGCGGCGGCAACTTATCGCGCTGCTCTTCCTCTTGGCGCTGGCGGCCGTCGCCATTCGCTGGGACCACACCCGTCGCGGCCACTATTTCTGGCAGCCTGCGCCGGTCACCGAGGCAGCCATTCCCCCCGCGGCCGCAACCCCGCCCGCCGTAGCAGCCGCCAAGCCCTGACACTCTGGCCCGCGAGAGCCTGATCGTCCCCTATATTGCCAACCCATGTCTCCCGCCTTGCGCCACAATTTGTTCGCCCTCGCCGCCGGCCTCGCTGTTGCCCTTGGTGTCTGGCTGGCGTTGCCCAACTCAGCGCCGCCGTCCCAAGCTCTCGCCCTCTGTGAGGCAAAAGGCCTGCTCGTCATCGCCGAACCGGGTCCGGGCTTTTACGGCGTGGAGCGAAAATCCGGCCGCCGCTGGTCCTGGTCCGGCGGCGAGGGCGCGCTCACCCTGCGCCGGCTCGACCAACCCGCCGCGCTGCGCCCGGTCCACTTGCGCTTCAACCTCCATTGTCTGAAGCCGCGTGAGATCACTGTGAGTTATGGCAAATTTGTGCTCTGGAAGGGCCGCCTGCAGAAAGCCTTCGTGCCGGTGGATATTCCGGTTTTCACTATGACCGGTCCGCTGGCTGAAATCAGTCTGAAGAGCGACCTGCCGGGCGAATTGATTGCCGGCGGCGGCGATTTGCGCCCGCTGGCCTTCGCCGTTTACGATCTCGAAATTATACCGGCGGATTGACCGGTCAGCGACTTTCGTTCCATTCCGGCGAGGCGTATTGCTCGGTCAGGCCCTCGACTTCATCCTCCGCCAGTTCCGGCCACGGCACCGCTTCCTTCTCGCACGCCAGCGCTGCCGCCAGCTCCGCGATGAAATCGTCACGAAATAGGTCCCAGTCCATTGTGACCCCCGCCCCCGGCCGCCAGACCGAACCTTGGAAAAGCAGCCCGTGCTTGTTGCGTTTCTGCGCCGCGCCGGCGATTTTTTCACCGGTCGCTTCATTGATCACGTCGTAAAGCTCTGCACGTTGGAAACACACACCCGTCGCCGCGGCAGTCACGCCCTCCGCCGGCGGTTCACAACACTGCTTTGCCACCGCGGACACGCGCTGCCGGCGCAGGGCTGCCGCCAGCCCTTCGTGCACCGCGCGGTAACTCTGCCCCGCAGGCACTTCCTCAAGCGGGTGCCCGCGTGGGATGACCAAGGCGTAAGTCCAATCTTCGCGGTGATCCACCAGTCCTCCACCCGTCGGCCGTCGGCAAAGGTCAAGGTTGCCGTCCGGCGGCAGTTGGCTGCGCACGAAGTAAATTTTTTGACTGTAACCAAAGGTGAAGGCCGGTCGCCGCCAGCCGTAATGGCGGAAGCGCACCGCCGCGTGCGGATAGCGCTGCAGCAGTAGAAAATCCAAGGCCATGTTTTCGGCGGCCGCGCCGGTGCGATCGGGCAGGGTGTGGAGCAGCATGAAGGCGGTGTTGACGGGGCTAGTCCGTGCAAGTTGGCGGCAAGGATAATTTTGCCAATTGCGCGGCAATACTATGCGGCGTCAATCTCAGCTTTATTGCCAGCAGGGCAGCGGCAGGGTCCGGAATAAGCCCGGGGATGCCCGAGCACGATGCCGGCGATCTTATGCCCGGCTGCACCGGTCAAACCGGAAACTCCCATTAGAAAAATTTTCATCCCACGCCGGCCGAACCTGACGTCACCGCAGATTTCAGGCGTCGAGCAGGCGGCGGGCCGCCTGGACCAATTCGCTCAAGGCAAAGGGCCTCGGCAATGAACACTGGTGCTCCGGTGGCAGCCAGACCAGGGTCTGTCTGTCATTTTGGTTGCAGGTGTTGAGCACGCGCAGGTCGGGCGCAGCTGCATAGATCGAACGTGCAAGGCTTTCGCCTTCACCGACGAGGTTGACAATGAGGAGTTGCACCGGTTTGGCCGGAGCGCGCGCCTGCAGCCGTACTTCCCCAGGACGTTTCACTTCATTTACCAGGTAACCATCGGCGGTGAGCACGCCAGCGACCATCTTACGCAACACATTGTCCTCCTCCACCAAGAGCACGGTCTCGTGTCCGCGGGTCAGGGGCCAAGCGGCGATGTGCACGGCGGCGGCGGCGGCAAGTGGCGCGCGGGCCTCGGGCAGCATGATTTCGAAGGCTGAGCCGGCTGCCGGCCTGCTACGCACCGTGATAAATCCCCCGCTCTGCTGCACCACACCATAGACCAGCGCGAGGCCGAGCCCGGTGCCCTGACCTTCGGGTTTCGTGGTGAAAAACGGCTCGAACAGGTGCTCTTGGGTCGCTTCATCCATGCCGATGCCATTGTCAGTCACGGTGAGGGTCACGTAGCGGCCCGGCGGACTGTCGGTCAGCCGGCGGTGCAGGCCGGACTTGATTTCGCAATTGGCGGTGCGGATGGTCACGCGACCGTGGTCACGCAGGGCATCGCGGGCGTTGGTGATGAGGTTGAGCAGCACTTGCTGGAACTGCGCGGTATCGGCACGCACGTTGCCGAGATCTTCCGTCAACTCGAGTACAAGTTGTCCGGCGCTACCGAGCAGGCGGCCAAGAATCTCGGCGTTGTCGCGAACGATGCCGTTGAAGTTGACCACACGCGCATCCATTGGCTGGCGGCGGCCGAAGGCGAGCAGTTGGCGGGTTAGCGCGGCGGCCTTGCGTCCGGCGCGGTGAATCTCGGTCACCTCATTCAGCGCCCGCGGCATGTTCGCCACCTGCGTGGCGAGCAATTCACAGTAACCATTGATGACCGAGATGAGATTGTTAAAATCGTGCGCCACGCCACCGGCGAGCCGCCCGAGGGCGTCGAGCCGTTGTGCCTGCACCAGTACTTCCTGTAATCCACGCTTCTCGGTCATGTCGCGGTAGGTGCCGACGAAGTGGACGGCGCGGCCGCGGGCCGGCTGGATCGAATTGAAGCTCCAAGCCGTGTAGATCATTGTGCCGTCCTTGCGCAAAAGATAACCCTCGCCGTTCAGTGGGCCCGGGTGCGGTTTGCGCAGCCACCGAACCAGCTGTTCGCGGTCCGAGCGTTCTGTGTGCAGCAAGGTATGGCTGCGTCCGGCAAGTTCCTCCCGGGTGCAGCCGGTCATGGCACAGAACACATCGCTGGCAAAAATCACCCCAAAACCGCCGCGGGCCGGCCTGCGCCGTCCGATGATCACCCCCTCGTCCTGCGCACGCAGGGCGGCCGCCAGCAGGGCCGCAGGCTCTCTGACCGTGGTTCGGCGGGGACGGCGCGGCTTCTTCACGGGGCCAGCCGTTCCACCGTCCAACCACCGTCCGGATCCCGGCGGTAGCGCAGTCGGTCGTGCAGACGGTTGCGCCGCCCCTGCCAAAATTCCACGGTCTCGGGGTTCAGGCGGAAGCCTCCCCAGAACGGCGGCAACGGCACGGTCTGCCCCGCGTATTTTTTCTCCATGGCCTTGAAAGCATCCTCCAGCGTGGCACGGCCGGGGATGATCGCGCCTTGCGACGATACCCAGGCGCTGAGCTGATGCGCCGGCGGCCGGCTGTGAAAATAAGCCTCCGACTCCTCGCGCGCCAACCGCGTGACCGCACCCTCGATGATCACCTGCCGCTCGAACGCGATCCAGGGAAAAGCCAGCACGGCCCGCGGGTTGGCCTCCAACTCGCGCCCCTTGCGCCCTTCATAGCTTGAATAAAAGACGAAACCGCGACCGTCCACGCCCTTGAGCAACACCGTGCGCGCCGCGGGGCGGCCGTCGCGTGTGGCCGTGGCCAGCGTCGCGGCATTGGGCTCGGGGATCTTCGCCGCGCCTGCTTCCTGAAACCATTTGTCAAACTGCCGGAAGGGATCTTTCGCGAGGTCCTTTTCCGCAAGACCGGCGAGGGTGTAATCCTTTCTCAGGTGGGCCAGTGACATCTTGCCAGTGAACCTGACCCAACCGCGCCACCCTGTCAAAAATCATCTCATCAGGGCTGTGATCAACGGCGCGGCCATGGGGAAGGCCGGCCGGAGATCGTCGCGCCGGCCAGATTGGAACCCCTTCCCGTCCATTCGGGGGCGCCGCCGCGATTGTTTTGCCCGGCCGCTGTTTCCGCTCTTCCGTTCCGCCGGCATTTCGCGATGCTCCCGCGATGGACTGGCCCCTCTGGGTTTACCTGCTGCTGTTTCTGACCGGGCTCATCGCCGGTTGGGTTAACACCATCGCGGGCGGTGGTGGCATCATCACCGTGCCGGTCATGCTCAACCTCGGATTGCCTGTATCCCTCGCCCTGGGGGCCAACAAGCTACAAGCCTCCTGCGGCAGCGTGATGGGAGCCTGGATTTTCGTGCGGCGCGGCGTGGTCAATCTGCGTGAGTGCCGCACCGGCATCGCGCTCACGTTGCTAGGCGCCTTATTGGGCGCCCAGACGGTGCAACTCCTCGACGCTCGCCTGCTCACCACGCTTATCCCTTGGCTGCTGGGGGCGATCCTGCTCTACTCGATACTCCAGCCGGAACTTGGCCGGCATGACCACCCTCCACGGCTCCGCTGGGGTTGGTTTTACACCGCCTTCGGCCTCGGGTTGGGATTTTACGACGGCTTTTTTGGACCCGGCGTCGGCTCCTTCTGGACGATGGCATTTGTGCTGGGACAGGGCTACAACCTTACCAAGGCCACCGGCTATACCAAGGTGATGAATGGCGCCAGCAACCTCGCCGCGCTCGCCCTCTTTGCCCTCCACGGCAATGTACACGTCGGGGCCGGCCTCACCATGGGGGCGGGACAGATCATCGGTTCGCGGCTCGGAGCCGTCCTTGTGGTTAAAAAAGGCACTCGCCTCATCCGCCCCATCTTCCTGACGATGGTCGCCCTCACGCTGCTGCGGCTGCTGTATGTGTCCTTCTCCCGCCCTTCCTGAATCTTAACTTATCGTGACCCCCGCCACCTACATCGACGCCCACGTCCCGGATCTCGTTGGCCGCTTGCAACACCTGGTCGGCATCCCGACCGTCAACCCCCCCGGCCAGAATTACGACACCATCACGGCCTACCTCGCCCGCGAACTGACGGCCCTCGGCTTGCGGACCAAGCGCCATGCCATCCCGGCTCGGCTCCTTAAAAAACACCTGCCTGCCGCGCAGTATGGCTTTCCGCGCTTCAACGTCCTTGGCCAACTCGCCGCCCGCGGAGCAAAGAAAACCATTCATTTCAATGCCCATTACGACGTGGTGCCCGTCTCCGGCCAGTGGCGGCACGGCAACCCGTTCAGTGGTGCGATGCAGGATGGGTGGATCTTCGGCCGAGGAACTTCCGACATGAAGGGTTCTATTGCCAGCCTCCTGCTGGCCCTGCAGGCGCTGCGCGCCACACGCACCACGCCCAAAATGAATGTCGAGGTCTCCTTCACCGCCGATGAGGAGACTGACTCCTTGCTCGGTTCCGGCTGGCTGGTGAAACATGCACCCATCCGGCCTGATTACGCGATTGTCATGGAAGGTGGTGAGGCCAACACGGTCTGCTGCGGGCACAACGGGGTCGTCTGGGTCGAAGTCACCGTGCACGGCCGGGCCGCGCATGGCTCGACCCCGGAAAAAGGCATCAACGCCCTGGAGAAAATGTCCGCCCTTGTCCTTGGGCTGGAAGACTACAAGCGGAAGCTGGCCCGGCGCACCTTCGTCACCCCCGAGGGGCGGACGATGCGCCCGACCCTTAATCTTGGCGGCGTATTCGCCTCCGGCGAAGGCGGCAAGATCAACACCGTGCCCGCCCTCGCCAGTTTCTCCATCGACCGCCGCGCACTCGCCATCGAGACCACCGCTTCGGCCGAGCGCGAGCTCCGGGCTGCGCTTGCCGACGTCGCCCGGAAAATTCCACAGTGCCGCATCACGGTCGCCAAGGTTTCCGAGAACCACCCGTATTACCACGCTCCGGCACACCCGTTTTTCGCCGCCATGGCCGGCTGCGTGACGCGGGTGCGCCGGCAACCGGCGGTCTTTAATGTCTCGACCGGCTTCAATGACATGCACTTTTTCGCGCATCACCTGAAAATCCCGACCCTCGGTTACGGCCCCGGCGGCCAGAACTACCATGCGGTGAACGAACGCGCCAAGATCAGCGAATTGGTCGCCTCCGCCAAAATCTACGCCGCGTTGCTCACGACGTTCGCCGGGTGACTTTTTCAGCCACCAATAAACATCTACCGCCAAGTGAGTGATTATCAGCGCCCCTCGGCGCTGAATTAAGTCTCACCCCGCCCAGCCGCGGCGGATCATGTTGATGGCGATGGCAGCAAGGAGCATCGAGATGATCTTGGAGATCGCACGCATGCCCATCGGCCCGATCTTACGGCCGAGCCATTCGCTGTAGTGCAAGGCCAGCACGACGATGCCGAGATTAACCACCAGCGCCGCCAGGGTGATGGGCAGCCCCTGGATCTGCGCCAGCAGCAGCAGGGCGGTGATCAACGCCGGTCCTGCAATCAACGGCATGCCCAGCGGCACGATGCCGAAGTCATCCGGCAGCTTCTCCGGCTCCGCCGCCGACTGGATCAGGTCCTTCGCCGCAATGATGAAAAGGATGAGTCCGCCCGCGATCTGAAAATCGCCGACGGAAATACCGAGTGCCGTGAACACGCTCTGCCCGAGAAACAGAAAACCTAGGGCCACCGCCCCACCGGTCCAAGTGGCCTGATTGGCGATTTTCTGTCGGCGCTCCGGCGGCACCCCCTGGCCGAGCCCGAGGAAGATCGCCGCAAGCCCGATGGGGTCGATCGCGACAAACAGGGGAATAAAGGCCAACATGAACCGTTGGAGCAGATCGGTCATGGGCACAGTATTCATCGCGGCCGCCCCGCCTGCAAGCCCGGCGCAGCGGGTGCCGCCATTTGTGACGTAAGCGTTGGACTGAAGGATGGGCCGGTGATCCTTCTGCCGGCCATCGACCGCGTCAGATCAATTGCACGTCTTTGTCGCGCCGCGGGACCGGCACGTGCACCCTGTGCCGACCAGGCACCCGGATATCCAAATTTCACCCGGTCCATCTGTTTTTTCACCCTTGTTTCGCCCCCTCGGACCCCGCAACGTGCGTCCCTCGTTTTTATGAAAATCGACGCCAAGCTCACTCCGCAGCAGCTCCAACCGAAGATCGGCCGGGTGTTCCAACTCTCCGGTCAGAAAATCCGTGCCATCGACGCATCGTGGGACTCCGCCAAGGGCACGCCCGTTTTCACCGTCAAAGGCAAATACACCTCACGTGGCTGGACCGAGTGGACCCAGGGCTTCCAGTTCGGCATGGCGTTCCTGCAATACGACGCCACCGGCGACGAAAGTTTTCTGCAACTCGGCCGCGAGAAGACCCGGAAATACATGGCGTCGCACGTCTCGCATGTCGGCGTGCATGACCATGGGTTCAATAACGTCTCCACCTACGGCAACCTCCGCCGTCTGATACTCGAAGGCCGGATTCCCCTGAACCAGCACGAGTTGGATTACACCGAAATTGCGTTGAAAGCCTCTGGTGCCGTGCAGGCTGCGCGCCACGCCTCCACGAACGTGAGACAGCCCTGGTCGCCGGTGCCGGGCGCGCCCGGCATTGTCCCGGGCGGCTACATTTACTCCTTCAACGGTCCGCAGTCTCTCTTCGCCGACACGATCCGCTCCATGCGCGCCCTCGTCGTTGCGCACCAACTCGGTCACGTGCTGATGGGCGAGGGCGACAAGCCCATTAACCTTCTGCACCGCGCCATTGAGCACGCCGCCACCACGGCGCGTTTCAACGTCTTCTTCGGCCAAGGGCGCGACAGCTACGATGTGCGCGGCCGCGTCGCCCACGAGTCCATCTTCAACCGCAATGACGGTCAGTTCCGCTGCCCGAGCACGCAGCAGGGCTACTCCGCCTTCACCACCTGGACGCGCGGTGCCGCCTGGGTCATCTGCGGCTACGCCGAGCAGCTTGAATTCCTTGAGACCGTGAAGGGGGCCGACCTCGACGCCGTGGGCGGTCGCCGGGCGGTGACAAACCTTTTCCTCGAGACCGCCCGCGCTGCGAGCGACTACTACATCGACGGCTATTCGGCCCTCGATGGCGTGCCCTACTGGGACAGCGGTGCGCTCAACACACACAAGCTCGGTGACTTCACCAAACGGAAGGCCGATCCCTTTAATGACCACGAGCCCGTGGACAGTTCCGCCGCCGCCATCGCCGCACAGGGGCTCCTCCGCCTCGGCAATTACCTCGTTGCCAACGGCGAGAAGGCCGCGGGCTGTAAATATTTTCAGGCTGGTCTCACCATCGCCAACACGCTCTTCGCCGAGCCCTATCTCTCGACCGACAAAAAACACCAGGGTCTTCTCTTGCACAGCATCTATCACCGTCCGAACGGCTGGGACCATATCCCAAAGGGTCGCAAAGTGCCCTGCGGAGAATCCTCGATGTGGGGCGATTACCACGCCATGGAACTGGCGCTCCTCGTCCAGCGTCTCGCCGCCGGCCAATACTACACGTTCTTCTGAACATGTTGTGGAAGCCGGCCGGTCCCGAGGTAGGCAGCCCGCTTGCGGGCGCGGCCTGAGCGCGAGCCAGCCTGCAACCCTCGATATCGGCCAAGCCGGCCACCCGCAGGCGGCCTGACTGTCGTTACGCAGGCCCGATAAAATATTTCCCTTCATCCTTTTTCGTGCCCACACCCATCCTCTACGAGTCCCACTGCCATACCCCGCTCTGCAAACACGCCATCGGCACACCCGCCGAGTATGCGACAATGGCGGAGACCCGGGGGCTGAAGGGCATCATCTTCACCTGCCACTGTCCGCTGCCCGATGGCATCTCCGCCCCCGTGCGCATGGCGCCGGAACAGTATGAAGACTATATCGCGCTGATCGCCACGACGCGGGACGCGTTCGCCAGCCGCGTCGACGTGCGGCTTGGCCTGGAGAGCGACTACTATCCCGGTGTCGAACCGTGGCTGGAAAAACTCCACGCGCGTCATCCGTTGCACCATGTCCTTGGCTCGGTGCACATGCAGGTGCCGGAGTATCGCGCCCGGTTCTTCCGCGGTGACTGGTTCGACTACCAGCAGACCTATTTCACCCACCTCGCGGAATCCGCCGAGACCGGACTCTACGACACGCTGGCTCACCCCGACCTCGTGAAGAACGAGGCTCCCGCCGCCTGGAATTTTGCCCGCATCCAACCCTTCATCGCGCGCGCCCTCGACCGCATCGCCGCCACCGGCGTGGCGATGGAACTCAACACCAGCGGCCTGCAAAAGGCCATTGCCGAGATCAACCCGAGCCCGGCGGTCCTCCGGCTGATGCGCGAGCGCAGCATCCCGGTGGTGCTCGGCTCCGATGCTCACAATGCCCGCCGGGTGGGCGACGGCTATGCTAACGCCCTGCGCACCTTGCAGGCAGCCGGCTACACCGAGATCAGTTTTTTCCTCGACCGGAAGCGCCAGACCGTGCCCATCCCGGCCGCGCTGGCGTCGCTGATATAACCGGGCGCGGATAAATCGCGCCCGTGGATGATGCCTGTAACCGGACCAACTTACCGGCTCACGCCAGCACGCGCTCGATAAATGCCATGTCTTCCGCGCTCAATTCACGGCCGGTGGCAGCGAGGTTGCACTCCACCTGCCGTTCGTTGCGAAAACCGGGAATAACACAGGCTAGATTGGGCTGGTTGAGCAGGTAACGCTGGGCCACTGCGGAAAGAACCTCGGTGGTGGCGCCAAAGCGGGCCTTTAGTTGCGCCAGCTTCGGCTTGAGCGCGCGCAGTTTTTCCGTCGTGAAGCGACCGCTGTTTCTGCGGTGATCGCCCTCCTCGAAGGTCGGCGGCTTTTCCGGGTCAAACTTGTCCAGCAACAGGCCCTGGGCCAGCGGACTGAAGGCGACATAGGACATCCGGTGCTCGGTCAGCAGCCGCGGCACCACCCCGCCCGGCTTGATGAAATCGCGGGCCAGTGCATTGGCCCACGACTGCAGCACCGCGGGCTTCACCACCGGCACCGCGCGCACGAAATCCGCCTCGCTGTAGGCGCTCTGGCCCTTCAACCGGATTTTTCCCTCGCGCACCAGCGCATCAAGCATGTCGGCCGCACCCTGTAACCATTCGCCGTTTGGCCCGAAATCGCCGTGGTGCAGATAGTAGAGGTCGATATGGTCGCGTCCGAGATTTTTGAGCGATTGCTCGCACTGGTGGCGGATGTGCAGTGGATCGTAGGCGTGCCCCGCGGTGCCGGGGAAGTGGCCCACTTTGGTTGCAATCACGTAGTCGGTGGATTTCAGCCCGAGCCGCTTGAGCACGCGCGCCAGCATGCGCTCGGCCTTGCCGTTGCCGTAGACGTCGGCGTTGTCGAAATGGTTCACGCCGGCCTCAACCGCCCGCTTGATGGCGGCCGTGATGTCGTCTTCGTTGACATTGGCCCATCCGTTAGGCGTGCCGTTGACCCAGTTGAGCCCGCCCATCGTCCAACAGCCGAGGCTGATTTCCGAAACCTTGATGTTGCTGGATCCGAGGGAGCGGTAGTGCATTCCCCAAGCAAAGGCCACTGGTGCCTTGCAGCAACCCTGCGCTTCCACGAACGGTCAGAACGAGCCCACCACGAATAAACACGAAGGACCACGAATTCTTGGCGGGATGGTTGAGCCATTCCTGAAAATCGGCAACTGCCGCGGTTTTCTGGATGCGTGTCAATTGGTGTCCATTCGTGGTTAAAAAACTGTCATTTGCCCGCGCAAGGCCTATGTCCGCGGGGTGCACGCCGCACTCCTCGATCTCTACGCCCTCACCCGCCCGGAACTCACCGCGCTTTTCGCGCGCTGGGAATTCAGCCCGGTCCACGTCGCGCGGCTCTGGAATTACCTCTACTGGGAATGTGCCGACTCCCTGTCCGCCATGCCGAAGCTGCCCGCCAAGGTCCGCCGCCGGCTTGCGGCCGAAACAAGGCTCGGTGTGCTGCCAACCGCCCTTGAGACGGACTCCAGCGACGGCTTTACGCGCAAATACCTACTGACCCTCGCCGACCGGGCAAACATCGAGACCGTGCTCATGCGTTTCACCGGCCGGGTGACGGCCTGCATCAGCTCGCAGGTCGGCTGTGCGATGGGCTGCGTCTTCTGCGCCACCGGCCAGATGGGTTACACGCGCCATCTCACGCCCGGCGAGATTGTCGCCCAGGCCATGCACGTGCAACGGACGCTGCGCCCGCACCGCCAGCGTCTGCGCAACGTCGTGCTGATGGGCATGGGGGAGCCCCTGCACAACTACGAGGCGGTGATGCAGGCCGTGGACATCCTGCGCGATACCAACGGCCTCGCGCTCGGCGCCGAACGCATCACCCTGAGCACGGTGGGGGTTGTGCCCGGCATCCTGCGGCTGGCGCGGGAAAAACGCCCGGTTCACCTCGCCGTCTCGTTGCACGCCGCGACCCAGGCGGCGCGCGCCGCCCTCGTGCCCGTCGCGCAAAAATGGCCGCTGGACGAGCTGATCGGCGCCTGCCGCACCTACAGCCAAACCACGGGCCGGCGGATTTTCTACGAGTGGGCCCTCATCGAGGGAAAAAATGATTCCGCGGCCGACGCCCGCGCCGTGGGCCGCCTCCTGCACGGGTTGCCCGCGCAGGTGAACCTCATCCCGCTCAACCCTACCGCCGGCTATGCCGGCGTTCCGTCACGCAGCGAGGCGGCAAAGCGCTTCCAGCACATCCTCGCCGAGGAATTCAAGCTCCCCAGCACTGTCCGTCAGCGTCGCGGCCTCGACATCGCCGCCGGCTGCGGTCAGTTGGCGGTGAGGTAGGGCGGGGTGCCGAACCCCGCCGTCCGCAAACCCTTCACCCGGCGGCAAGCAATTCCCGCAGGGCGTCGGCGGCGATCCAACGGGCCGCCCGCGAATCGAGCCGCTTAATTCTTTTCGCTTCCGCCATGGCGGCGCGCCGCAGGCGTGGGTTGCGTTTGCCTATCTGCCGCAGGGCCCAGTTCACGGCCTTCTTCACAAAGTTTCGTTCGTCCGTCGCCTCGCGTGCGATCACGGGCAGGAAGGCGAGGAAAACTTCATCAGGCAGTTCCTTGCGATGCACGGCCATGCCGGCCATCAGGACAAACCCGGCGCGTTTGACAAACTCCGCGCGACGCTTGCTCCAGGCGAGGGCCTTTTCTTCCGCGAACGGTGTGCGATTGAACAGCGTGCAGCACACACCATCCACCAGCGCCCAATTGTCAAAATCCCTCACCCATGTTTCCATTTGCTGGCGGGACACCTGCTGTGGATCGTCGCCAAAGCCAGCCAACAACCGCGCGTCATACACCCCTGTTTGCCAGAGTGCGAGTGCCAGTTCATGATTGTCCCGATTGGCGCGGGCAACCTTGCGCAACACGGGCAGACATATACCCAGCTGTTCTGTCTTTGGCGTGATGCCGAAACGGCGCTGACCTTCAATGTTGGGCCGACTGCTCAGTTCGCGCAGATGGGCGACAATGGCGGCGGCGGTTTGCATGTTACTTTCGCCGGGCTTGCACCGCTCCGGCCAGCTGCGCGAGGACCGGCAAGGTTTTTTCCCAAGCGAGGCAGGCATCGGTGATGCTGCGACCATAAACCAGTGGTCGGCCATGAAAGTCCTGTGCTCCCGCCAGCAGGTTACTCTCGATCATCACTGCGCTGATCGCACGTTCGCCGGCGGCGATCTGTCCGGCCAGATTTGCCGCCACCGCTGTCTGTCGCGCCGGGTCCTTGCTGCTGTTGGCATGGCTGCAATCCACCATAAGGTGCGGTGGCAGTTTGTTCCGGCGCAGCAGTTCGGTGGCGGCGTGCACTTTCGCCCCGGAGTAGTTCGCCCCGTGCGTGCCCCCGCGCAGCACCAGGTGGCCATGTTCGTTGCCGGTCGTCCCCATGACCGCCGCCACGCCTTCGCGGGTCAGTGAGGGAAACCAGTGGGGGTGCCGCGCCGAGCGAATCGCGTCGATTGCCACCTGTAGATCGCCGTCTGTCCGGTTTTTGAAACCAACGGGCATTGAGAGGCCGGAAGCGAGTTCACGGTGCACCTGGCTCTCTACCGTCCGCGCGCCAATGGCACCCCATGAGACGAATTCGGCGTAATACTGACCTAAGGTGGTATCTAGAAACTCGGTGGCCACCGGCAGACCGAGGCTGGTGATATCCGCCATGAGCCGGCGGGCCAGCCTCAGGCCTTTGTTGATCTGATAGCTGCCATCCAGATTAGGGTCGTTGATCAACCCTTTCCAGCCCACGACCGTGCGTGGCTTTTCAAAATAAACCCGCATCAGGATAAGCAGGTCCGCCGCATGGAGCGGCGCAACTGCCCGCAACTGTTGGGCATATTCCAACGCCGCCGCCGGGTCATGAATGGAGCAGGGCCCGACGACGACCAGCAACCGGTCATCCGCACCGGTGATCACCGCCGCCACCTCGCGCCGCGAGCGGGTCACCAATGCGGCGCACGCCTCGGGGAGCGGAATTTCCTCTGCTAGCACGGCGGGCGCGAGCAGCGGCTTGATCGCGTGGATGCGCAGGTCGGCAGTGGTCGGATGCATGGAGCCGGCGAGAGTAAGGGACCCCCGATTCAAGGCAATCGCGGACCCGAGGCCCTACGTTGGCTCAGACGACGCTTACGACCGGCTTATCCCACTTAAACATCCGGTAGACTGCCCGCCTGCTGCACCAGCGGGGTGGGGAAAACCAAGGCCTCGCCCATGACCGCCGGGGCCAGTCCCAGTCGCTGGGCACGGGCCCGCAGGGTGAGCCACGCCAGCGAGGCCGCCTCGTTGCTGGCGGCATGCTGCGCGACAGCCTCGAACTGGTCCGGCGTCAACACCAACTGACCGGGTTCAATCATCTTTTTCTCGCCGAGAAAAAGGGTGAGTGAAGTCCCCAGTACCTGCAGCCAGGCCGCTGGGTGCGCGGGTGGAGTGTATTTCAGACCGGTCCCAGCCGGATAGGGGCTCCACTCCATGAAAGCGCGCAGAGATTCGTGCAGTTTGGCCAGTTCCGCGTCGGCGGTGGCGGGTGTCCAGCGCACGACGAATTGCTTGCGCTCGCGAAATTTTTTCACCTCCCATACCCGCAGTATGAGTTCGTAGTCGCCATCCTGCCGCCGCAGCGCTCCGGTGAAGATGTAATCCAGCCCACCCTCGGTGGTTTCTACCAACTGATGGAGATTTTCCACCGTCCACTCCGTGGGAAACAAGGCATAGTGGCCGGACTCGCCGGGCCGGCCAAAGGTGCCGATGGCGGCCATGGGTTGATAGTGGGGTGAAAAATAAAACGTCTCCGCGAACCACAGCGGGAGGGCGCGACACAAGCGGCCGAGTTCCTCTTCGGGTTGTTTCGCCAACTCCATCAACTCGGGTACGTCCGGCAGTGCGAGTTGGGCAAATGCCACGCGGCGCAGCCGGTCGCCTTTCACCGGCAGCACGCCAGCCAGCGCCTCAAGGCCGTAATACCATATTGGCTTGCTGATGCTGATCAGGTTGATCCTGGGCGGCTCCGCCGGCCCTTCCGCTGCCGCCTCCCCGGGCGGAGCGTCGAGGCCCAGTTTTTCCGCATGGATAAGTTCGGCGATGGCGTTGGAAAAACCGTGCAGCCGCTCTTCCAACTCGGGGTGGTTCAGGGTAAAGAGGATATCCAGCACGTGCTGGGCGGCATCGGCATTCCGCAGCGCCAGGTAAGCCTGCAACAGGTTGAGCCCGGTGGCAGGGCCGTGGCGCTCGGCATCGTAGCGCGGCGCGATCAATTCGACGATTTCGCTGATATGGCCATTGAGGCCGAGATCGGCGGAAATGGTCACGAGCACGTCGGCGCGGTCGCCGGCCACGGCCAGCACCTCCTCGTAAATCGCAAGGGCCTGCGGCACCTCCTTGGCTTCAAGTTTTTCGCGCGCCGTCACGAGTCGTGGCCTGACTCCGCCGGCCAGTGCAGGGGAAACGGGGGCTGAATCCACCGGAGTTTCAACCTGGGTTGGCGGAGTGGTGGTGGCCGGCTGCTTGCCGGCGAAACGATCAAAAAATCCCATGCCGCCAGCAAAGCGCCGGTCCTGCGGCTGGCGAACCGTTTCTTGCGGCAAACCGGGGATAAATCACCTCAACACCCTGAATTCTGACCGGCCTTCCAGCAGTGCTGCCACGGCTGGGCTTCAGAGTTGTTCCGGCGACAACCCGGCCCGCACCATCAGTGTGGCGAGTACCTTCGGCACATACATTCGGGTTTCGGCGGGAAGCGCGGACGCAATTTCACCAAAAGTCTTCGCTTTCATTTTATCCAAAGTGCGCTGCACGCGGCCGGCGCCGGCGTTGTAGGCGGCAAGGGTAAGCGGCCAGTCACCGAACTTCGTGTGCAACTGCCCCAATAATTGCGCCGCCGCGCGCGCCGACTTTTCCGGATCGGTGCGTTCGTCCGGCATGAAGGTGCTGAGTCCCAACGCCTTGGCCGTAGCGGGCATGAGTTGAAAAAGTCCCTTGGCCCCCGAGGGGCTGCGCGCGGCAGGGTTGAGTGTGGACTCCGCCTCCGCCAGCCACGCAAGATCGGCGGGCAAACCGGCAGTGACGAAGCTGCGGCGAAGCCCAGGCATAAGTTTGGCGGCATTGGCCGGCACCGGCCGGGTCTGCATACGCGCGAGCCAGAGGTCGTAGTGGGGAATAAAAGGCGTGGTTTTGCCGGACTTTCCCGGTGGCGGAGTTGGCGGGGGTGCTGGCACCGGCCGCGCTACGGCCTGCTTCGCTGCCTCGACGTAGTCTATCCTCTCCTCCAGCCAGTCGGCATAATTCTCGTAGCCGGGCAGGGTGCGGAGTGCGGTAAGCGCAGCTTTGGCTTCGGGCTCAAATTCCATCAAGTCTTCCAAGCGGTCGCTTGCGAGTGCCTGTTGGAAACGCGCGGCAAAGGCATCCCACTGCTCCTTGGCGGGAAACTCGAACTGCTCCTTGATCTCATCCGAGGCAAGGGTCTCAAACAGCGTTTTACCCATATCATAGAGCTGATCGGTGGTGAGGGCGGCATCGGGGATTTCGTCTTCGGGCGGCGGGGTGGCGGTGGCAAGCGCACCCAGCACCGCCGCCTTTACCTTGAGACCGGGCACTTCCTTGAAAACCAAATCTTCCCCGGTGAAATAGGCCTTCTGGTTGCGCACACCCCAGTCGTTGGTCGCGAGGCGATAGGTGCGCGTCGGGTCGATGAAATCGGGACCATCGGCCACGAGGTATTCACCGCTGCGCTGTGCGAAGGGCGTGGCGGGATCGGGATTGGCGCGGGCCAAAATCTCGGCGAGCCGGTGTCCCGCAATCTCGGCAACCGCCACCGTGCCATCGAAACGCACACAGGCATCGAAGGCGTAGCGTGTCACCTCGCCGGCCGGCAGGCCGCCGCCAAAAGTGGTATTTCCGACCACCGCGGCATCGGCGCCGGCGGCCGTCCTCAGTGCGCGCACGGCAAAGCGCGCGGCCTCGCCGGGTGCAAGCACCCGGTGCAACCGGCCGACGATCTCCCGGTCAGCGGCTTCTAGATACTGCGCCTCGGTGGCGTGAATCAGGGCCGCCAGTTCCGGATCGGCCGGTCCCGCCAGATCCACCGGTACCTGCTCGATTTCCCAATGCTCAACCCCTGCCTCGTCGCGGCAAAGCCAGACCACGGAGAGGTATTCGTTCCAGCTGCCGGAGTGAAAATATACGGTGCGCCCCGCCTGGTGCACCAAACGGATGTGGTTGTGTGCCCCGACGAAAAGCGTGCCATCAGGCACGAGTTCCAGCATCGCGCGGTCGGCTCGGAGCCCGGCGTGGCTCAGCACAATCGGGAGTGGGGCGTCCGCGAGCAGCTTCGCGAGGTTGGCCTTCGCCCACACCACGGGATCGGCCAGATCCAGCGAAGGCCGCACCGCGGCGCGGTAAGTGGCGAGGCGGTCGGTGGTCACGCCCACCACCACCGCTTCCGTGCCGCCCAGTGCCAGGCTAACTGCTACCGGCGCGAACGGCTGGCCGGTGGCGCGGTTGACGATGTTGCTGACCACCCGCACGCCGGTCGCCTCGATCCGCTGCACCGTTTCAGCCAGGTCATAAAATTCCGGCTCGTGGTTACCGAGGTTAAGGATGGTCGGGGCCTGCTTGGCTAAGGTGGTGAACATCGCGAAATCCACCGCGCCGGCGCTGCGGCGGGCCACGGGGTTGCCATACTCAAGCGTGTCGCCGTCGATCAAAATGGCCGCCGGCAGTTCTAAATTCTCCGCGCGGATGCGTGCAATCAGCGCCGTGAGCTGCGCGGTGCGCTCGTAGGCTGAATGCTGGTCACCGATGACAAACAGCACCGCCTCCGCACCCGCGGGTGTGTCCAACGTCACGTCGGCCGCGGCCAGCCGCAAGGTGGCCGCCGACACAAACAGAGAAATAAAGACTAGCCCGCACCGCATCGTCCCAGCTAGGGCGAGGTGGGGTTGGCGCGCAAGCTTCGCGCGGGTGTTTCCCGGGAGCGCCAGCCTTTTCCCGCGTTGACCCGCCCCCCGGGGGGTTTACTTAGGACCCTCCTCCCTCCGCCTCCTCCCCTCTGGGCTTCGGCGGACAAGCCATGAACCGGGTCCACATCAAAACATATGGGTGCCAGATGAACGAACGCGACAGCGAGGCGGTCGCGGCGATGCTGCGTGCCCGGGGTTACCGCATCGTCGGCGCGGAGGAGGAGTGCGACATCATGCTGCTCAACACCTGCAGTGTGCGCGACGCTGCCGAGCAGAAAGCCATCAACAAGGCGGTTAACCTCTCCGCCCGCAAACGGAAGAAACCCGACTTCGTCCTCGGCGTCCTCGGGTGCATGGCTCAAAACCGCGGGGCGGCGCTGCTCGACCAGTTGCCCGATCTTGACCTCATCGTCGGCACGCAAAAATTCCACCAGGTTCCCGACTATCTTAACAACCTCCGCGCGGCCCGAGCCGCTGGCGTGCCCATCGGCGAAACCATCGTGGACATCACGGAGGAGACCGGCTCGCAGAACACCATCCGCGAGCATGTTCTGGAAGATAAACAGGTCAGCGCCTTCGTTTCCATCCAGCAGGGCTGCAACATGGACTGCTCTTTTTGCATCGTTCCCAAGACCCGCGGCGACGAACGCTCGCGGCCGATGGATGACATTGTGCGCGAGTGCGAGGAACTCGCCGCGCGCGGGGTGAGGGAAGTCACCCTGCTCGGACAGATCGTGACGAGTTACGGCCGGCGCGACTATGCCCACACTGGCGGCGTGTCGCCCTTCGTGCAGCTCATCGAGCGCGTGCATGCCGTCGCCGGCATCGAGCGTATCCGCTTCACCTCGCCGCATCCGCGCGGTTTTAAGGATGACCTCGTGGCCGCCTACGGCCGCCTACCCAAGCTCTGCCCCTACGTGCATCTGCCGCTGCAGTCCGGCAGCAACCGCATCCTGCAGGCGATGAACCGGCCCTACACCCGCGAGCGTTACCGGGAGATCGTGGAAGCCCTGCGCACCGTGGTGTCAGGCATGTATTTTTCAACCGACATCATCGTTGGCTTCCCGGGCGAAACCGAGGAGGATTTTCAACAGACCCGCGCACTCTTCGAGGCTTGTAATTACGACATGGCTTATATTTTCAAATATTCCATCCGCTCCGGCACGC
>CAJBES010000197.1 GCA_903952145.1 uncultured Opitutaceae bacterium | reverse complement strand
GAGTCGGCGAGTCGTTCCTTGGCCAGCGACCCCGCCGTGGTGGCCCGGATCGCCTGCCAGGTGCTGAAGGCAATGCCCAAAGCCAGTGCGGCGAGGACCGCCGCGGCGGCGGTGAAAGTCACCTTGTTGCGCCGCCACGCTTTTTGAATCCGGTAGGCGGTGCTCGGCGGTCGCGCCAGCACCGGTTCGTCGCCCAGATGCCGCTGGAGGTCGGCCGCGAAGCCGTTGACCGTCTCGTAGCGCCGCGTCCGGTCCTTCTCCAGCGCCTTCATCACGATCCAGTCCAGGTCGCCGCGCACGGCGCGCTCCAGTTTGGCGGGATCAACGTGGCGCCGAGTGGCGACTTGACTGAGCTCTTCCGCCTTGAGGGTGCTCAGGCAGGTGCTCGGCTTGGGCGGCTCTTCCTCCCGGATCGTCCGCATCACCGCGTCGTAGCCGGCAGCCAGCAGCTCCTGCGGGTTGAAGGGTGTCCTCCCGGTCAGCAATTCGTAAAGCAGCACGCCCAGTGAATAAATGTCGCTCCGTGTGTCCACGTCCAGGCTGCCCAAGCCCGCTTGTTCCGGGCTCATGTAGGCGGGCGTGCCGATCCACTGGTTGAGGCGGGTGAAGATCGTTTTCTGGGTCAGCCGCGCCTGCGTCGCCTTGGCGATGCCGAAATCAATCACCTTGGGCACCGCTCGGTCGTCCTGCACCGTGACCAGGATGTTCGACGGCTTGAGGTCGCGATGGATGATGCCTTTCTGGTGCGCGTGCTGCACGGCCTGGCAGACTTGCTGGAACAGGTCCAATCGTTCCCGCGTGGAGAAGTGGTTGGCGTCGCAGTAGTCGGTGATGGGCACGCCCTTCACCAGTTCCATGACGAAGTAGGGCCGGCCCGTGTCGGTGGCCCCGCCGTCGAAGACGCTGGCGATGTGGGGGTGATCCATCATCGCCAGCGCCTGGCGCTCGGCCTCAAACCGCGCCACCACCTCCTTGGTGTCCATGCCCAGCTTGATAATCTTCAGCGCGACCCTGCGGCGGACCGGTTCCTCCTGTTCCGCCATCCACACCACGCCGAAACCGCCTTCACCGATTTGTTCCAGCAGCTTGTAACGCCCGATGCGGGCGCCGGCCATTTCTGACATCGGCGGCATCAACACCGTTTGCTGCACGGCAGCGGCAGCGACGGCGGCTGGGTGCAGCAAGAACTCGCCCGCCGCGGAATTTGCGGCCAGCAAGGACTCGACTTCCGCTCGTAAGGCCGCGTCGCCGGCACAGGCTTCGGCCAGGTAGCTTTCGCGTTCGCCGGGCGACCGTAGTTCCTTCGCTCGGGCGAGGATCTCCATCAGGCGTTCGGCATTGGTGTTCATGATCGTGTCGCAGTGGAACTGACCGCCACTCATCCATGCGCCGTGGCGGCGGGTTTCCCTTCAAAAAAGTTCTGCACACTCATTCGAGCCAGGCTCAAAACCCTGTAGGAGCCGACGTGAGAAGGCTCAAACCTCAAGGATTTCAGAGCCTCTTCACGTCGGCTCCTACGGAT
>CAJBES010000196.1 GCA_903952145.1 uncultured Opitutaceae bacterium | reverse complement strand
GCAGTCGAGTGCGGTGAAGGTTTTGTGGAGCCGCAACACGAGCCCGTCGGGCGCGGGTTGCTCCCAGTTGATGATGACCATGGCACAGCTCTGGGTGAGCTTGTGGCCGGGGGTGCCGGGGGCGTCGGCGGTCCAGGTGGTGAGCTCGCCGAGGCGTTCGTCAAAGAAGGGCGCGAAGACGGCTTCGGCGCTGTTGATCGGGGTGAGGCGCATGGGATTGGGAGAGGATTATTTCAGGGCAAGGCGGACGGTGACGCGCAGGGTGCCGCTGCGGCCGGCCTGCTTCAGGGTGAGGCGCGGCTGGGTTTCCGGCAGTTTCCAGCCGAACTGGATGAGGTCGCGCCGGCCCTGCTCCACGGCGGTGCGCCGGGGGTCCTGCAGGGGCAGTTGGTCGATCTGCGCCTCGACGCCGGCGGGGAGGGTGATTTCCGCGGTGGCGCGGCGGCCCTCGATGAGGACGCGGTTGCCCTCGAGCCGCATGGGCAGCTGGGTCGTCCAGTGGAAGATGACGCCCCGGCCCTGGGCCACGGCCCATTCATCGGTGATGACGAACGTGTCGGGCGCCGGTGAATCCCAGGTGCGCTGCCAGCGGCTGAACCAGCCTTCCCAGCCGCCCGCGAGGTTCATCGTGGCGTGAAATCTGGTTTCGTCGCCGGTGCCGTGGGGCTTCACGTCGGCGAAGATCGGGTTCTTTGGTTTCGGCCGCGCATCCTCGCTCCACGGCGTCAGCATGTTGTGGCGCTGGCACTGCTTGAGCAGTTCGGTGACGGGGTTCGAGTAATCCACGACGCCGAAGTCGAAGGCGAAGCTGTCGCCGGCGCACTCGAGGACGAAACTGCCCTTGTCCTCGTGCTGGTGGTCGCCGCCGGCCTTGTTGCCGAGGATGAAAAGTTTCACGAGCTCCGGCCCCAGTTTGCGCATGGAGCACATCATGCCCGTATCGGGCATCTCAAGGAAGGGCAGGAAGCCCGGCCCCTCCGCCGGCACTTCGCGGGCGAGCCGCAGGGCCAGCAGGAAAGGGGCGGCGCCGGCACGCTTGAGTTGCTTGCGCAGGATCGTGACCCAGTGCGACTGCGGCATGAGCCAGGCAAGGAACGCCGCTCCTTCGCCAATGGTGATCACGGCATCGCCGATGAGGATCATTTCCTGGCCGTCGTCGGTGGAATAGAGCATTTCCGCGAGCCGGCCCGTGCGGAGCAGGGCCGGGGGAACGAATCCCCGCGGATCGAGCCCGCGGCCGCGCGCGTAGAGCTGGGCGCCAAGGATGGCCTGCCGCGCGGTCCACGTGAAATAGGTCGGCCCCTCGAGGTAGCCGCCGTCCGGCAACAGCGCGTTGCCGATGTTCTCGGCGAGGTTGGCCCAGGCGATGTCGGTGTGCGGTGCCACCCGCGAGACGGCCGGCTTCGGGTAATGGCCGAGGCTGACGGGCATCTCGCGTTCCAACACGAGTAGGGCGTAGATGCGGGCGGGCGAGATCCAGGCCATCTGGTTGGTGTGATACATGTATTCCCACCACCACGAGGCCTGGCACATGCCCCCATGCGCCTCGGTGGCGAGGCGGCGCAACACGAGCTGGCGGCCCAGCGGCGTGAACCACTCGCCGCACAGGTCCAGGATCACGGCGCAGTCCCACGCGCCGACGGCCTGTGCGAAGCCGCGCTGGTCCCAGGGGCTGCCACGCATGTGCGCAAAGAAGATATCCTCCCAGTGTTCGCAATGGACGAGACTGAGGGCGAAGCGTGCCGCGAGACGGCAGAGCTCCTTGTCCTGCCACAGCACGCCGGCCTGCGCGGCGTTCGAGCCGAGCAGCGTGAGCGGCTTGCCGGCGTCGCGTTCGCGGCGGAAGACATTGGAATCCCAGATATTCACGTTCTCGCCGATCATGGCTTCGGGCTGCTTGCTCCGGGCGCGCTCGGCCACGGCACGCAGCTCGTGGGTGACCGGCGAGTCGCCAAACTCGCGGCGCACACCGTCGAGCTCTTCCGTGTTGATCAGGATGCCGAAGGCGGGTTCGAACTTGGGCTCGAACTCGGGCGGCTGGAGGTATTTTTCCCACTGCGCATCGTAACCGGCCCACTGGGCGAGATGAGACCGCAGGCGGACGGTATGCTGCAGACCGATCCACAGCAGCCAGCCCGAACCGGCGCGGCGATGCGGGCTGCGCAGTTCGATGGTGAGCGAGTTGATCTGCTTCGCTCCCTGTAGCTCGACCCACTCCTCGCGTCGTGAAGCCCCGGCGGGCGCGCTGGTGCGCTGGCGCAGGCCGGCATCGGTCACCGCGGTGATCGTCATCACCGTTTCCTCGGGGACGTTGAAGCACACGAGCAGCCGGTCGTAGTCCGCACAGGGCACCGGTTTTTCATAGGTGCGGTGCAACCGGTGCACGAGGCCGTCGGGCGCAGGCATCGTCCATTGGAAAATGACGAAGGCCCAGCCGCGGACCTGGGTGATGCCGGTCGCGCCGGGGGCGTCGATGGTCCAGTGTTTGATCTCGCTGAGGTGCTCGTCGAAGAACGGCTCAAAGATCGCTTCGGCGCTGTTGATGGTAGTGAGACGCATGGAGCGGAAAGAAAAGACTGGCAGTCAGGTGTTGGCCCCGACGCCAGAGGCTGACTTAAGGTTTAAACGGACCTCCACCCGCAGGGTGCCGCTGCGGCCGGCCTGCCTGAGGGTGAGTCGCGGCTGGGTCTCGGCCAGCTTCCAGCCGAATTGAATGATGTCGCGCCGGCCTTGCTCCACGGCGGTACGCCGCGGGTCCTGCAGGGGCAGATGCTCGATCTGTGCCTCGACGCCGGCGGGAATGATAATCTCCGCCGTGGCGCGACGGCCCTCGATCAGCACGCGGGCACCCTCGATCCGCATGGGCAGCTGGGTCGTCCAGTGGAAGATGACGCCCCGGCCCTGGGCCACTTCCCAGTTGTCGGTGATGACGTACGTGTCGGGCGTCGGCGAGTCCCAGGTGCGCTGCCACTGCGTGAACCAGCCGTCCCAACCGGGAAGGAGATCCATGGTGGCATGAAACCTAGTCGCGTCGCCTGCGCCGTGCGGTGTCACATCGGCCATGATGGGGTTGGCCGGCTTGGGCCGCGCGTCGTCGCTCCACGGTGTCAGCATGTTGTGGCGCTGGCATTGCTTGAGGAGTTCATTCACGGGGTTGGCATAGTCGACGACGCCAAAGTCGAAGGCGAAGCTGTCGCCGGCGCACTCAAGGACGAAGCTGCCCTTGTCCTCATGCTGGTGGTCGCCGCCAGCCTTGTTCCCCATGAGGAAAAGCTTCACGAGTTCCGGCCCCAATTTGCGCACGGAGCACATGAGGCCCATGCCCGGCATCTCCAGGAAGGGCCGGAGCGCCGGGCCCTCGGTGGGGACTTCGCGGGCAAGCCGTAAGGCCGGTAGGAAAGGCGCGGCGCCGGCGCGCTTGAGCTGCTTGCGCAGGATGGTGACCCAGTGTGACTGCGGCATGAGCCAGGCGAGGAACGCCGTCCCTTCGCCGCCGGTCTGGCAGGCGTCACCGGCGAGGATCATTTCCTGACCGTCGTCGGTGGAGTAGAGTATTTCCGCGTATTGATCGGTCTCGAGTAGGGTTGGGGGAACAAATTCGCGCGGATCGCGGCCGCGGCCGCGGCCGTAGAGCTGGGCACTGAGGATTGCCTGGCGTGCGGTCCACGTGAAATAGTTGACGCCCTCCAGGTAGTTGCCGCCCGGCAGCACCGCGAGACCGATGTTTTCCACGAGATTGGCCCAGGCGATGTCGGTGTGCGGCGCCACGCGTGAGACGGTCGGCTTCGGATAGTGGTCGTGGTTGACGGGCATCTCGCGTTCCAGCACGAGCAGGGCGTAGATGCGGGCGGGGGAGATCCAGGCCATCTGGTTGGTGTGATACATGTATTCCCACCACCACGAGGCCTGGCACATGCCCCCATGCGCCTCGGTGGCGAGGCGGCGCAACACGAGCTGGCGCCCCAACGGCGTGAACCACTCGCCACACAGGTCCAGGATCACGGCGCAGTCCCACGCGCCGATGGAGGGCACGCCACCGCGTTGTTCCCACGTGCTGCCGCGCATGTGCGCGAAGAAGATATCCTCCCAGTGCTCGCAATGCACGAGACTGATGGCAAAGCGCGCGGCGAGGCGGCAGAGTTCCTTATCCTTCCAGAGCACGCCGGCCTGCGCGGCAAACGAGCCGTGCAGCGAGAGCATCTTGCCGGTATCACGCTCGCGGCGGAAGCCGTTGAAACTCCAGTAATTCAGGTTCTCGCCAATCATGGACTCGGGCCGTTCGCCGAGGGCACGTTCGCCCATGGCGCGGAGTTCACGGGTGACGGGCGAATGGCCGAACTCACGCCGCACGTCGGCGAGTTCCGCCGCATTGATCATGAGACCATAGGCCGGCTCGAACTTGGGCTCGAACTCGGGCGGCTGGAGATATTTGTCCCATTGTTCGTCATAGCCGGCCCACTGGGCGAGGTGCGAGCGCAGGCGGAGGGTATGCTGCAGGCCGATCCAGAGGAGCCAGCCCGAGCCGGCGCGGCGGAGGGGGCTGCGCAGCTCGATGGTGAGGGCATGGATTTGCGTGGCACCCGCGAGCTCGACCCACTCTTCGCGTTTCGTGGCCCCGGTCGGGGCACCCGTGCGCGAACGCAGGCCGGCATCGGTCACCGCAGTGATGGTCATCACGGTTTCATCCGGAAGGTTGAAGCACACGAGCAACCGGTCGTAATCCGCGCAGGGCACCGGCTGGTCATACGTGCGGTGCAGTCGGTGCACGAGGCCGTCGGGGGCAGGCATCGTCCATTGGATGATGACGAAGGCCCAGCCGCGGATCTGGCTGACGCCGGTCGCGCCCGGGGCGTCGACCGTCCAGTGCTTGATTTCACTGAGGTGCTCGTCGAAGAACGGCTCAAAGACCGCTTCGGCGCTGTTGATGGTAGTGAGGCGCATGGGCAGGAAAGACTGGTGAACGGAGGGCAGGACTCAGGAGGTTGACTTCAGGCTGAAACGGACCTCGACGCGGAGGGTGCCGCTGCGGCCGGCCTGCCGCAAGGTGAGGCGTGGTTGGGTCGCGGCGTGGCTCCAGCCGAAAAGGCTGCCGTGTTTCTGCGCCGCGACGGAATCGAGACGGCGGTTGCTGGCCCCGTGGTAGACGGAATCCACGCAGGTGCGGCGCGGATCCTGCAACGGCAGTTCGTCAATTTCGACCTCGACACCGGCCGGGATCAGCAACTCGGCGCGGGCGCGCCGGCCCTCGATGATGACGCGGTCGCCTTCGCGACGCATCGGCAGGTGCGTGGTCCAGAGAAAATTGACGCCACGGCCTTTCTCCACGGCCCATTCGTCGGTGATGACCAAGGTGTCAGGCGTGGGCGAATCCCAGGTGCGCTGCCACTTTTTGAACCAGCCTTCCCAACCGGGCGTGGCATCCATCGTAGCGTGGAACCGCGTCGCGTCGCCCGAGCCCTGCGGCTTGATGTCGGCGAAGATCGGGTTGGCGGGATGCGGGCGCTCGGTGTCGCTCCATGGGATGAGCATGGTGTGCCGCTGGGCGTGCTTGAGCATGGTCGTGACGGGATTGGCGTAGTCGAGCACGCCGAAATCCATGGCGAAACTGTCACCGGCAAACTCGAGGACGAAGCTGCCCTTGTCCTCGTGCTGGTGGTCGCCGCCGGAGCGGTTGCCCATGATGAAAAGCTTCACGAGCTCGCCCTGGTGGCGGCGCACGGAGCACATCATGCCGGTGTCGGGCATCGCGCAGAAGGGCGCGAGGGGCGGACCCTCGGCCGGGATGTCGCGATCGAGCCGCATGGCGAGCAGCAGGGGGGCCGCGCCGGCCCGCCGCATGGATTTGCGGTAGATGGTGACCCAGTGCGACTGCGGCATGAGCCACGCGAGGAAGGCGATGCCCTCGCTCACCGGGAATACGGCGTCGGCGATCAGCATCATGTCCTGACGATCGTCGGTCGAGTAGAGCATCTCGGCGAGCCGGTCGGTGCGGAGCAGGGCCGGGGCGATGAGCGAGCGCGGATCGAGGCCGCGGCCGCGGGCGTAGAGCGTGGCACAAAGGAACGCCTGGCGCGCGGTGTAGGTGAAATAGGAGACGCCCTCCAGGTAACCGCCGTCGGGGAGCAGGGCCTTCGCGAGGTTGTCCTGCAGGTTGGCCCAAGCCTGGTCCGTGTGCGGCGCGACGCGGGAGAGCTCCGGTTTGGGGTAGTGGTCAAGCCGCGCCGGCATGGTGCGCTCCAGGAGGAGCAGGCCGTAGATGCGTGCGGGGGTCATCCACGCGAGCTGGTTGCCGTAATACATGTATTCCCACCACCACGAGGCCTGGCACATGCCGCCGTGGCCCTCGGTGGCGATCCGTTTCAGGATCAGTTCGCGGCCGAGCGGGGTGAACCACTCGCCGCACAGGTCGAGGATCATGGCACAGTCCCAGGTGGCGATGGCCGGCACTCCCCCGCGCTGTTCGGAGGTGCTGCCCCGCATGTGGGACCAGAAGCTGTCCTCCCAGTGACCGCAGAGCACCATGCTGAGGGCGAAGCGTGCCGCGAGGCGGCAGAGGGTCTTGTCCTTCCAGAGCACGCCGGCTTGCGCCGCGAGCGGTCCGTGGAGGCAGAGCATCTTGCCGAAATCCCGCTCGCGCCGCAGCGTGTTCTGGTTCCAATAATTCATGTGCTCGCCGATGAGGCTCTCGGGCCGCATCGGGCGGGCAAATTCCGCGCCGGCGCGCAGCTCCGCGGTCACGGGGGAATGGGCAAACTCGCGCCGCACGTCCTCCAGTTCTCCGGCGTTGATCAGCAGACCGTAGGTGGGCTCAAAAGACGGTTCGAACTCCGGTGGCTGGAGGTATTTGTCCCAGCGTTCGTTGTAGTTCGACCACTGCGCCAGGTGGGACTTGAGGCGGCCGGTGTGCTGCAGGCCGAACCAGAGCAGCCAGCTGGAGCCGGCGACCGGCCGGGGATTGCGCACCTCGACCGTGAGGGCAAGGATGCGCTTCGCGCCGTCCAGCGGGAGCCATTCCTCGCGACGCAAGGCGCCAATCCGTTCGCCGGTGCGGTGGCGCGGCCCGGCGTCGGTCTCGGCGGCGAGTGTGATGATACTGTCCTCCGGCAGGTTGATACAGACGACCAGCCGCTCGTAGTCCGCGCAGTCGAGCGCCTCGTAACTGCGCCGCATGCGCAGGACGAGCCCGTCGGGTGCAGGTTTCTCCCACTGGTAGGTGTAGAACGCCCAGCCGGGGGCATGGCTGGTGCCGGTGGCTCCCGGCGCATCGATGGTCCAGTGGTCGATTTCCCGGAGGTGTGGATCGAAGAACGGTTCAAAGATCGCTTCGGCGCTGTTGATGGCGGTGAGGTGCATGGAGCGCCATCAGGCGAAGCGACTGTGTGCGCGCATGCAACCCGGTATCTGGCGCAGACATTCTTCCTGTAGTTTCCGCCGACCGGCGCCCCTGGTTGTCGGAGAGGCAACGCGACGAATTGCCACCCGGCATGCGGCGGGCAAACCGGGTCAGACTTCAGCACCTAACCGGGCCAGCCTGACCCAAAGGATGGCCGGAAAGATGAGCTTGGTGGTGCACGACGCGGTCCAGCCAGTGTCCCGCTTCGTCCATCCCGTCGCTTACGCCGACAGAATCCGCTGCATTCCCTTGGTCAGCATGTCGTCAACTTCCGGCTCACATAAAGCAGCACTGACCTCGTAGCCGCCGTTGGGGTATTCCTCCTTCACGGGAAAATACCACGCCCCACTGTCGCCGTAGGCCGCGGTGCAGACAAAGTCGTTGGGCTGCATCTGCTGGGCCCGGAGTTGGTATTCGATGAAGGGTTCCCCGGGGAGATGCAGCAGCTTCACGCCGCCCAGATGCAGCGAGCTGAGCGCAAACGGTATCTTCTTTTCGACGCGATGCAGCCACGCCAGTTCATACGCGGAGCGGTTGCGGTTCAGCACGGACTCTGTCTTCGTCGCGATTTGCTGCGCCAGGACCCCAGCCCGGAGCGACGAACGGGGCGGCGGGAGGATCTCGGCTGTTTTCCAAACCAGCGTTTTCACGGCCACCCGTTCGAGCTTCGCCTCCGACGCGATCATGCCGTCGTAAACCCGCCTCGTCAGCATTGGCCGCGTGCCTTTCGAGCCGTCATTATACTTGCCCGCCGCGATGTTGCCGGCACAGCCG
>CAJBES010000195.1 GCA_903952145.1 uncultured Opitutaceae bacterium | reverse complement strand
TGATGCCGGTGCTGCTGGGGCTGGTTTACCGGAAGACCCCGTGGTGGTCCGGCATCGCATCCTGCAGCGCCGCCTTCATCGCGGCGGTGACGCTCTTCACCTTCAACGTCTGGCCGGCCTACGCCTACCCGCGTAATGTCTTCAGCGCGGTACTGGCGGCCACGGTGGTCTTTGTGTTCTCGGCCTTCCGCTACCGGGCGGATGATCCGCGGAGCGCGTCGGCGATCGCACTCGACCGCGACCTGCGCACGCCGGTGCCGGATGCGCCGTTGGTGGCGGGGGCGGGACTGCAGGATTATCGCATGCTGGCCTGGGTGTCCGCCCTGCTCGGCGCGGTGCTGCTGGCCTGCTGGTTCCTCCCGGCCCGGCCGCCCGCGTCGGCCTCGGTCAACGTGGCCGCCGGCCTGCTGCTGTTCGGCATCGCCGGCCTGCTCTGGCGGTATTCCCGACCGCAGCGCAGCCGCTGAAAATTATCCGTGCCCCTTCATGCAATCAGTGGTCAACTAATTTGCTCCCCATGAATCCCGTCAAAGTCACCGCCTCCTACTACCAACAGTTTGACGCCGACTATGCGCGCGAGGTGCCGGCCGAGGGCTACGGCGGATGGGGAAAGTCTGACATTGAAGTGGCGCCGGATCATACAGCGCTCGTGGTGATGCATGCCTGGGAGGCCGGCACGATGGAGCAGTGGCCGGGCTGGCGGCGGGCCGTGGAGTATCATCCGCGGGGACTCAAGATTCTGGCCGAGGTGTTTCCGCCTTTGCTTGCCGCGGTGCGGGCCACGCCGCTCAAGGTGTTTCACGTGGTGGGCTGGAAGCGCGATTATTACGCCCACCTGCCCGCCTTCCAGCAGACGGTCGCGTTGGCCGGTCCGTCGCCGCGCTATGAGCCGGTCGCCAAGGATCCGGTTTACGAACGGCTCGAAAAGTTCCGCGGCGAGCATGTCTTTGTCGGGACGCGCAACCGGCCCGACGTGGAGGAGGGCAGCAAACTCCTCGATTTCGCCCCGCAGGCGCGGCCGGCGGCAGGCGAGGGCATTGCGGAGGACGGGCACCAACTCGCGGCGCTCTGCCGTGCGCATGGTATCAACCATCTCGTCTACATCGGTTTTGCCATCAACTGGTGCCTGCTGATGTCGCCCGGCGGCATGCTCGACATGGGTCGCTACGGGGTGCTGTGTTCCACGATTCGCGAGGCGGTGACCGCGGTGGAGAACAAAGAAACAGCCCGCGAGGAACGTGAGAAACTGCAGGCGCTCTGGCGCGTGGCGCTGCAGTTTGGCTTCGTCTTCGGCTTGCAGGATTTCACCGCCATGGTGAAATCGTTGCCGCTGCGGCAATTCGTTAGTAGTGGCTGATCCGCAAGGGACGGGATCCCGGATCGGTCGACAGAATTCATCTTCAAAATCCAATTCATGAAAATCACGGCCAAGCAACAAACACTGGCGATCACAGGCGGCCCCAAAGCCATCACCAAGGACGAGGGGAATATTTTCCACTGGCCCATTGTCACGTCAGCCGATGAAAACGCCGTGCTGGACGTCCTCCGTCGCGGCGCGATGAGCGGCACGGACATCACGAAACGTTTTGAGCAGGAATTCGCCGACTGGATGGGCATGAAGTTCGCCCTGGGTTATTGCAACGGCACGGAGAGCCTGCGCGCGGCGATGTGGGCCTGCGGCTTGGGCGCGGGCGACGAGATGATCTGCCCCAGCATGACCTACTGGGCGAGTTGCACGGCAGCCCTGAGCCTCGGCGCGGCGGTGAATTTCGCCGAAATCCTGCCGGACACCTTGTGCATCGATCCGAAGGACATCGAACATCGGATCGGGCCGCGGACCAAGGCCATCATGGTGGTCCATTATTGTGGCTACCCGTGCGACATGGACCCGATCATGAAGCTGGCGCGCAAGCACAGGATCAAGGTCATCGAGGATGTGTCGCATGCGCATGGCGGGTTGTACAAAGGCAGAAAGGTCGGGACCTTCGGGGATATCTCCGCGATGAGCATGATGGCCGGCAAGAGCTTCGCGATCGGCGAGGCTGGCATGATGGTGACGAACAACCGGGATCTTTACGAGCGGTGCGTAGCCTATGGTCACTACGAGCGGACCGGCCTGCCGAGCAACTTCAACGCGGTCGACCGGAGCATCTTCAATCCGGCTTTGAACAAATTTGCGGGCCTGCCCCTCGGGGGTTTCAAGCACCGCATGAACCAGACCTGCTCCGCCATGGGGCGCGTGCAACTGAAGCATTACGACCGGCGAATCACGGAAATCCAGGCAGCGATGAACCGGTTCTGGGACCTCCTGGAGGGTGTGCCGGGCCTCAGGGCGCACCGCACCCCGCCGACCGGCAAATCCACCATGGGCGGATGGTATGCCGCCCGGGGGCTGTACCGCGCCGACGAACTGGGCGGTCTGCCCTGCGCCAAGTTCTGCGAGGCCGTGAGAGCTGAAGGCGCCGCCATGTGCAATCCGGGGGCGAATATCCCGCTGCATCTGCACCCCGTGTATCATGACGCCGATATCTTCAACCAGGGCAAGCCGACCATGATCGCCTTCGGACAACGCGATGTCCGGCAGGGCCCGGGCTCGCTGCCGGTGGCGGAAAGCATCCGCGACATCAGCTACAGTATCCCGTGGTTCAAACACGACCGCCCGGCGGTCATCAAGGCCTACGCGCAGGCCTACCGCAAGGTGGCCGAGCACGCCGACCAGTTGATGACTTGAGTGGTGGAGGCCGCCGCCGGCCGCCCGCAAGGAGCGGGCGTGCAGCTGGCTTGTGGCATGTGGTGATCCCCCGGGCTTCGTGCCCGGGGTGGAGTTTGCTCCTTCAGGGCGAAATCGTTCTCGCAGCAGAACTGAAACGGCGGGAGTCCGGTGCCTATTGGTCGCAGGATTTGCCCGGTGCAGCTGCGGGTAACGGTGGACGAAGGCGTAGTCCGGATCCCCCTATGGATCAATCGCCCCTGAAGGTCTCGCCCTCCGGATAAAGATGACGCACCCGGGGCAGATATTTTTTCAGATGGTCGTCGTTGGTCCGGTCGCCGCCGGGCAGGTTGGCGCACATCCAGACGGGAGGCTGCAAGCCCAGCGCGACCGCCTTCTCGACGGTGCGAATGGTCAGCAACTGGGTGAGGTAACATCCGGCCAAAGTGGAGGCGACGCCCACCTTTTGGGCAAATCCGGCCACCGGCACGATCTGCTCGTCGATGCTGGTGTGCGTATCGAGGATGAGGTCAACGACATCCTCGAGGTTTTTCCCGCAAGGGTGCCGGGCGGGGAAATCAGCCGGGGTGTTGCGGCTGAACATGGTGCTGGTGATGCCAATGACCGTGCACCCCCGTGCTTTTGCCGCGAGCGCAAGGTCGATGGTGGCGGCGTTCATGCCATAATAGTTCACAATGATCACCACGTCCTCCGGACGCACATCGTGGTAGGCCATGGTAAAACCGCCCATGCCGGGAACGCGTTCCAAACACGGTTTGCCATCAAAGAGTCCGAGGCCGGGTCCGAAGATGATGCTGATGTTGGCCAGTCCGCCGGCCCGGTAGAACATCTCCATGGCGGGGATCTGGGAGTGGCCCCCGGCCCCGCCGATGTGGATGATCGCGTCCCGCTTGATGGCCGCCACCAGCAGATCGGCCGCCTTTTCGATGGCTGGCAGCGTTTTTGCGTGGATGGTGTCGAGCAGGTCGAAGACATGCTGGCGGAACGAGGTGATGCCGGCAGTGAAAGGGGTGTCGCTTGTCGGAGTGGGGTTCATGGCTGGTCAGGGGGTCGGGATGATTTGCTCTGGCGTGTCGCGATCAACTCGGGGTTCGTGTTTGGCGTGGACGATTGCAAGCAGAGGATGCGATCGCTGCCGTCGCGGTGATCCGCTTCAGGCGGTCGGAGTCTCCCGTCGGAAAACACGGGGAGGAATGCGATGGTTCAATCCGTGGGAAGCCGCGGGGCAGGCCGCCGGTCTCATTTCTCCTCGTAGGTCTTTCCGCGATGCAGCTGCGGGTAGCGGTTGGCGAAGACGTAGCGCGGATCCCGGTCGAAAACCATTTCAATGACGGTGACGCCCGCGGTTTTGTCCACCGGCTTGCGCGGGAGGTGCTTGAGGATGATGCGGTGCCCGTCATGGATGAAGTCGATGGGGGTGCCAGTCTTGAGGAAGCGGACAGCTTTGGGCGCGTGCATGTATCCGCCCACGCTCATCTCGCCGGAAGAGGGCCAGAGCCAATACCACAGATAGACGCTTTTCCCATCGTAGGAGACGTCGCAGCCGCCATTGCCATACATCTTGTCGACCTTGACCAGTTTGCCGTAGGCGGCGCGGCCATTCTCCTTGAGCCATTTGCCGACGGTAGTCAGGGGGGCGACGGCTTCCGTGGGCACCGAACCGTCGGGGGTGGGCCCGATGTTCAGCAGGAGGTTACCGCCGCCTTTGCAGCAGGTGTTGAGCATCTTGAGGATGCGCTGCGCGTTGTAGGAATAGGGGCCGGCCTGCGCCGAATCCACGTAGCCCCAGCTGATGCCGTTGAAGGTCATGCAGGCCTCCCAGTCGTTGTCCGCGGCCGTGAGGTGTTCCTCGGGCGTGGAGAAGTCCTCGGGGATCAGGCTCCGGTTGTTGATGATGATGTCCGGCTGAAGTTTTCTCAGGTGCTGGTTCATCTCCACGGAGTTCCAGCCCTCCCAAAATTCCATGGGGCGCGCGACATCATACCAAAGGATGTCGATCCGGCCGTAGTTGGTGAGCAGCTCGGTGTTGAGGGCCTCGATGTAACGGTTGAAGCGCATGCGCGCCTCACTATCAAATGCGCAGCGCCATCCGTCGGGATGGTGCCAGTCCATGAGGGACGAATAGAAACCGATCTTGAGATCAAATTCGCGGCAGGCGTCGACGAATTCGCGGACGATGTCCCGCTTGGGCCCGTAGTTGACCGAATTGTAAGGATTGGCCTTGGAGTCCCAAAGACTGAAGCCCTCGTGGTGGCGGGTGGTCATCACCAGGTATTTCATGCCGGCGCGTTTGGCGAGTTTCGCCCATTCCCTGGGCGCCCCGGGTTTGGGGGCGAAGTTGCCGGCCAGTTTTTCGTATTCCTCCACGGGCATGTTTTCCAAGACCATGGCCCATTCATTGCGGCCGATCTGGGAATACAGCCCGTAGTGGATGAACATGCCGAAACGGGCTTCCCGCCACCAAGCCATGCGCTGGTCCCTGCTTAGGGCGATTGCCTGGAGGTAGTCATCCTTGCACAACAGTTTTTTCATGGGGGATCTCCTGTTTTTCCAACCGGACAATCAGGCGGAGGCCATCTGCAATGATCAACCATTCTTTTGCAGCGGCAACGCCGGCAACCGGTGCCGGCTCATTTCGCCGGACGGCAGGATGAACATGGGGCGTCATGCGTGATGCCCCCGACCTTCTATGAGGTGGTGACAGCAGTGGGAAACGCCACCACGGCATGCGAGGAGCGTGAGAAGCAGCAGGCATGGGGCATAGTGGCCATAGTGGCGACACAAACCGGACCGGCCGGGTGGGCCATCCAAACGCCTTTCGCGATTGCACCGCAGGATAGGGCGTCAATAAGTTACAGACGTTGACGGCCCGTTCCAGTATTAGCGCGGCGGCCAACGCTACTCCCTGTCCCTTGGCCGCGGCTTGCTCCGCGGTCCACATTTTATGCCTATACGCGACGACATCAAAACCGTGCTGATCATCGGATCAGGCCCCATCATCATCGGCCAGGCGTGCGAGTTCGACTACTCCGGCACGCAGGCCTGCAAGGCGCTCCGCGCCCTCGGTTACCGGATCGTGCTGGTCAACTCCAACCCGGCCACGATCATGACCGACCCCGGCATGGCCGACGCCACCTACATCGAGCCGCTCACGGTGCCATCCGTGACCGATATCATCGAGAAGGAGCGGCCCGACGCGCTGCTGCCCAACCTCGGGGGCCAGACCGGGCTGAACCTTTCGTCGCAGCTCGCCAAGGCCGGCGTGCTCGCGAAATACGGCGTGCGCGTCATCGGTGTTGACTTGGACGCCATCGAGAAGGGCGAGGACCGCATCGTCTTCAAGGAGACGATGAAGCAGCTGGGCATCGACATGCCGCGCAGCGCGCCGGCGTTCAGCGTCGAGGAGGCCGAGAAGGTCGCCGCCGAGCTGGGCTATCCGGTCGTCATCCGCCCCGCCTACACGATGGGCGGAACGGGCGGCGGGTTGGTCTATAATGTCGAGGAATTACGCGCGGTTGCCAGCCGCGGCATCTCCGCCAGCATGGTGGGGCAGCTCCTCATTGAAGAATCCGTGCTCGGCTGGGAGGAACTGGAGCTGGAGGTCGTGCGCGACGCCAAGAACCAGTTGATCACGGTCTGCTTTATCGAGAACGTGGACGCGATGGGCGTGCATACGGGCGACTCCTTCTGTGTCGCGCCGATGCTGACGATCGACCCGAAGCTCCAGAAAAAACTGCAGGAGTTTTCCTACCGCATCGTCGAGTCCATCGGCGTCATCGGCGGCACCAACATCCAGTTTGCCCACGACCCCAAGACCGGCCGCGTGGTGGTGATCGAGATCAATCCTCGCACCTCACGGTCGTCGGCGCTGGCGTCCAAGGCCACGGGATTCCCGATTGCGCTGATCTCGGCCAAGCTGGCCGGCGGCCTCACGCTCGACGAGATTCCCTACTGGCGCGACGGCACGCTGGAAAAATACACGCCGTCGGGCGACTATGTGGTGGTTAAATTCTCTCGCTGGGCGTTTGAGAAATTCCGGGGCGCCGAGGACAAGCTCGGCACCCAGATGCGCGCCGTCGGCGAGGTGATGAGCATCGGCAAAACCTACAAGGAGGCGTTCCAGAAGGCCATCCGCTCGCTCGAAAACGGGCGCTACGGCCTGGGCTTCGCGAAAGACTTCCACGCGCGGTCGCTGCCCGAACTGATGGCGCTGCTCAACGAGCCAAGCAGCGAACGGCAGTGGCTCATGTATGAGGCGCTCCGGAAGGGCGCCCAGGTGGATGTGCTCCATGCCAAGACCCACCTCAAGCCGTGGTTCATCCAACAGATGAAGGAGCTGGTCCAACTCGAGGAGGAGATTCTCGCGACCAAGGGCCGCGCACTGCCCGACGCCCTGCTGCGCCGCGCCAAACAGGACGGGTTCGCGGACAAGTATCTCGGCCAGATCCTCGGCATACCCGAGGCGCAGATCCGCGACCAGCGCAAGCAACTCGGCGTGGTCGAGGCCTGGGACGCCCTGCCGGTCAGCGGGGTCGAAAACGCGGCCTACTACTACTCGACCTACAACCGGCCCGACCAGGTGGCCGCCAGCGCCCGCAAAAAGGTGATGGTGCTCGGCGGCGGCCCGAACCGCATCGGTCAGGGCATCGAGTTCGACTACTGCTGCGTCCATGCCGCCCTCGCCCTGCGCGAGGCCGGTTACGAGACCATCATGGTCAACTGCAACCCCGAGACCGTGTCGACCGACTACGACACATCGGACAAGCTCTACTTCGAACCGCTCACCGTCGAGGACGTGCTGGCGATCTACGAGAAGGAGAAACCCGAGGGCGTGGTGGTGCAGTTCGGCGGGCAGACGCCGCTCAACATCGCCAAGGAACTTGAGGCCTGCGGCGTCAGGGTGCTCGGCACCACGCCCGACACGATCGACCTGGCGGAGGATCGCGACCGGTTCCGCCGGATGATGGAAAAGATGGGCATCCCCATGCCCGAATCAGGCATGGCGAGCAGTTTTGCAGAGGCGCGGGAGATCGCCGTGCGCATCGGCTACCCGGTGATGGTACGGCCCTCGTTCGTCCTCGGCGGACGGGCGATGGAAGTGGTGCACGACGAGGAGATGCTGCGCGAATACCTCGCCCGCGCCGTCGATGTCACGCCGACCCGGCCCATCCTGATCGACCGGTTCCTTGAGAACGCCATCGAGGCCGAGGCCGATGCGCTGGCCGACGGCACCGACGCCTTCGTGCCGGCGGTGATGGAACACATTGAACTGGCCGGCATCCATTCCGGCGACTCCGCCTGCGTCATTCCGCCCGTGTCGCTGCCGGCGCAGCACATCAAGACGATCGAGGACTACACGGTCCGCATCGGCCGCGAACTCAAGGTGTGCGGGGTGATGAACATCCAATACGCCATCTGCCAGGACCAGGTCTACGTGCTGGAGGCCAACCCGCGCGCTTCGCGCACGGTGCCGCTCGTCTCGAATGTCTGCAACGTGCCCATGGCGCGCATCGCCACCCAACTCATGCTCGGTGCGCGCCTGAAGGATCTCGGCCTGCGACACCGGAAGATTCCGCATGTCGGCGTGAAGGAGGTCGTCATGCCGTTCAACATGTTCCCCGAGGTGGATCCCGTGCTCGGTCCGGAGATGCGTTCGACCGGCGAGGTGCTGGGCATGGCGCCAACCTTCGGCCTGGCCTATTTCAAGGCGCAGGCAGCCGCCAGCCCGTCACTGCCGACGGCCGGCACGGTGTTCATCTCGGTCACCGACGCCGAAAAGCCGAAGTTGCTGCCCGTGGCGCGCCGTTTCCAGGAGCTGGGCTTCCGCCTCACGGCCACGGAGGGCACGCGCGACTACCTCACGCGCCACGGCGTCAAGTGCGAGCGCAGCTACAAGCTGCACGAATTCCAGCGGCCGAACATCGTCGATCAGATCACCAGCCGGGAGATCGCGCTGGTCATCAATACGCCGATCGGCCGGACCGGCAAGTTCGACGACGCCTACATCCGCAAGGCCGCGATCAAATACAAGGTGCCCTACGTCACCACCACGGCGGCCGCGCGGGCTGCCGCCATCGGCATCGCCGAATACCGCACCGGTCGCGCCGCCGTCAAATCCCTCCAGGAATACCACGCCGACATCCGCTGACGCTGCGCGTTGGTGCCATCCCGCCGGAGGTTGGTCACGTCATACGTGACCAACCCCTCGTGCCGCTCCTCAGAAACTACGTGCACGCAACACTGGGTGGCATCCGGCGGTTATTTTTTTGTCACGGCCAGAACAACGTTTTGGGCGGGGAATGCCAGGAAACCGGAGCGGCCGGCAGGGAGGGCACCGGGTTTGATCTCATGCTTCCGGCAGCGTCAGGACGAAATCGGCCAGTTCGGCCAGCGTGGCACTGCGCGCCTCACGCACGAAGAATCCGGAGCCGGCGCAGGCGCAGGCCAGGCGGGAGCGGGCATCGAGTTGGAGGAGCAGACCGAGGCAATACCCGGCATTGAAACGATCTCCCGCCCCGGTGCTTTTTTTGGGCTGGGCACAGTAGGAACCGCGCAGGGCCACCGTTTCAGCAGCACCCGCCACGGCGGCAGACTTGAGGTGATGGATGACCACTTCGGCAATGCCGAGCTGCGCGCGCAGGGATTGCGCCTGGGCCTGCGCCGACTCGGGGGTGTCGCCCGACTCGGGCAGTCCCAACAGTCGGGCAAGGATATTGGCCTCGTTGCCATTGAGCCCGAGCGTGAGCGGCCCGGTCGCCGCAAAAACTGGCAACGTGTCAAGCATCGCAAGGATGTCACCGGGCGAACGGCCCGAGGGATCCACCAGGTCGAGGAAAAATGCCGGGCGATGCGTCAGCGGGGCATAGACTTTTTCCTGCAGCAGCCGCCACACCGCCGTCATGTGCGGATACAGTGTCCAATCGGTCAGTGCGATCACCCGGGCGCTGGCACAAGCCGCCGCGTAGGCTCCGTCGGCCGCCAGGATCGCCGCCACATGGTCGGGCGTGAAGTCGGCCAACTGGGAGACGGCGCTGAGCATGAGTTTGCCGTCGTTGAACTCGAAGGCGAGCGTGCGCCCCGGCTCCTTGCCCCAGGAATGGCAACTGCGGAATGAGGCGACGATTGCGGCGAAGGCCGGATGCACCGGCTGACCGAGCGTGGCAAACGCGTCCACCGGGACACCGAGGCGGGCCAGCCCGTCCCCCATGTTGACCGCGCACCCGCCGGGATGGACGGCGTTGACGACGATTTCGCGCAGACTGCTGTGGCCCGCCGCCTTGGTGATCAAGCCGCCAAAGGTGGCGATGTCCGGCACGGCCTTGAAGGCGGTGAGGGTCTGGCGCTCGCCGACCACGGAGATCATCTCATCAACAAAGCCATCGAAACCGATGGTTACGGAGGGCAGGGGAGTGGGCGCAGTGCGGAGACAAGCCGCAAGATGCTGGTGAAAGTTATTCATCTGGTTGGGCGACATCAATGGGCAGGGGCCAGCCTGCCGCAATTATTCGGATAGTCCACCGTCAACCAATCCACCGGGGCATTCGTGGTGATATTGGGGCAGCGGCCAATCACTCCTGGCAAACTGCATTTATCAAACATTGGTTATCAGTCTAGCCCCAGTTTATGCCTGTCTCGGGCAATACCCGGCTTGGTGGCGGGGCCGACGGGCAACCGGTTTGGACGGGAGGAGGTTGGCAGGGGGCCATGGGCCCGCGCGGGTCATGGCGCCGGAGACTGATGGCATCTCGTCGGGGGCCGGCGAGGTGGCGGAGTTTGCTAGGTGGTGGTCCAGCCCTGCGGGGTGGACAAGTCGCGTGGAGGTGAGTGGAACCATACCTGATGCAGGTCGCAGAGGTAGCGCTTTTCCACAAGTTCAGCCGTGGTCGCTCACCGCTCAGGCCGGCCGTCATTGGGCAGGATAATGGCGTGTTCGCGCGCCCTTGGCCCGGTGACAAGGTTGATCCATCGGCCATTTTGCCGGCGTCCGGACACGACGGTTTGTTGGGCGGTGTGCAACCGGAAGGTGACATCCCAAGCTTGGGGCCACGCCGGGGCCACGAGGATTTTCCCTTCCGCTTCCTGCAGCAGCATGGTCTGGAGAGTCTTCAATAGATTGCTGCCGTGGTCCTGGTCCGGGCTCCAATCGTAGTTGGTCTGCCAGAAGACCGGAAACCGGCTGTCCGGATCCTTGCCCTGGGCCCGTTGCACGAGATACGCGCGGGCAATCTCGGTGAGCCCGAGGAAGGCGGCCTGGCAGTCGTCATTCTGCCAGCCCATGGCCCCCTGCTCGGGGCGGTGCGCAAATGTCGCCCGGGCCAGGGCCAGGTCCGGCTTGCCCACGCCGAACAACCGGTAGGGAAACACGGCATACAGTTCCGGACTCTCATGATTCATGCGCGCCGGCAGCGGCGGTTCTGTCGCCAGCAAGACCGGGTCTCCGCCGGTCTGACCGCGCGGCAGTTCCGGGACCTTTGGGCTCATCGCGTCCAGGAGTGAGCGCAATTCGTCCGGCAGGTCGCCCGGCGGCAGCGCGCGCAATTGATCAATATTCCACCGCAGCCCCGCGACATCCGGCAGGTTGTTGGTGGCGTTCCAGTAGGTCTCGAGGGCGTTCGCCGGGGCAAGAATCCACCTGCCGCGCTGGTCCAGCGGCCAGTGCCGGTCCCACCAGAGCAGGATGTCACGGGCAAACGGGACCAGCCGGTCGCGCAAAAACTCCCGGTCGCCCGTGAACCGGTAATAGTCGATCATGAGGGCGACGATCTCGAGCATGCCGTTGAAGTGATGCCGGGTGTAGTGGCCGTTGATCCATTCGCTCGGGTTGCCGACCTTGGGCTCATGGCGTCCATAGTTGTTCAGGTTGGCGCCCCAGAATGAAGCCACCTCCGGGAAGCAGGCCCCTGCGTGGTGGAAATAGGTCCGCGACCGCTCCCGCGAGAGCGGCAGCATGTTGAAATACATCTCAAAAAACGGGCGCATCATGTCGAAGTCGCCCGACGCCAGCATCGCCCAATATATGAGCCGCGTGTTTTGAAACCAGTAGGCGCCGCCCCAGCGCCGGTAGTCTGGGTCGTAGTTTCGTTCGACCACGAAGAGGGAGCCGTTGAACTTGATCGGGAAGTGCCCCCGGCCGGCGCAGGCCTGGACCCAGCGCTGCAGCACATAGGCGCGGGTGACCGCCTCGGCCTCGGGCGTGCCGGAGGCAAAGATATAGCTCCGAGCCCAATACTCGTGCCACCACTGCCGGTGCGCGGCCCACTGCTGTGGCCGATCGCACACAGCGAGCGCCGTCACCTCATCTCTGATCGCCGCGGTCCAGTCCGCCAACTCCGGCGCGACCTGTGTGTGTGTCACAATATCGATACGCACCTCGGTCCCCGGCTGGCCGCTGGTCAGCTCGGTGGCGCTTTTCCTGACGAGATTTGTGCCCGTCAGCATGGCCCCGAAGGTGCGATGGAGCAGGGGATCGGTTTCAACCGCCGCAATCCCCGCTAATTCCTGCAGCTGCAGTGAATCGCGCCACGGCGAGACGCGATTGCGGTGATACCAGGTGATGCGGTCGGTTTCGCCGGCCACCATGGTATCGGGATAGATCTTCCGCTGCGCTTCGGGGAAGGCGGTGACACTGTGATCTTCGCGCAGCTCTCCCCCTGCCGGTCCACGGAAAGGGCGCTCCACGGTGCGCCAGAGTTCAACGGCAGCGGAGACCGAGAACGGCTGCGCGGAACGCATTTCCAGATGCACCGCCTGGCGGTGGGCGTTGATCCACACCCGTGCATTGAGCCGTTCGTCCCCGGCGCCAAAGGCGAGGTCGATGCAACCTTCGGCTAGGTTGAGGGTCTGCTTGAAACCTTTCGCCACCGGGTTCGGGGACAGCCGCACCCGCACCCGCCCGATTTTGCACGGGCGTTCATTTTCATCCAGCGCGTCAGTCCGGGCCACGTAGAGGAGAATGTCGCCACCGGGCTCCACCCACAGGTTGATGCCCGTTTCGCCATTGCCGGCCGGCATTGAGCCCAGCGGGCCGGTGCTCGGAGTGTCCCAGATGACGTTGCACGCTTCCAAAGCGGCAGCTGGCGAATCGGGGTAAATCTGGGTTGTGGGCGTTGACATGAGCAGAGGCAAGAGGACCAGTTGAGAGGCAAGGACCAGGATCTTCATCGGTGTCAGGACCGGAGTGATCGTCCGGTCAGGGTCCGTCAAGATCCGGGAATTCGGTCTGACCCGGAAGGCGCGGCATAATGTTGATGCTGTGACCGGGCTTCGGGCGTGTAGCGAAACCGCCTGTCTCGGTTGTGGCACAGCTCCCTTCAGCATTGTGGATGGTGCACGCGCAGCACGATTTCTCCTGGGAAACAGCGTTCCGAATGCCCTAAAGCCCAACCGGAGGTTATTTGCTCCCTGTCTCGGGCAATACCCGGCTTGGTGGCGGAGCCGATGGGCGACCGGACGGGCGGGGGTTGGCGCCGCTTGGATGGAGCGCTGCTTCGGTCAACAACCCGCGGCGGACACCTTCACCCAAGCAGTCGCCGGTTGACGACGACCGGCCGAAGTTCCGCCTACAGGAACAGCCACCCTCCCAGGGCCAAGATCGGCAGCAGGATCGGCAGGCTGTATTTCAAAATGTAGCCGAAAAAACTCGGCGTCTTCACCCCTGCACTGTCGGCGATGGATTTCACCATGAAGTTCGGTCCGTTGCCGATGTAGGTCATCGCCCCGAAGAACACCGCGCCCAGGCTCACCGCGATGATGAGGGCGGCGTCCTTGGGCGTCCGCAGCAGAACTGCGACCACCTCGGACTCACTTTTCGGGTTCTTGGGAAAATCGGCCGGATGCTCGCTTTGCGCGGTGGTTTCCGCAAGCCGCAGGAAGGTCGCGTAGGTGGGCGCGTTGTCGAGCACTGCGGACAGGCTGCCGGAGGCCAGGTAATAGTGAACCGGCTGCTTCACGCCGAATTCCCCGCCGTGCTGGTCGATGTAGCCCAACGCCGGAATCATCGTGGCGAAAATTCCGGCGAAGAGAAAGGCGACCTCCTTGATCGGCCCGAAGCCGAAGGCGTTCTGGTGATGCACGACCTTCGGCGTCAGCTTGTAGGAAGCCGCTGCCGCGGCGAGCATCACAATTTCGCGCAGGAAATAGACCTCGGGTAAAAACACCGCCCCGATGATCGCGACAAGGAAAATCAGGTTGATCTTGCCGTCGAAGCGGATGCCCTCCGACGGGCGGTCGATCTCGGCCTGGATCCTCCTGGGCGCATGACGGTAGCTGCGGCGGTCAAAAACATAAAACGCCGCGAGAATCAGCGCGACCGTGAACACCCATTGCACGACCACGTGCTGGATCAGCCAGAAAAACGGCACGCCGCGCAGATAGCCCAGAAACAGGGGCGGATCACCGATCGGGGTGAGTGCTCCGCCGACGTTCGAGACCACGAAGATAAAAAAAACGATGTGGTAGCTGCTGATGCGGATCTTGTTCATCCGGATCCACGGGCGGATCAGCACCATCGACGCGCCGGTCGTGCCGATGACGTTTGCGATCACCGCCCCGATGGCGAGAAACCTGATGTTGGCCAACGGCGTGGCCTCGTCCTGCACCTTGATATGGATGCCGCCCGCCACGACGAAGAGCGAACCGATCAGGCAAATGAACGAAAAATACTCCGACAGGGTGTGCCCCACGATCCCGCCGCCGCCGGCCACCCTCAGGAGATAAAAGGCGATCACCGCCAGTCCGAGTCCGATCGCCGTGTGCGCGTAGTAATGCTCCCAGCAATGCTTCACGCGCGGCGGTGTGAGCGGCATCACTGCGATCAACAGCAGCAGCAACACAAAGGGCGCCACCAGCCAGAGGGGAATATTGCTGCCGCCCACGGCGGTCATGGCGAAGACTATGGGCAAGCACATGGTCGCGACGCTCGCAGGGAACCGGTTCCACGCAAGGCACTTTTCTGCCGCCGCCCCGGCGGTTGCATCGTGCCGAAATCTCTCCCCACAACCCGGCATGCCCATGTGCCCCTCCTCCTGCTCCTGCTTGCCGTGGCTGCCGAACCCCTGCGCGTCATATCCTTCAACGTCCGCAATTGCGCCGCGCGCAACGGCGACGACGCATGGCCGGAAACGCACCGACCCTTTCCCTGATGGGAAAGCGGATCGGACGGGACGGAAGTGTAGCAGCGTCATGAACACCGTGTCGCTCGCACCGCGGCACCGGCGGAAAGCGTGGCGGTGAAGCGCCGGCGGGAAATTTATCGCCGGATGGTCTGCGGGGCTCAGTAGCCGCGATTGGTTTCGACCTGGCCCAGTAACGGCTCGCCGTGCTCGAAGCGCGCGAAGTTGGCGAGAAACACATCGATCTTCCGGTCGGTCTCGCCGGGGAAGCGACCGCCGGTGTGTTGCGAGAGGAGAACTTTGGGATGGCGCCAGAGCGGACTGTCGGTGGGTGGCGGTTCGATGGCGGTCACGTCGAGCACGGCGCCGCCGAGGTGGCCGGAGTCGAGCAGCTCCACGAGCGCGATTTCGTCGAGGGTGGAACCGCGGCCAACATTGCAGACGACGGCGTTGCGTTTCAGCCGGGCGAGACGGGGGCGGTCGAGAAAACCGATTGTTGCGGGCGTGTGCGGGAGTGTGTTGATGAGGAGATCGGTGGTGGCCAGCGCGGCGTCGAGTTCGGCGGGTGTGGAGAGCGAGCCGGCGCGGGGTGTGCGGGAGAAAAACTGCACCTGGGCGTCAAACGCGGTGAGCAGGCGCGCGAGGCGCTGTGCGATGGCCCCGGCGCCGAGCACGAGCACGCGCTGGCCGTCGAGGGCGCGGATGGTGGACTCGACTTCGGGCTTGATCCAGCGCGCGGCAGGCTGGGCCACGAGCAGGCGCGGAAGCTGGCGATAGAAGGCGAGGATGCCGGCGAGCGCGGCTTCGGCGACGGCGCGGTCGTAGAAACCGGCGAGGTTCGTGAGGAGCACGGGCGTCGGGCGCGGGGTGCTGTTGAGGTTCAGGTAGGCGTCGACCCCGGCCGATTCGAGCTGCACCCAGCGCAAGCCGGCCGCAGCGGCGAGCCACGCGGTAGGGACGTTGCCGAACACCACTTGCGCGGCGGCGACGGCGGCGCGTTTCTCCGCTTCGGGGAGATCGGCGCAGAACATGACGGCATCGGCCGCCAGGGCCGATTGCAAACGGGCGCGTTGGGTGGGGTTGAGGCCGGGGACCGCGATGCAGAGGTTCATCGTAGCTACGAAGAAGTCCTCAAACCTGCTGTAGCACAAGACTGGAGCAGCGGAGCAAGCGAGCGGGGTGCCTCAAGTTTTGTTCCCGGGAAAAGTTGGGCTGCTGCCATTGCGGGTTCCCCTAGGGCAGGCGATTGTCTTCCCCTGCTGCGCCGCCAGGCATGGGACTGCGCGGTTTTCCCTCGTGCCACGCCGCCGTCGGCCAGAGCAGGGTCTAACC
>CAJBES010000194.1 GCA_903952145.1 uncultured Opitutaceae bacterium | reverse complement strand
GCCCAGATCCCCTGCAGACTGGAGAGCAGGTTACCGGGACGGGAACTTGAAATCGCCAGGTAACGTCCAAACTGGAAAAACAACGCTTCCATATCCGGATCAGGCGTCTTATCTTTGGCCATGCGAGCCAGCCGCTGATCAGTGGGCAGTTTGCGCGCCTCATGTCCGCCCAGATCGAGCGATACCCGTGGAAAGAGCTTCTGGTAATCGGCTATATGCGCCTTGCGCAACTCGTCGTAGGGCTTGGCCGCAACTGCCGCAAGCTGGTCGGCACTCACCTTTTCATGCGGATTGCCGCGATACGGCGGAGTGAGCTGGTAATCCGTGCCCGCGGTCAAAAACAGCGTGACCGAATTCGCCCCCTCCACGCGCAGATTATTCCCGTCGGTCTTCACCGTGCCGCCCTCGGCGACAGCCTTGACTCGCGCGATGTATCTCATCCCGTTCGTGCCGTTCACGCCGTCGTTCAATTGCCCGCGCATGACCAGCCCGTCGCTGCCCTCGGCCGTTGTGGCAAAGCGCGCCGGCCGCGTCAGGTTGGCCGTGAAGCCGAGCTTGCCGGGCTGGTCGCAGGTCATGCGCACGACCAGCGCCTGGTCCGGCGCGCTGGAAAAGACCTCACGGGTGAATGTGGCGTCGCCCACGCGATAGCTCACCGTGGCGACCGCTGTCTCGAGATCCAGTGTGCGGCGGTAATTGCTCGCGCCGCTTTGGGCGTCGAACTTCAGCGTCAGGTCACCCAGCGTCTGGAAACAGCCGAAGGGAGCATTCGCAGAGGCAGCGCCTCTCGTGCCGACCCCCTTGCAAATGAGTTTTTTGGCGGACACTTCTTTGGCCTGGTTATATTTGCCGTCGAACAGGAGCTGGCGTATTTCCGGCAGCGCGGTCAGGGCGTCAGGGTTGTCACTGTCCTGCGGCGAGCCCGACCAGACGCTGACTTCATTCACCTGCAGCCGCTCGGACTCGACACCGCCGAACACCATGCAGCCGATCCTTCCATTGCCGACCGGCAGGGCCTCCAGCCATCGCGCCGCCGGCTGGTTGTACCACAAGGCCAGGCCGGGAGAGGGCGTCTCGGCCACCGGCTTCACAGCCATCGCCGGCCCCGCCGCCGGGGTGAGCTCGATGGCCGCCTTGGTGATGTTGTCCGTGTAGGAGAAATCGCTTGCCAGCGAATACGTCGCCGCTTGGGCGCGGGTTAGAAGCAGGGCCGTGCCGGCGGAGGCGAGCAGGGCCAAAAGGAATCGGTGTGTGGTCGGTGTGTTCATGTTTTGTGGTTTATTCCTTGCTGTCAGCATCCTTCACTATAATCGTGTCTATCGCCCCGTGGAAGCGGCCGCTCTTCCCGGCTCCGGCCGGGCCGATACGGAGCCGGATATCGCCCGAACCGTCGCCTTTGAACTCGAGGCTCGTCGGAGTGAACGCCATCTTGCCGGTCCAGGCGCCGGGTGCCTTGGTGGTGCTGGCCAGGATGCTGTTGTCAGCGCGCAGCACTTCAATGAGCAGGGCGTCGCCGGCCTGCGTCGCCTGGGATGCTCCGTTATAAACAGCGGCGCTGAGCTCGAAGTTAACGCGGTAGGATTGTCCGGCGACATTCGCGCCGATGGCTTTGGACGTGATGACGTTATCCTCAAAGATCATGACCGCCCAGTCGGATGGATGCGACTGCCCGGCTTGATTGGCGCGGTCAACCGCATGCATGGCCCCGGCGCCCGCATGGCTCCAGCCGACCACCGTACCGCTGTGAGCCACTTTCAACCCGCTCTGATCCTGCGTCTCGTTCTGTTCTCCGTTATAGCGGTTGAATTTCTCGGAGAAGTGAACGCCCGACGCGCCGGCTACCGTGATCTGGAGCTGGATCATCGTAGCGGAACTGCCAGCCTTCGTCATCGAAACAATCCAGGTATTGGCACCCACATCGTCTTCTCCGGGCGTACCCGAGACCTGACCGTCCG
>CAJBES010000193.1 GCA_903952145.1 uncultured Opitutaceae bacterium | reverse complement strand
GGAGAGCGGCCGTTCCTCACAAACAGTCCATGCCAGCCCGGATTGACGGGGCGAAACGGACACCTCCTGCCCGCCGCGCGTGACCACGAGCCGGCGCTTCTCCCGGCGGATGACCTGCAATTCGTCGCCCTTGGCAAAGTGCTTGGTGGCCTTGTGCGCGACGAGGATGTCGCCGGGCTGGTAACTACGATGATCTTTTTGCTCCGCCTTCGTCCAATCCTTCGCGCGAAGGGAAACAAAGGATTGGTCCTCCCCCGTGAGCCGACCTGTGGAACGGAGTTTTTGGCGGGCGTGAGTGTTGAGTGCATCGATTTCTGCCCAGGTAGGCGCGACCATGAGCACGGTCTTGGCCAGCTCCTGTGTGCCGTCACGGGTGCGGACAGACTTGGTTTCCTGCGAAGCGGCGTGCCATTCTTCGACCATCCGCACCCGACGTGCGGTGGGATTCTCAACCTCGACGATGGCCCCCATCCGGTTCAGGCGTTTCAAACCCTCCCCGACCCGGCCGGCCGCGAGCGCTTCGGCGGCGGCACGGTAGGCAGGATTGGCCGACTGGCGTTTGACCTCGCGCAACTCCGCCACCGTCGCACGCGATTCTTTCTCGACGATGCGCGCGCCGTCGCCGGCCTCGACGCTCTTATGCTGCGCGGAGTCGCCGACCAGCACGAGCCGGGCGCGGCGCGTTTCGACCAGGTCAACCAGTTCCTGCAATTGGCGGGCGGAGAGGAGGCCATATTCGTCAACGACGACGACCTTGCCGGCGATGTCGTCCTGCCGGACAGGATCAACCAGCAGCCGTTGGACGGTATCGGCACCGCTGAGGGCACGAGCGGCAGCCTGTCGGTTGGAATCCGCCTGTTCGATCCCGTCGCGTTTGAGCATGTCCACGGCCTGGGTGCTGGGGGCGAAGCAGATGACCTCGCTACCGGCGGCGTTCAGACTCTCGATCGCCGTGGCCAGCGTGTGCGTTTTGCCTGTGCCGGCTTTGCCGCGGAATACCGTCACCCGGTCGGTCGAGCCCAGGATGGTCGTGACCGCATTCCGTTGTTCGGCGGAGAGCGGCGTTGCGGGGCTGATTCCGTTATGGCCAAGGGCGTCACACACGCCGACCCCGGTGTTGATCCGGGCGACCAGGGATTGCTCCAGTTCCAAGGCCGCGACCGTGGACACCTGTCCGTCCGCGTGCAGCAATCCGCTGCCCTTGGCGATGGTCTCTTTGAGGTCCCGGAGCGAGTATTGGCCGTAGGACTGCCGGATGACCTCGGCCGTGAGTTCATGCAGGGGGACGACCGTGCGGCGCTCGAATACGTGCTCGATGGCGCGAGTTCTGGCTTCGCCTGGGGTGACGGTGTAGGTTACGCCGCGGAGAGGCCCGGGCGGGCGGAGTTCGCGCAGTTGCCGAAGTTCGCTGTCGCTCACCTGCTCGATCTGACGCTGGCGCACCTCGACCGGGGTAAGCTCATATTGCTTCTTTTCGCGGTTCGCGCGGACAAGGACTGCGATTTCGTCGCGGGTGAGTTCACGGCCCAGCTCGGCCTCGCGGGCGGCGGTGGCGGCGACGCGTTGTTGCGCGCGTTTGGAAAACCGGACGAGAAGTTCCGGAGAAACGCGGGCCAGTTCAAAGCCGTGGGCGCGGCGCTCGATGGCATAGCCGAGCCGGTGGACTTCGCGGGCAAGCGCGTTGCGGTAGACCTCCGTGAGATACTTGGTGCGTTCGAAGATGTTCGAGGACTCGAGCGCGAGGAGTCGGCCCGAATCGTTTTGCGTCACATTGAAAATGAACGCGTGCGAATGCAGGTGTGGGTCGAGCGCACGGCTCTCGCCGTGCCGGAAGACGGCGGCGGCAATTTTGCCGCTGGTGACGTAGCGCTTGTTCATGCCCTGGCCGTCCTGATGGCAGGCGGAGGCTTCGAGTTCCTGCAGGGCTTCGTTAACGGCGCGCTCGTGCGCCAGGATCAGGCGTTCGTCGCCGCCGAGGAACGCTTGGATGGAGACGGACTT
>CAJBES010000192.1 GCA_903952145.1 uncultured Opitutaceae bacterium | reverse complement strand
TTGCTTTCCACAACTTCTGCCGAGGCCCCCGCATAGCCCGTCTCGACCGAGATGACAGGCGAATCAATGTTCGGGTATTCGCGCACCGGCAAATTGCCAAAGGCGAGGAACCCGACAATGATGATCAAAATTGAGGCAACCAGGCAGATGACCGGCCGCCGGATCGAGACATCCGATAGGATCATCGCACGGCGTCTCCCTGCTGGAATTCGGCGCGAAGCGGACGGGTATTGAGCTTGATGCCGGGATAGAGGATCAATGCACCCACCCCCGCCGCCACCACTTCCTGGCCCTCAGTCAAAGTGCCTTCGGCTGCCAAAATTTCCGCCAATCCCAGGGTGCGCAACCCGATCTGCACCGGCACGAAGGCGGCGACCTTTTCGCCCTTTGCCTCCCGCACCGCGATCACCTGCGTGCCGCCTGTGACCGTCAGGATCGCACCTTCCGGCACCGTCATGGTGTTACGCCGCACCTCGAGGACAATTTCCACATTGGCAAACATGCCCGGCTTGAGAGCCGACGGGGGACTGGTGAGATAGCCCTTGATTTCGCTCGCCCGGGTCGTGCGCTCGATCACCGAATTTACAAAATATACCTCGCCGGTCACTTTCTGCTGCCGCTCAAGATTACGTGCATTGATCGTGAAAATTGTGCCGGGCCGGATCTTGCCGAGGTAGCGCTCCGGCACCTGAAAGCTGATCTTGAGCCGGCTAAGATCGTTGATGGTGGTGAGGATTGAGCCACTGGTGACATAGTCACCCGGCGAAAGGGTGCGGGAGCCGATCACGCCGTCAAACGGCGCCTTGAGCGAGGTCTTCTCGATGCGGAGCTTCAAGACTTCACGTTCCGCCTTCGCCACCGCGTATTCGCTGCGCGCGCGATCGTATTCCGACTGCGGGATGGTGCGCGTCTCGCTCAGGTTCTCGCTGCGGGCCACGTTGAGTTCGGCCAGCTTGAAGCGGGCCTCGACCTGGGCAAACTGTGCCTGGAGCTCGGCATCGTCTATTTTCATCAGGAGCTGGCCCTGTTTTACGACCTGGCCCTCCTCAAAGTAGATGGCCTGAACCAGACCCGCGGCCTCCGGCCGCAGCTGGGCCGACTCGTTGGCCTCGAACGAACCGACCACGGTGAGGGTCTCCTGCAGATCCCGCCGCACCACCGGGGTGACTTCGACCACCTGCGCCAGGCTGGTCGCCGCGCGCGATGCGCTGCGGGCTGATTCCTTCCTGGCACAACCCGCGACCATGCCAAGCAATGCCACGCCGGTTGCAATCGAGACAAATAGGCGGTTCATGGAGAATCTTCTGATATCAGTCAGCGCAAGGAGTGCAAAGTGCAATCAAGGCCGCGGGTAACTTGGCGAACCCGCGGGCCGCGGTGAATGCCGCCAAAACTGGAACATTGGTCTCAGCCGATTAGTTTGCCGTAGGCCGTGGCATCATGGAGGGCCGCCGCTTCCGCTGGATTGCTCAGTTTCAACCTGAACATCCATCCATTTTCGTAGGGCTGCTGATTCACGGTTTCTGGCGCGGTTTCGAGCGCCGCGTTGGTCTCCAACACCGAGCCGGAAACCGGAGCATACAGGTCCGAGGCGGCCTTCACGGATTCGACGACCCCAAAAACCTGCCCTGCGCTGAGGGTCGTGCCCTTCTTCGGCAACTGCACATAGGTGATGTCGCCAAGGGAATTCTGCGCATAGTCGGTGATGCCGACGGTGGCGGTGCCGTCTCCGGCCAGTTTCACCCATTCGTGGGATTTCGCATAATGGAGATCATTAGGAACGTTGCTCATGGGGATTTTTTTAATTTCACAAAGGGAGGTTTGACGAGAATCAAATCGAGTTTGGTGCCGCGGATATCCACCACGAGCGACTGGGCGACTGCCGCGGTTTCCACCAGCGCAGAGCCGATCGCCTCATTGAGCAGCGGTGAGAGCGTGCCGGAAACTACCCGGCCCACGACGGCACCTCCCTGGCTCAGGACCGCCGTATCTGTTCGCACGATGCGGCGGTCGCCGGTCTTAAAATGGACGATCTTGCGTGGCGTGCCGTTTTGTTTTTCCGCCGCCAAGGCCGCGCGGCCGATGAAATCGACACCTTTATCGAATTTCACGGTCCACCCGAGCCCGGCGGCCAAGGGCGAGATGTCTTGGGTGATTTCATGGCCGTAGAGGGGGTAACCCGCCTCCAGCCGCAGACTGTCGCGTGCGCCGAGCCCTGCCAGCTCAAGCCCATGCGGTTGACCGGCGGCGAGAACGGCCGCCGCCAGAGCCGGGGCATCGCCGGCAGCGTGGTAGAGCTCAAACCCATCCTCCCCGGTGTAACCGGTGCGGCTGATCATGCAGTGAACCCCCGCCACGGAGCCTTCGGTAAATTGATAGTATCTGACTGCGTCGAGTTTCACGCTGGTGAGTGACTGCACAATGGCTGCAGCCTTGGGCCCCTGCACTGCTAGCAGCGCATAATCCGCCGAGCGGTCTGTCACGGTCACGTTGAACTTCGTCGCCTGTTCGCGAATCCACGCGAGATCCTTGTCGATGTTGCCGGCATTGATGCAAAGAAAGTAGTCATCCGGCCCACGCATGTAGACGAGCAGATCGTCCACCACCCCACCCGTTGGGTAACACATCGGCGAATATAGCACCCGACCAGGATAGAGTTGGGCGACATCGTTGGTCACCAGGTGATTCAGGAAAGCACCCGCCGCCGGGCCGCAGACAGCGACCTCACCCATGTGGCTCACATCAAAAAGCCCGGCGGCGTGCCGAACGGCCTTGTGCTCCTCTAGGATGCTGCGGTATTGCACGGGCATTTCCCAGCCGGCGAAATCCACGAGCCGGCCGCCATGGGCGGCGTGAAAAGCGTACAAGGGAGTGCGTTTTGATTCGCTCATGTAGCACTGTAGGTGCGGCCCTGGCCATCCCCGCAAGGCTCTTTTGCCCGCGGCCGGCCCGGCACCGTTTATATTCGCAACTCCCGGTGGCTGCATAAACTGGAGTCATGCTGCCCGCCGGTCCCCTTGCCTGATGCACCCAACCATTCCCCGCGCCCTCGCCTATTGGGTCCACGACTGGGACCCGTTTCTTGTGCAGTTCACCGAGACGATTGGCATTCGCTACTACGGTCTCGCCTACCTTCTGGGCTTCATCTCGTCCGCCTGGTTGCTGCATCGCTACTTCCGAGCCGGCAAGTCGCTGTTGCCAACGGCCCATATCGCCGACTTCATGTTGTGCATCATCCTTGGGGTGTTGATCGGCGGCCGCCTCGGTTCCTATTTGCTTTATGACGGATGGCGCACATTCACCTCCGACCCGCTGGGGGTCTTCAAGATCTGGCAGAGCGGCATGGCCAGTCATGGCGGCTTCATCGGCGTGGTCCTGGCGCTCATCTGGTTCGCTCGCACGCGGCGGTTGCCCTTTTTTCATCTGGGTGATCTCATCACCTCCACCGCGGCGGCGGGTTTGTTTTTCGGCCGTGTCGCCAATTTCATCAACGGCGAGCTTTGGGGTAATACTACGACGGTTCCTTGGGCGGTGATTTTTTCCCAGACGGGAGGCGGACCCTTCCCTCGCCATCCCTCCCAAATCTACGAGGCTCTGCTGGAGGGCGCGCTGCTCCTGACGCTGGCCCAATGGCGCTTCTGGCGGACCGGGATAGTGCGCACCCGGCCCGGCCGACTCGCGGGTGAATTTCTGATTGCCTATGCCCTCGTGCGAACCTTTGGGGAGATTTTCCGGGAACCCGATGCCGCCCTCATCCTCGGGCTCAGCCGGGGCACATTCTACTCTCTGTTTCTGGCGGTCTTCGGTCTTTGGCTTATCCTGCGCCGGACAGTTCCGCTGCTTATTGCCGGTTCTGACGCCATGAAGTCCGGACAAGCCCGTTGATCCGATCACATCAAGGCCGGCCCAAAGATTCACATCTTGTTCATGGGGCTGCCCCGGAGTGCCGCCATCTGGGGCTAGCGGGGGAATGGCAGGTTCTCAGACCACCGTGCCGGCCGGCAACACGGCGCCCTTCGGCACCACAAGGACCCCATCGCGCACAATCACCGCGCCACCGGCATAGGTGCCGTCAGCCTTGCCCGCGCTGGCAAGCATGCAGCCAGGGCCGATGCGAGCGTTTTTATCAATAATCGCCCGGGTGATGCGGCAGCCTTTGCCCAAGCCAAGGCGCGGGCGGCCACTGGCGGCATTGGCCGCCAGTTGTGTGTCAGTTTCGTAGTAGTCAGACCCCATCACTATCACATCCTCGAGTATGCAGCCTTCCCCCACAAAGGAACGGATGCCGAACAAGCAATGCTTGATGGTCGAGTCGGCAATGATGGAACCGTCACCGATCACCGCGTGGTCGATATGACAGTTATTGAGTTTCGAGGCCGGCAGATAGCGGTCTTGGGTATAGATCGGCGCCTCGGCGTCGAAAAAATTGAACGGCGGCAGCGGTTGCGCCAGCGCGAGGTTGGCCTCGAAAAACGCACGCACCGTGCCGATGTCCTCCCAATACCCCTCGAAGATGTAGGCGCAGAGCTTCTTTTTGCCGAGCAACCGGGGAATGATCTCCCGGCCGAAGTCTGCCATGGTGTTATCCAATGCTTCGGCCATCGCCTGGCGGTTGAAAACGTAGATACCCATCGAGGCGAGACAATGCTTCTCGCCGGTCTTGGCAGTGAGCCGGGCCTCCACCGCCGGACTGAGCGTCAGGCTGTCGATGATGGCTTGATCCCTCGGCTTCTCGACAAATCGCTCAATGCCAAGGTCGTCATGCACCTGCATGAGCCCGAGACCGGAGATTTTTGAGACTGGGAACGGGATCGCCGCGATGGTGACATCCGCCCCGGTCGCTAGATGTTGCTCTATAATTTTCCGGTAATCCATCCGGTAGAGCTGGTCGCCGGACAGGATGAGCACCAAGTCGTGCGGGAAGGAGCGGAAATGGACCAGGTTGCGCCGCACGGCATCGGCCGTGCCCTGATACCAGTCGGAACCCTTTTCAGTTTGTTCAGCGGCAAGAATGTCCACGAAACCACCGCCGAACGGGTCGAAATTGTAGGCGCTTTGCACATGCCGATGCAGCGAGGCGGTCTGAAACTGCGTCAGCAGGAAAATGCGGTTGATGTCGGAATTCAGGCAGTTGCTGATCGGGATGTCCACGAGCCGGTATTTGCCCGCCAGCGGCACGGCCGGTTTGCAGCGTTCCAGCGTAAGGGGTTGCAGCCGAGTGCCCCGGCCACCACCCATGATCACTGCGAGTGCACGTTTCTGTGTCGTCATATTGTTTGCCCTATAGCCTTGCGCCAATTTCACGGT
>CAJBES010000191.1 GCA_903952145.1 uncultured Opitutaceae bacterium | reverse complement strand
CCCGGATTTTCTTTAGGAAATAATCTCGTGGCTTCTGTCCGGCACCGCAGCGGCGGACTGGTGTCGCGGGGCCGGCCGGCCCCATCACCCCGAGCTCTGCGAGGGCAAAGGCCCCTTGGTTGTCGTCCAATTCGAAATGCAGCCCGTGCGGGTGCCGGGCGGGGTCGCCAGCCGGATCGTCGAGGGTGTCGCCGTCGTAGAGCCCGGCGCGCCGGATGATCTGATCCGTGGGACCAAAAGGCCGCCTGGATGCCGAGGGCGCTGCGGTCGAAGGCCGGGCCGGTGGAACCAACGGCGGCGGTCCCCCACGAGGGCCTGCACGTTCCACCCGTTTGCGGGATCATGCTGCCTGCGCGACGAGGGCGTGCGTCACCCCATGCACCAGATTTCAAGGCAAATGGCCCGCAAGGTGCGGTTGCGCCGCACCGCGTTGGGGCAACCCGGCGGATATCGCCCCGGCACCGCCCATGGCATCGCTCCCGGGTCGCCACCAGCGCGAGCGCCGGTCAGGTCTTGGGCGGCGCCGGGTCGGTCGGCGCTAGACAGACGACGCCCGCGGCACTGGGCACCTGCGTGTATTTGGAAATCACCACGATCCCGGAATCGGTGACGGTGAAAAGCTTCCGGTCCCGCTCCAGATCGTAACCGATTTCGGTGCGCGGCGGGATGGCCACACCCTTGTCGATGATGGCCCGGCGGATCCTGCAGTGCCGCCCGACGCTGACGTCGTCCATCAGGACGGAATCCTCGACCTGCGCCCAACTGTGCACGTAAACCCGCGGTGACAGCACACAGCGTTGCACCCGGCCGCCGCTGACGATGCAGCCCGGCGACACAATCGAATCCACCGCCTTGCCGCAGCGTCCGCCGGGATGGTCCTCCGCGAACACGAACTTCGCCGGCGGCGCCGGCGGATGATACGTGTGCAGGGGCCAGGCGAGGTCGTAAAGATTGAAGATCGGATCCACCCCCACCAGATCCATGTTCGCCTCGTAGAACGCGTCGATCGTCCCCACGTCCCGCCAATAGACGGACAGTTTCTTGTTCTCATCCACGAAATCGTAGGCCATCACGCGGTGAGCGTGAATCAGCTTGGGCAGGATGTTTCTGCCAAAATCCAGATCCCCCGCCGTCATCGCTGCCGGCGACAGCACGTCCAGCAGGATCTCGCGGTTGAAAACATAGACGCCCATCGAGGCCAGGGCTTTCCCGGGCCGGTCCGGCGCGGGCTCGGTCCGTGGTGGTTTTTCCTCGAAGTTGACAATGCGTCCCTGGGGGTCCGTCTGCACTATCCCGAAGTGCCGGGCTTGCGCACAGTCCACCTCAATCACGGCCACGGTCGTCGCGGCGCCATGGGCGCGGTGATGCCGCACCATCGCGGAGTAATCCATCTTGTAGATGTGGTCGGCCGCCAGAATCACCACCTCGGTGATGTCGCCTTCGATCAGGCGCAGGTTCTGAAACACGGCGTCCGCGGTGCCATGAAACAGATCGCCGTCCCGGCTGAGCGTCGGGTGGATGGGAAAGATGAATTCACCCAATTCGGGCCGGTAGACGTTCCACCCCAGATGCAGGTGGCGGTTCAGCGACGTTGATTTGGTCTGCATCAGAACGCCGACCTTGCGCACGTCGGAATTGATGCAGTTGGAGAGGGTGAAATCAATCAGCCGGTAAATCCCGCCGAAGGGGACCGCGGGTTTTGCCCGATACTTGGTCAACGGCTGCAGCCGGGTGCCCTCCCCGCCGGCCAAGAGAATTGCGAATACGTTTTTCACGGAGACCTGCCCCTGAACGTCAGGAGCTTGGCCGGTGAAGCCGGCGCTGTCGAGCCCGCCCACCGGCAAGCCAGAAGCCCGCGGTCATTGGCATCATAACGTAAACGCGCAACTGATCGTGCCGACGCCACGACCGACGGCGGCGGTATTTTCAAACTGCGGGACCGCACCGATCTGCACGAAATTTTCTGAGCCCTTGGTGTAGGCCCCGCCCAGCGTGAGCCTGGCCCGAGGGTTGATTTGGAACGGCGCCGCCACGCCCAGCCACCAGTAGTTGCCCCGATTCCTGGCCGCCGGCGTGGTGTCCGCGAGCGCGTCCGTCCACCGGAACGTGCCGACGGTACCGGTGAAAACGAGTTCCGTGCAGGCGGCCTCCAGTGGCAGGGCATAGGCGGCCGTGAGTTCGTAGGTGG
>CAJBES010000190.1 GCA_903952145.1 uncultured Opitutaceae bacterium | reverse complement strand
TGCCTTCCTGGAACAATTATACACACCGCGGCTGCGTCAGGCCAACATGGTTATCTGGCTTCAGGCTGACTGTGCGCCCACACCATTGGAAAAATTTCTGGCGGTGCGGGACTGGATGCTAGCCAATCCTCTGGCCAGCGAGTGCTTAACCCCCTCCCGCCCGACCCCCACCTATTAAGGCTAGCATAATAGCCTGACATAGGATCCGCTGGGCATTGCGAAACAACGCGATCACGGAGCGATGGAGCGACGGCGGTTGAAGGCGGCGAAACTGTTCACGCAGGGCTAGGGTCCGAGCGAGGTAGCCCGGTGGCTTAAGGTGCGGCGGCAGTCGGCCACGTCTGGCGGGTTCTGCGCGAACTGGGCTTCAGCTGCCAGCAGCCAACCCGGCGAGCGATCGAGCGCGACGAGGGGGCAATCGCGGACTGGAAGCGGGTGACCTGGCCGCGCCTTAAAAAAAAGCCCGGCGCGAAGGCCGCCCCATCGTCTTCGTCGACGAAAGCGGACTGAGCACGCGGCCCCACCGGGTGCGCACCTGGGCGCTCCGTGGCCAGACGCCGGTGCTGCGCGAGACCTTCAAGTGGGACAAGCTCTCGGTCATCGCCGGCCTGACGCTCTGGCAGTTCTACCTTCGGATCTACGCGGGCGGCATCAACGGGGAGCGGGCCGCCGAGTTCCCGCACGCCTTGCTGCGCCACCTGCCGGGCAAACTGCTGTTGCGGGACGTTGTTATAAGCCATCCCGTGATGCGTATCAGAAAGGAGGGCTGCCTGGGTGCGCAAAACGAAATGAGTAGATATCCGCGTCCTGCAAAACCAGGCGAAGGCGCAGCGGCTGGCCTGCATGACGGCTCAGATCAGGATTTCCCGACCAGACAACCCTGCGGTCGATCGCATCGCCAAAGATAGGTTCACAGGCCTCCAGGCCAAATCCGGGCAGCGGCGCGCCGGTGTCGCTCTGCAGTTCCACGCGCACCGTGCCCGCGGCCGAGGTGGCGAAATTCAGTCGCAGTTCACCCCCGTCGAAAGTGACGGGCCGGGTGACGCATTCGCCGCCGCTCATCGGCGCCAGCAGGGAAACAAAACCGTCCAGACGCAAAGTGTAGCGTCGCAGTGAACTGCCTCCGGCGTGTCCGGTCCAATAGTTCTCCACGGCATAGAGTGAGAGTTCGGGCGGCGCATCCGGGGCCAGACTCGAGGGCGTTTCGACCAGATGCCAGGCGAGGTATTGGTGGCCGTAGTTCCAAGTGCCGGTACGTTCAGGTCCGGGCCGGAGAAAGCCCTCGGCCCAGCGGGTGAACTCCACGCCGTCGCGGCTGCACATCAACAGCGATTCCGTGATGGCCGTGCCATAGCGGTTTTGCGCGGCCGAGCGTTGCTCGCGGTGGGCATGGTCGGGCAGGGCGTGCATGGATGCACCCCAGGGACGTTCGACATACCGGGCGGGAAACCCGATGAAAAGGTGCGGGGCGCGATGGTAGGGCTTGATCTGACTGACGTAGAGTTCCTCCGGGGCCGGGGAGCCGACATAGGTCAGGTCATGCGCCGGGCTCCAATGCAGCAGGTCGGGCGAGGTGGCGGTGCGGATGGAGCGGGGACCTTCCGGATGCCAGTTGCCCTTCGCGGCGGTCCCGCCCGGGAAGCACCGCCAGTAGGCGCGGTATTCGCCGCGGACGGTGTCCCAGAAGGCAAGATTTTGGGAGTCAAAGGCGCCATCGGTGATGACCGGTTCGTCATGGAGCGGCGTCCACTGCCAGCCGTCGGGAGATTGCATCATCACGAGGCCATGGACACCGTCGGAGCGGAACATGCCCTTGTAGCGCGCATCCGCCGGACAGGCCGGATTCAGATCCTTGAAGATGGCAGGGTGCGCGGCATCCACGTCCAGCGTGCCATGCCGACCCGTGTTGAGGACGATGTTGTTGGCGCGGGATCCGAGGTAGTCCACGAGCCCCAGCTCGGGTTTCGTCCAGTGGACGCCATCGGTGCTTTCCGCATAACAGGTGAACCGGTGGGCGACGTCCTCGTTTACGATTTTTCCCGGCACGACCTTGAGCGCAAAGCCCTTGTAATAGAGCCGGTAGCGGTCGCCATCTTGGAAGAGGCTGCAGTAACCGCATCCGGTTCCTTCCTCCGGGGCGTCGAAGTGCAGCACCACTTCGCGGGGTTGCGGGTGGTGCAACTGACGGCGGGCGCCGCCGGTCAGATGCTCGATGAGCGCGTCATCGATGAACAATTCGCGCCGGGACCCGAGAGTGACCGGCAGGGTGGGAGGGGAAAATTTCACGATGGGAGTTGAGGACTGGGCCTCGGCTTGGGCAAGACAACCTCGTAGTCCTGCGGCGACCTCTGGCGCGGGAGGCAGGCTCCCGCCGGCTGGTCTGTGTCCGGCGTGGGCTCCGCAGCGCCCGCGCCTCAGATAAACAGAAAAACGTACGCGGCGAAGCCCAGGGCCCCGAGTCCGGCACTGGCGGCTAGCGACCAGAGGAAGTTGCGCCTTTGCGCGGCCATGGCGAAGGTGGCAATGATCACGGCGGCCTGCTCCGCGAGCATGCCGTAGAAAAACCGCTGGCTGCGCCGATGGTGCCGCTCGGCCGACAGGTTGCTCTGGCGCACCTGCAGTTCGTAAAGGCTGGCGACACCCTGATTGAGGCGTGCTTCGACATCATAACGCAGGCCCGAATAGCGCAGACGCAGCACGGTGAAATCGCGGATGAGTGCCCGTGGCGCCGGACCGGCGGGATCCAGCAGATCGCCCAGCTGGTCGCCCCCGGAGATGACAGGGCGCAGCAAGGCGTCGAAGTTGCGGGCATGGTCTTGGGCGGCGTGAAGCGCGGCAACGACGAGGTCCGGCGAAGCCGCGAGCAGCCGCTGGTTGAGTTCAGTCTCGGGCCGCGCGTGCTCCACGGCGTCGAGGGCGGCCTCCACTTTCGGGTCCGGCACGGGGGCCGCCGCCAGTTCGGGCAGGCGGCCGGCCAGCAGCAATGACAGCGCCGATTGGACGGAGGCGGGGTTGGGCAGGGTGGCGGCCATGGCGCGCAGGGCCTCGGCATCGAGGGCGGCTGCACCGGTGGTCGCCTGCACGACGTCCAGCGTGCCGAATTGGATCGCACTGCGCAGGCGCTTGGCCTGGAAAAATCCCCATTGATCACCGGCTTTGGATTGCTGTTGCGCGGCCAGGGAGCGGTCGTATTGCGCCTGCGTCATCTCGCTACTCGCGAGTCCGGCAAGGAGGGTGGCGATGACGGTCATGACGACAGGCGTGGCGCTCAATACCTTGCCCCAAAGGTTCTGGGGCACGTTGGCTTTGAGCGCCTCGGGCATCGTTGTTTTCACGGGTAAAGTGTCAGCTGGCTGCGTGGATTCAGGCGAGCCGAAACCGGCGCATGGCATCTGGTGGGGTGACATTCCGGCTGGAACGCCGCGTCGATGGGACCGGGTCACGTCGGTGAATTATGGCCGGTGACACATTCTGGAGTTGGCGGGGCGGGGTGCGCGTGTGATGAATCCGCCATGCCGAAATTCGCCGCCGCCACCCGCGCCTTGCAACGCCGCCTCGGAGCGGGCGTCGTGACCACGGCCCCGGCCGCGTTGCACGCCGCCGCCTTCGACAGCAGCAAGATTCTCTTTCAACCGGTGGCGGTCATCAAGCCGCGCAAGGAGGCCGACATCGGCGTTGTTCTGCAACTCGCCAACCGGCACCGCGTACCGGTGACGGTGCGCGGCCGCGGCACGACCCTGACCGGCGCGGCGGCACCGGCGCGGGGCGGCTGGGTGATCGACATGCTGCGGCTCAACCGCATCCGCATCGACGCCGAGACCGGCATGGCGCACGTGCAGGCCGGGGCGAAGGTCGGCCCCCTCCAGCGCGCGGCAGAGGCACAGGGCTGGTTTTATCCGCCGGACCCGTCGTCCAGGGAATATTGCACCATCGGGGGGAACATCGCCTGCAACGCCGGCGGCATGCAGGGGGGCAAATACGGCGTGACACGGGACTTTGTCATCGCGCTGCGCGGGTTTCTGCCGACCGGCGAGGCTGTGACCTGGGGCACGGCGACGAAAAAATTCGCGGCAGGCTTCAACCTGCGCGACCTGTGGATCGGGAGCGAGGGCATGCTCGGCGTGGTGACGGGCGCGGTGCTCCGGCTCATCCCGCAGCCGCCGGCCCGTTGGACCCTGCTCACGGCGTTCAAGGATGAGACCGCGGCGGTGGTGGCGGCGCGGGCCTTGTTCCGCGAGCGCGTGCAGCCGGCGATCTGCGAATTTCTCGACCGCGACAGCGTGCGTTGCGCCGAGCGCGCCACGGGTCAGCCGGTGTTTGCCGGGCAGAAAAATCGGGCCGTGATATTGCTGGAACTGGCGGGCACGGTCAGCGAGGTGAGGGAAGTGCAGGCGGTATTGCTGGCCTGGGCCGGGAAACACGCGGTGGCCCATCGCGCCGCGCGCAGCCGCGACGAAGCCGAGCAACTGTGGGAAGTGCGCCGCAAGTGCTCCGGCGCGATGTTTGAGCTGGGTGATTCCAAGCTGAACGAGGACATTACCATCCCGATGGGCGGCTACGTGGGCTTCGCGAAGTTTCTGGCGGAGTTGAAACGGCGCTCCGGCCTCGCCATCCCGACCTTCGGCCATCTCGCCGACGGCAATCTGCACGTGAATATCATGTATCACCGCAAAATCCGGGCGGAGGCGCGGGCGGCTGAAGTCGCCGTGGAGCAGCTCATGCGGAAGGTCGTGGCGCTGGGCGGGGCCATTTCCGGCGAGCACGGCATCGGCCTGGCGAAGACGCCCTTCCTGCGCCTCCAGCATTCCCCGGCCCAGATCAAGGCGATGCAGGCGGTGAAAACTGCACTCGACCCGAAGGGCATCCTGAATCCCGGGAAGATGTTCGAGGTCTTCCACGTCTGGAAACACCCCCGGCTAACGGTGCATCTGCCTTGGGACCACAAGTAAGCCAGGAGACCCGAGGTCCATGTTCCTACTGATTGGAAACCGGACCAGACGGGAGGGGTATTTGGTCCTCGCCGATGCGCGGGCAGTAGGTATGGCGCGTTTTCCTTGACGCAGTTTAGCAAGCGTTGGTTGAGATGCCGGCGGCGGGAGCAAGCGTGGCGGTGGCGAGCTGGGCACATATTGCCTCAGCGCGTTGTTTTGGATGGTGGCGCGCAGGTCGGTGTTACAAACGTCACACCAAGGTGACGGACCGGTGAGGGGAAAGTGGCGATGGTTAATTTCTGTCGACAGCCTCGGACCGGGCTTGCGGACTGGTGTGGCGAGTGGCACGGAGGTTGAATGCCGCGACGGCCACAGGGGTCGGGACGGTATCGTCACCATGAGCACGATCGTTTCGTTTGTTTCGTCCACCACGACTGAGCGCTATTGTCTATCCATCGCCAAGAGTTTGGAGGAGGTGCAGTCGGCGCAGCGGCTGCGGTTTGAGGTGTTCAACCTCGAGTTGCACGAAGGCTTGGCCGACTCCCACCTGACGGGACGGGACGAAGATGTTTTTGATGCGGTTTGCGAGCACCTGCTGGTGACGGACAAAGCAACCGGATGCGTGGTCGGCACCTATCGCATGCAATCCGGTGCAAGCGCGCTGTGGCATCATGGCTACTACAGCGAGCAGGAGTTCGACTTCGCGCCGTATGCGGGGATGCGGGCGGAGATGCTGGAACTTGGGCGGGCGTGCGTGGCGGCGGCGCATCGAAACCAAAGCGTGTTGGCGCTGTTGTGGCGCGGGGTGGTGGGACATGCGCGGGCGCATGGGCTGCGGTATTTGATCGGTTGCAGTTCGATCTCGTCGCAGGACGAGGCGGGCGCACTCGTCACTTGGGACGGACTCGGCGCGCGCTACGGAGCGCCGGAGGCGTGGCGGACGCGGCCGACGGCGGATTTTGAATGTCGACCGGGGCCGGCCGAGTCGTTGGCGGTGCCGAAGTTGATGGTCGCGTATCTGAGCGCCGGTGCGCGCATCTGCGGGGAACCGGCGATCGATCGCGCATTTGGCACGATCGATTTTCTGACGGTGTTGGATCTGCAGAATATGTCGCCGCAGTTTGAGCGAAAATACCTCGCGTGAACCGTGCGAAGCGGCCTGTTTGGCGGCTAAGATGGCGAGTGTTGCACAGCCCATTTCTCCTCCAGTGCCGTGGCGCTGGTCGTGGCGATCACCGGAGCGGATGGTCGGGCTCATGTGGGTGGTCGTGCGGGGCGCGATCGACTTCATGGCGATGGGAAAGGCGGAGCGCGCCAGTGTGAAGGGGCGGGCGCGGTGGTTGCAGCGCTGTTGCCAGCATTGTCTGCGGCTGTTGCACGTCAGGACGGAGACAACGGGCGACGTGGCGCACGGGGTGCTGATCACGCCGAACCATGTGAGTTACCTCGACATCATCGTGCTTGGAGCGCTGGCCCCGACCGTGTTTGTGGCCAAGGCGGAGGTGCAAGGGTGGCCGGTCTTTGGGTGGTTCGCGCGGAAGGCGGGAACGTTGTTTTTGAGGCGCGAGGTGCGGTCGGAATTGGCGCGTATCGGCGCCGAGTTGAACCCTGTGTTGGCATCGGGGGCCAACCTGATCGTGTTTCTTGAAGGGACCAGCACAGATGGGACGATGGTCCGCGCATTCAAGGCCGGCATGCTCGAGCCGGCGGTGCGTGCGGAGTGGACCGTGTGTCCGGCGGGGCTGAGTTATCGGGTGCCGGAGGGGCACGATGTGCGGCTGGAGGTGGCGTGGTGGGGAACGATGCCGTTGGCGTCCCATTTGGCGGGATTGCTGGCGCTGGAGTGGATCGATGTGCGGGTTGGGTGGGGACGGTCGCGCGTGGCGGTCGGTGACCGGAAGGCGATGGCGGTGGAACTGCACGCGGAAGTGGAGCGGCTGTCACGGGCGGTTGGGGCAAATGAAACTTGATGCAATTCGGAGGCAGGGCCGCGCGGGTCTTACTGATAGGAAACCGGACCGGACGGGAGGGGGGTCCTGCTACGCCGATGTTGGGCTTCACAGGACACGGTAAGGGGGAGGGGATCTTGGGGATTTGCGGAAAGAGGTGGCGCAGGCGGGGCCATTTCTGGCGAGCACGGCATCGGGCTGGCGAAGACGCCGTTCCTGCGCCTCCAGCATTCCCCGGCCTAGATCAAGGCGATGCAGGCCGCTCCACCTTGTGGCGTAGTCCATGTTGCTCCAGGGAGCGGTTGTTTTTTGGGGCGTGCCTTGTGCGCGCCCGAGCACCGGGTGTGGGCGAGCCACGCCCCTACCTCAATACGCGGATTGCAGGGGGCGGCGCGGGCCAAACACTCCCGGCTGGCCGGGCACCTGCCATGGGGCCACAAGTGAATCCATCGACGGTTTCCCCCTGAAACCAGTCCGGGGTAGGAGGCAAGCCCGCACTGCCCGCGAATGCGTGATTTTTGCGTTTGCCGAGCGGGTGTGAGGCGTCTGAATCGGGTGCTCTTTCATGTATCTCAAGGCGCTCAAGCTTAACGGTTTTAAATCCTTTGCCGATGCCACCACCCTCCGCTTCGAACCCGGCGTGACCGCCGTCGTCGGACCGAACGGTTGCGGCAAATCCAACATTGCCGACGCCATCCGCTGGGTGCTCGGCGAGCAGAGCGCCAAGGCCCTGCGCGGCGGCAGGATGCAGGACGTCATTTTCGAGGGCGCGGACACCCGCAAACCCGCCCAGCTTTGCGAGGTGGCCATGCTGCTCACCGATTGCGAGAAGCAGCTTGGCAGTGAGTTTCATGAAATCGAGATCATGCGCCGCGTGCACCGCGACGGACAGAGCGAGTATTTCTTCAACGGCCAGGCCTGCCGTCTGAAGGAGATCCACAAGCTTTTCATGGACACGGGCGTGGGCCGGACCAGCTACTCGATCATGGCGCAGGGCCAGATCGACCAGGTCCTCTCGTCCAAGCCGGAGGAGCGCCGTGCGGTCTTCGAGGAGGCGGCGGGCATCACCAAATACAAGAGCCAGCGCCGCGAGGCGTTGGGTAAGCTCGCACTCACCGAGCAGAACCTGGCGCGCGTGGCCGATGTCATTGGCGAGGTTTCACGGCAGATCGGCAGCCTGCGCCGGCAGGCGGCGAAGGCGATGCGCTACAAGCGGCTCAGCCACCGCCTGCGGCACCTGAGCCTCGCGTGGAGCAGTTTCCAGCACGGGCAGCACGGCGTCACGCTGGCTGAGCTTGAAGCGAAAGTGGCGGCGCTGCGCACCGATGCTGACGACCGCCGCAGCAACCTGGAGGGGCAGCAGGCCGCGCTCGACGAGCGCAAGGCCCGGCGCGGGCGGCACAACCAGCGCGTGCAGGACGCCCAGCAGGCGGTCTTCGACGTGCGTTCCCAAAAGGAGGCGGCGGAAAACCAGGTCAATCTCGCGCAGATCAAGCGCAGCGGGCTCGAGGACCGGCTGACGTCGTCGCGCGAGAACCTCGGCGAACTGGAAATGCAGTTGCGCGAGGTCGCAACCCAGGTCGACACCGGGGCCCAGGACAAGCAGATGCAGCTGGGATTGCTCGGCAGCAGCGACGCGGTCTTCCAGCAGCGCAACCGCGAACTTGCGATCGCCGAGGGGGAGTTGAGCAAGCTGGAGCAGGAGCTGCAGCAGGCCAAGTTTCAGCTGCTGCAAGTCGAGAGCATGGTCGCCCGGCTGCGCACCAATTGCTCCGGCTATGAAGTCGATCAAAAGACGAGTGTGCACCAGCACGACTCGCTGGCGCGGGAGCTGGACGGCGTGCGGCAACAGGAGGCGGCCGCCACGCAGGGAGCGACGGCGCAGGCGATCCGCCTGGAGCAGGCGCTGGCGGAGAAATCCCGCGCGCACAACGAGTCCGTCGCGGCCCAGCAGGTCATCAGCGATCTCACCCGGGAATTTCGCGACACTCAGCGCAAGCTGATGGAGATTGACCGGAGCCTGGCGCAACGCACGGCCCGGCTGCGGCTCCTGCAGCAGCTGCAGGAAAGATGGGAGGGCTTCGGCGAAGGTGCGAAGGCCGTGTTACAGGGGCGGCTCGACACTGCGCTCGCCGGAGCGAAAGCCTCACCCATCATGCAGGGCCTGGAGGTGAAGCCCGAGTATGGCAGGGCGGTCGAGGCCATCTTCGGCGCCGCGGCCGAAGCCATCAGCGTCAGCGATGTGGCGACGGCGCAGCGCATTCTGGCCCAGCTTGAATCCGAGCAGATCGGCTCAGTGGTCCTCCATGTCTGCGGGACGGGCGGGGGCACCGCCCCGCCGGCGGAACTGCCGGCCGGCCTGCAATCCGCGACCCAGGCCTTGGTGAATGCCGGGGACGGGCATCCCGCCGCCAGCGTGCTCGCGGCCTGCTACATTGCCGATGACCTCGCGGCGTTTCTGGAATATTGGAAGGCCAATTCTGCGTTCGGTTTTCTGGCCGTCGCGACGCGCAAGGGCGAACTGGTGGACCGGCGCGGCCTGGTCTATGGCGGCCATCACAGCGGCAAGAAGTCGGCGAATAGCATCGTGCAGCGCGAAATTGACCTGCGCGAGACCGCGCGGGCCCTGGCCGAGGAACAGAAGGCCCATGATGCCCAGAAGGCGCTCAGCGACGCCCTGAACCAGCGTCTGACCGGGGCCGAACAGATTTTGGAGCAGCGCCGGGCCGAGGTGCTTGCCGCCACCCAGGCTTTCGCCGCCGTGCAGGCCGAGCAGCGCAACGCCCAACATGCGCTCGAGGAACTGCAGGCCCGGTTGAACCGCATGATCGCAGAACTTGCCGCGCTCGAAAAGGCGAGGAACGAGGCGCACGCCCGTTGGGACAAGGCCCAGGTAGGTCTCGCCGAAGCCGATGCCGCCGCCGCCGCCCAGCGCACTAGGATGCTCCAATTGGACACCCGCATCACCGAGGTGCGCACCGACCGCGAAGTAAAGCGCGAGTCACTGGCCCAGGCCCGGCTGGAGCTGGCGGAGCGCCGGCAAAAGGTCGAGGTGCTGGACCGCGGACTCGGCGAAATGGAGCGCCGGCAGCAGCAGCTGGCCGAGTTGCTGGTGCAGCGCCAGCAGGAGATCGAGGTCTGGACCGAGCAGGTGGGCGAACTGGAGCGCGAAGGAGCCGAGCAGCAAATGCGCGGCACGCAGCTCGGCGCGACCTTGGACGTGGCGCAAGCCCTGGTGGAAAAGACCCGCATCGAGCTGGTGGACCTAGAACGCGAGATCAGTGCCGTCGAGGTGACCCAGGCGGCGCTCCGCGCCCAGTCCGACCTCACGCATGACGAGCTGAGCACGCAGGGAATCCGGCTCGCCGAAACCCGGCAGCGGGCGCAGTTCCTGGTGGAGGAGGCGACGCGCGAGTTTCAGGTCGAGATCGCCACCATCGACTGGCGGCAGCAGCTCTGGCATGCGGACGATGAACCCGCGGGCATGAAGTTGCTCGACCTCGACGAGGAGGAGG
>CAJBES010000189.1 GCA_903952145.1 uncultured Opitutaceae bacterium | reverse complement strand
GTGAGACCGTCCGCTTCGACGGCTGTGTGCGACGGTGTGAGCAGCCAGCGCAGTGAAAAGTCGTGTTCGCCGGGGCCGTGGATGCGGTCGATGACGAGCCAGTAGCCGCCCTTGGCAAACAGCAGGCCGCGCTGCCAGCGCACATCCGGCGCAGCATCAAATCCGGTCGGGTGGCTGCCCCAGGCCCAGTCGAACTCCGGCTCGAGCCGCCAGCATGCGTCGGTCAGCCCCGCGCCCCGGCGCAGCGAGTGCTCACCCCAGATCTGGTGCGCCGAGCCGTCGACCATGAGCGTGTTGTAGCCGGCGGCGGCGAAGTAGGGCAGCCACGCCGGGTGGTAGTAGCCAAAGCGGCCCGGGGCGGTGACCAGCGTGCGGCCGAGCGCGTAAAGATCGAGCGTGAGGCTCGTGCGCTCAAGATTGTGGTAATCGCCGTTGTGGAAGCAGGCGACCATCGCGTCTTTCGTGAACCCGTCGCGCAGGCAGAACGCACCGCCTTCGGGCAGCACGCGGCTGGTATGCGCCGGCGCGCGGCCCTCGCGGCCGGCGGTCGCCACGTGGAGCCAGTCGGGCCGGTTGAAGCCCGCGGCCCCGGTCGCGAGCCAGCGCGCAAAGCCCTGCTCATCGGAGGCGGTGATCTGGGGCACGGTGTTGTCCGGCTTCTGCACCGTGGCGACCCAGTCCACCAGCCGCTCGATGCCGGCACGCGCCCCCGGTTCCAGCACGTCGGTGTAGCCCAGTTTCGCGATCTGCGGGTAGAACGCGAGCGGCCACGCCGCCGTGGCTCCCGTGTAGTGCGGGCAGAAATGCATCCGCTTCACCGTGCCGTCCGGCCGCAGCTCGGTCTGGAAAAACCGATTCGCGAATGCGAAGCAGCGCTCCCGCCACACCGGCGCGGCCTTGAACTCGGGCAGGAGCATGCCCGTCAGCCCGAGGCCCGCCGCCTCCCCGAGGCCCCAGCTCCACGGATTCCACACCGCGCGCTGCAACACGTCCGCGGCGCCCGCCGCGATGTGCTGCAGGAGGCGCAACTTGAGTGCGGCGGAGACCTGCGGCGCCGGCAGAAAGACAAACCAGCTCCGGACCAACCCCGACTGCGCGGTCGTCTCGGCCAGGGCGAAGGCGTGGTTGACCGCAAACTCCTCCTCGACCCACTGGTCGAGCCACGACTGCATCAACCGCGCAAATTGCACCGCGGCGCGATCCTGTGCCGCGGCATCGCCGTGCAGATAATGGAGATCAAGCGCGCGCAGCCAGTAGAGCCGGCGCAGCATGACCCGCGCCTGGGCGTGGGGATACTTGCCGCCATCCGCCCAGAGGCGCACGTCGCTGCACCAGTCGATGTCAGCGTCCCGGGAGAAATCGAACGTGTGGCCCGAGGCATAAAGCAGTCCGGCCACCGCGCGCTCGGGCGTGTTTTTCCACAACTGGTCGTGCGTGGAGGCGGCACCCCACGGCATCGCCGGATAGTCCTCCGGGCCCGACAGGTCCCAGAAATCAAGGCAGCGCTCCTGGCGTCGGCTGGCGTAGTAGTCGAGCAGGGCTGCGCCTGCGACCGGCAGGTCGTCGCGCGCGCTGGCGGCCTTGACGGCTTCGAGTCCGGGGGCGTCGAGGTTCAGTTGTTCAAGGAGTGTTGGCATGGGCCGTTTTCAAAATTGTGTCGGGCGGGGTGTAGTTTTTATCGCCGCCGTGTTTC
>CAJBES010000188.1 GCA_903952145.1 uncultured Opitutaceae bacterium | reverse complement strand
AGCAGCAAGGCGGTGAGAAGTCTGATGATGGATTTCATGATATTGAAACTACATCACGGTTTAGTGGTCTTGGCAGCAACGAGGCGGAGGACGGCACAACCGCGGGAGCCGACGCGGACGGTGAGCTTGTCGCCGACGGTGCCGGCATCCTTCCGGCGCCAGAGGTCGCGCATGCGGCAAGGTTGATTGATGCCGAGTTCGGCGAGAGTGACGCTGATTTCCTGATCGCCTTGGTTTGCAATGTCGAACAGCCCGATGGCGATGCTGCCGTCGGCGAGTTCTTTTTTCAGGATCCAGACCCCGTCATCCATTCGGACGGGGGCGGCACAGCGGCCCAGAACATCCTGGTTGATGGCAATCAGCTCAGGGTTGCAAAGCAGCCCGCGGGTAAAATCGTCAATCGCCCCCATGTCGCCGGAGAAGAAGAGCGGGCAGGCCATGAGACACCAGAGCGACATGTAGCTGTATTGCTCGTTGGGCGTGAGTTTGACCGGAGCGGGCGGGCTGGCCTTGTCGAAGGGCGAGACCCACTTGCCAAGGATCAGGTAGTCGGGGTCGTTCCATGAGGAGGGACCGTTGTGCTCGCGGATATTGATCGTTTTGCGGGCGATCTCGTAAACGCCGTTTTTCGTGATCGTGTGGCCAAGATCGCCACCCACACGCCACGATTGGCCGACCTCAGCGCCCCATTTCCAAACCTCCGCCATGCCGTATTGACAGAGGTTGAGTTGGATGTCGCGCTTCTGTCGCGCCAGGATTGGGGCCATCAGCCGGTAGGGCTTCTGGCGGGCGGCATGGGTCTGCTGGTCTCGCGGCAGGGCATTGAAGACCTCGCCGTATTTGCACCAGTCGTATTTCAGCAGATCGAAGCCCCAATCCGCGTAGGTCTTCACATCGATATCCTCGTGGCCGTAGCTGCCCTCGAACTGCTGGCAAGTGCGCGGGCCGGGCGAGGAGTAGATGCCGGCCTTCAGGCCCAGAGCATGGATGAACCCGGTCAATGCCGGCATGTCGGGGAAGTTCTTGTTCGGAAGGATTCGGCCGCCGGTGTCGCGCACCTCGCCCACCACCGCATCGAGGTCGAGTCCGGTGCTGGGAGTCTTTTGGTTTTTGTTGATGCTTTGCTGGACATACTCGGGGGCGAGGCGCATCCAGCAATCGTCGATGCTGACATACGAATACCCGACATCGGCCATGCCGCTGGCCACCATGGTTTCGGCGGCCGCGCGGATTTTGGCGTCGGTGATGAAATGGTAGTGGGTATACCAGTGGTTCCAGCCCATCGGCGGAGTCAGGGCGAATTTATCGCCGACGACGAATGTCAGCTTGCGCTCGTTTTTGCCGTGGTCGTTCTCCGCGTGCAAGGTCACGACATGGCGACCCGCGCTTGCGGGCGCGTGGCCGGTGACGACACCCTTCGCTTGGTCGAGGCGGAGGGTAGCCGGCAGGTCTTTCGCGGTGAAGCGGATTGGGCGGCTGCCAGTGGTCGGGATCCGGTAGATGACCGGACTACCCGGGCGCACGCCATAGACTTCCGGGCCGTTGATCGCCGGAGCCGGCCCGGCAGGCGGTGTGAGTATCTGTGTGCCATCGACCCGCGCGTCGTAGGTTTCGGCACGCGCGGATACGGTCAGGCAGGGCAGAGCGAGACACACGGCCAGAATCGTTGGATTACCAGGAAATTGCATTTGATGGAGAAGCTTGAGTGCGTTCATTTGAGGACGGGATGGCTTTGGAATGGGTATCGGTTTTGCCAAGCATGGCCGGATACAAACTAAACTCCGACCGCTTGTCGCCATGCTTTTCGCATCAGGGTGTGGCCGGGGATGGTGGGGTGGATGGGCGCTTTCATTCCGACAAGGTCAGGGTCTTCGCCTGATACGGGACCGGATAGGCGGTCAGCCAGACATCCGGTTTGAATTCGATGTTCT
>CAJBES010000187.1 GCA_903952145.1 uncultured Opitutaceae bacterium | reverse complement strand
TCATGGTGAAAATGGGTTGAGAGTTGGGTGGTGGCGCACTTCAGAAAATGGATTTGTTGGTAATCTGGATGCCTTCCTTCGTGTCCACCTTGAAGCCGCTCTGCTCGAGCATCTTCGCCTCGCCCTCGAGGCGTTTGACCTCGGCATCGGTAAGCTTGGCGCCGTTTTTGAGTTCGTTGATGAACTTCGTGGCATTCTGCCAGCGGGCATAGCCGGCCTCGCTCAGCTCGAGCGCGACGTTCAGCTTCTGACCGTTACTGAGGCTGACGGTGCGTTCCCACGGCTTGAAGCCCTCGCGGACGACGCGGAGCTTGTGGAGGCCGGCCTTGGCTTGGATCTGGCCGGGCGCGGTGCCGACGGCGATACCGTCGATCTCAACCGTGGCGGCCAAGGCCGAGACCTTGAACTTGCTGTCCGAAATGCTGAGGGTGTTCTCCGCGCCGATGCGCACATCGGGGATGTAGATATCGGCCAGCTCGGTGGTGAGGGTGAAGGTGACGGTCCCCTGCGTGGCGGAAGTCGAGGCCAGGTGACCGCGGTCGATCTGACGCTTGAGGCTGATGGCGACCTTCCCGGCGGCCTCTTCCAGGAGGCTGTTGAGCACCCCCGAGCGTTCGTCGGCCATTTCCGGAGTATTCTGGACCATCTTGGTGACCCGGACGGTGTCGGCGGCGAGACTGGCGCCGGTGACGCCATCGAGAATCTTGTAGGTGACGCGCGCCGTGCACTCGTCGTTGACGGTCTTCACGCCATAGGCATCGATGGTCTTCTTATTGGAATCGAAGCCGGTCAGCGTGACTTGCAGAAGATGCGTGGCGCCAAGGGTCTGGGCGAGGCGGACGGCCGAGGTGCCTTGGGCAAACTGGGCATCGAGGGCAGTGGCTTTCGCACCGGGCTCCATGCCGGCGATCGCCGCCAGTGCGGTCTCACCGCTGATGACCTGCACGTTCAGGTCGGTGACGCGGCCGGTGATGTAATCCTCTAGGGCGCCGAGTTCAGTGTCGCCGATCTTGCCGGCGCGGTTGGCCACGAAGATGGCCACCGTGGTCGCCTCGGGCTTGGGGGCAGTTTCTCGGACGACCGTGGTGAGCGTGCGTTCGGTGATCTTGCGACCATCCTGTTCATAGGTCTTGGCCTGAACCGTGGTATTGGGCGCCTCGGCCGTCTGGGCCAGGAGGCTGCCGGTGCCGAGCATGAGCGCAACAAAGGCTGTTTTGGTATGGGCGAATGTCATGGAAGGATCAGGTTGAGTGTCTGCCGGAGGAACCATCCGCCGGCTTGGCGACCGTTTGCGTCCCGACCGGGGCGCGCCGGATTCATTGACTCTGACATGTAAAAGCCGGACATGGTCCGTGGGTCAGGTTGAAACCACGGGGGCGCATCCGGGCAAGACATTTGCGGTGGCTGCGCCCGGGGTCACAGGTTGGCCCGCGCTTCCGACTGTCCAGGCTGCGGGGACGGGCGTAACTGGATGATCACGTTGGCCAGCGTGATGAACCCGCCGCCGGCGACCAGCGTCAGGGTCAGCGGCTGGTTGGCATAGGTGATGCCGGTCCCGCGCGAGATCACCGCCGGCAAACAGACCTCCGCCAGGGTCGCGATGAACGGTCCGAAACTGTAGAGCACGCCCGCCGCGGTTGCCGTGATGCGGCGCTGCCAGTGGTTCAGCACCACGAAGGGGCCGATGGTGCCCAGCACCGTCCCGGTCAGCATCAGGCCGAGCCAGCCGGGCGAGGCGTAGGGCGCCAGCAGGTTCGCGGGTGCGCGACAGGTGGCCAGGCTCACCCCGACAAACAGACCGCCCTCGATGAGGAACATGCCCGCCGAGGTGCGTTCCGCCCGGTTGGCGGTGAAGGCGGGCCAGTTGAGCGACAGGATAAGCCATGAAAAAAACACGGCGCTCAGCAGCACCTCGGCTTCGCCGCGACCGATGCGGAAAGTCTGCCAGTCCACCCGCGCCAGCACCGCCACGCCGGCCAGCACCAGCACGCAGGCGACCGGCACCCGCCAGCCGGGCCGCTCGCGGTGGAGCAGAGCCCACCACAGCGGAATCAACACCACGTAGAACTGCGTGAGAAAGGCCGTGGTCGCCGCACTCGTGCGTTGGAGACCGTCGAGCTGCAACATGCAGCCGCCAAACGACATCACGGCCATGAACACCGCCTGCCGCCATTCGCCGGGAGTGAGCTGCAGCACCCGGCGCCCGAACAGGGCGGCGAGCAGCAGGGTGCCGATCAGGAAGCGCGGCGCCAGCTCGTGTGCCGCGAGGAACCACGAGCTCTCAGCAACCGCGAAGGGCTGGTGGGCCAGCACCGAGGCCTTGAAGAGCACAAAGCCGGCATTCGAGAAGACCGTCGCGAGCGCCAGGGCCGTCAAAGCCGTCCGGTGCCGGGAGGAAGCAGTCATTGCCGTCATGGCAGGGAAAGACACGCCCGGGTCACAGGTTGGCCTGCGCCTCCGCCTGCTCGAGTTGCGGCGCCGGGCGCAACTGGATGACTACGTTGGCCAGCGTGATGAACCCGCCGCCAACCAGCAGCGTCCATGTCGCTGTCTCGTTCAGGTAGTCCAGTCCGGCCCAAGCCGAGAATAGCGCCGGCAGGAACAGTGCCATCAGCGACCCGAAAATCGGCTCCACGCAGTAAATGAGGCCGGCCTCGGTCGCCGTGATCTTCGGCTGCCACGCATTCATGAGCGAGAAGGCACCCAGGGTGCAGAAGACGGTCAGCGTCAGCGTGAATCCGAGCCACGCCGGCGAAGTCCATGGGATGATGAGCGCGGCCAGGTTGGGTGCGGTGGCAAGCGCCAGCCCGCCGAAAATCACGGCCAAGGTCGCGAACATCACAAAGGTAATCTGCCCCGCTCGGTTGGCTGCATACTCCCGCTTTTCCAGCCATAGGATCTGGCCCATGAAAAAGAGCGACGCGAGCAGTGTCTCCCACTCGCCGCGCCCGAAGCGCAACTCCAGCCAATCGAAGCGTCCCAGGATCGCCACGCCCGCCAGCACCAGCGCGCAGCTCCCCCACACCCGCCCACCAGGATTCCGCCGGGCCCGCAGCGCCACATAAACCGGGATTAAGATGGCGTAGAACTGGGTGAGAAAGGCCGAGGTTGAGGCGGCGGTGAAGCGCAGGCCATCTGTCTGCAGCAGCATGCCACCCGCCGCAAAAAGCCCGATCACGCCCCCCTGTACCCATTCGCCGCGCGTCACCGTGAGGACTTTGCGCCCCTGCCAGAACACCAAAACCATGGCCGCAAGCACGAAGCGCGGCGCCACCGCGTAATTGACCGAGAACCACGCCCCTGCGCGGGGCAGCAGGCAGTCGTGCAACTGGGCCAGCGCTTTCACCACCGGGAAACTCACACCCCAGAATAGGTTCGCCAGCAGAAGCATGACGAGGGCCTGACGGTGCTGGGCGCGATTCGCGGGGTGCATGGCAGACCGCGCAGCGTGGTTCGCAGCCCCTGCGCCGCAAGTGAATTGGCACTGCGGCCTTGCGAACCGGTGATAAGCCAGACACGATCCGAAAACGCAGGGTCAAGGTCTTCGTCCCCGATCCATCAAAAACCGCCGGGGCGCCTGCCGGGATTTAACGGGTGGACCGCGCTTAACCCGCCTCACCGCTGCGACCGCGCCGCCAGCAATCGCTGGAACGCCTCCACGAGTTCGGCCGGCTTGAGCGGCTTGGTCAGGTAGTCGTTGGCACCCCCTGCCAGCACGCGCTCCCGCTGGTCCGCACGCGCATCGGCCGTGAGTGCGATGATCCAGACCGCGCTCATCTTTTCCCCGGCCCCGCCCTGGCGAATGTGCGCGATGGCAGTGGGACCGTCCATCTCCGGCATATGCAGGTCCATGAGCACGGTGTCGAAATTCCGACGCGCAAGCGCCTCGATCGCAAGCTGGCCGTTGGCCGCGAGTTCCCACTCGCAGCCGAGCTTGGTCAGCACACGCTGCATGAGCCGCTGATTGACCGGGTTGTCCTCCACGAGCAGCACTTGCAGGTCAAAGTGACCCGGCGCCGGTCTAGCCGGTCTAGCCGGTTTAGCCGGCTCGGTCGCTGCCGCCGCCTGAGCCACGAGCATCGCCCGCAACTCCTGATGGTGCACCGGTTTGTTGATCAGCTGGCGAAAATGCACTTGCAGCGCCGTGCGGATGGCGGGTGGTAGCGCGAGTGGCACCAGTCCAATGACCTTTTCGCGCGGAAAACCGACCCGCGGCTTCAGTTGCACGGCGAGCTGACCTGCCGTGACAAAATTCAGGTCCACCAGCGCCACCTCCCAAGCCTGCGCGGGCAATTCCGCCATGGTGGTGGCGATGACGGTGGCACCCCACGCCTCCCCCAAGCGCACCAATTCGCGGCGCAGCCCGCTGTCAGCCGCCGCCACGCCGAGCCTTAATCCGGCGACGCAGGCCGGTGACAGTGCGGCCCCGTCCGGCACTGCTGGTGCCTGCAGGGTAAAGATGAAGGTGGCGCCTTGGCCGGGTGTGCTCTCCAGTGAAATATGCCCGCCCATCAGTTGCACGAGGTTGCGGCTGATCGCGAGCCCGAGCCCGGTGCCGCCGTGTCGCCGCGTCGTGGCGTTGTCACCCTGGGTGAAGGGCTTGAAGAGCAGTTTCTGCTGGTCGGCCGCAATGCCAGGACCGGTGTCGCGCACGGTGAACTGCAGCTCCCACTCCGGCACGGTCTCGCCGGAAGCTGAGATCGGAAGAGCACACGTCTGAACTCCAGTCACAGCGATAGATCTCGTATGCCGTCTTC
>CAJBES010000186.1 GCA_903952145.1 uncultured Opitutaceae bacterium | reverse complement strand
TGATATAATCATCGTCCACGTACTGGCTGCCACGATCCGAGTGATGCAGGAGTCCTTCGGGTGGTCGCCGACGTTTTAGCGCGTCGCGGAGGGCCGCCAGAACGAGACTGGCATGCAGGGTCGGGCCACAGGCCCAGCCGATGCCAGCACCGATCTGAAACGCATCTTCTTCCAGCGGTTTGAAACTCACGGTTCATCCCGAGGATTTTCTTCCTGATTCCATCAGAAGAATCTTCTTCGGTCCGGATGGATTTTCTTCCCTCGTGGACTGAGTGAAGCGTGCGCCGTTGCGTTTGTCGCGGCGTGGCCGGGCGACGAGGCTGACCGGCACCATGTATTCTGCCGGTGAGCGTAAGTGCCCGCATTGCGAAGGGTTTTTCCTGGCCGATGCCCGCAATCGGAAGCGCCAGCATTACTGCGCGAAAGCGCCGTGTCGGCGCGCGAGCAAGGCCGCGAGCCAGCGGCGCTGGTTGAGCCAGCCGGCGAACGCGGACTACTTCCGCGATGCCGACAACGCGGCGCGCGTGCGGGAGTGGCAGGCGGCGCATCCCGGCTATTGGAAAAAGCGCCGGAAGAGAACTCTCGTGGTCTTACAAGAGGACTGCCGGGCGCAAATCGCTGTAAGCGAGCAGGTAGTGGTGCCAGACGACGGAGTTGTCTTACAAGACGACTGGCTGCGGCAACCCCCGCTGGTGATTGGACTTATCGCCCATCTTGCCGGCATGACCTTACAAGAGGACATCGCGACGATGACGGGGCGCTTGATAGCGATGGGGCATGCCGTGCTGGGCGCATCGCCCGGTCTGGCGCCACCTCGATGTTAATCGCGAAACGAATCTTGCAGGCCGAGCGGCTGCGGCGAGTGCCGCCGCACTTCAGTTGGATCGATCACCGGTTGGTGCGCGCGGACTACCTGCGCCGGGCCGACGCGAAAGCGTGGGCGTTGTATCTGGTGCTCGTCACCGTGGGTGATGAGCACGGCCTGAGTTATTACGGCGACGGCACGCTCGGCCGGCTGTTGTCGCTGACGGACGTGGAAGTGGCGGCCGCGCGCGGGCAGCTCGCGGCCGCCGGCGTCATCGCGTATGAAAAACCGCTGTATCAAGTGCTCGCCCTGGAGGCCCTCGCGGGCCGGGAGGGAGGGCGATGATCGCCTATCAGACGTTTTGCCAACTCCGCCAGGCGTGGGACGAACAGCACCTGACGATGGCGCAGATCGCGCGGGCTTTGGCGTTGCACCCCCAGACCGTGAAAAAATGGGTGGGACGACCACGCTACGAGCAACGGCAAGCGGCGCGGCGGGCGAGCATCCTTGATCCGCACAAGCCGGCGATCACGCGTTGGCTCGCCCAGCATCCCTTCACCGCGACGCAGCTCTGGCAACGGCTGCGGGACGCGGGTTACCCAGGCGGCTGCTCCATCGTGCGGGACTACGTGCGCACGGTGCGCCCTCCGCGCCAGCCCGCGTATCTGACGCTCACTTACGCGCCGGGCCAGTGCGCGCAAATCGACTGGGGTTCGGCCGACGCGATCCCGGTCGGCGGGACGCGCCGGGCGCTGAGCTTCTTTGTCTTCGTGCTGTGCCACAGTCGCTGGCTCTATGTGGAATTTACGCTCGGCCAGAGTCAGGAGTGGTTCCTCGGCTGCCAGCGCCGGGCCTTCGAGGCGCTGGGGGCGGTGCCGATGGAAGTCATGCCCGACAACTGTAAGACCGCGGTGCTCTCGCATCGCGTGGGCGAAGCGCCGGTGTGCAACCCCCACTACCTGGATTTTGCCCGGCACTACGGCTTCACCGTGAAACCCTGCGGACCGCGGCAGCCGCAGGCGAAGGGACGGGTGGAAAACGCCGTCGGCTACGTGAAGAAAAACTTCCTCGCGGGCCGTGAACTCGGGGCGCTGGCGGCGCTCAACGCCGAGGCCCGCATCTGGCTCGAGACGGTGGCCAACGTGCGGCAGCACGGCGAAACCAAGCGCACGCCGATGGAGTTGCTGGCGGAGGAACGCGTCCACCTGCGGCCGCTGCCGGCCAACCCCTATGAAGCGGCGCTCGTGCGCACCGTGCGGGTGAGCAATCGCTGCCGCGTCACGGTCGACACGAACCGTTACTCAGTGCCGCCGCGTTACGCCTCGGCGCCGCTGACGTTGCAACTGGCGAGCGACCGGCTGCGGCTCTTCGACGGCCAGACGCTGGTCGCGGACCATGTGCGCTCGTTCGAGCGCCGCCGCGATTACGAGCACCCCGATCATGTGCAGACCCTGCTCGACGAGCGCAAGCAGGCGCGGCACCAGCGGACCTTCCTGCGTTTCCTCGCGCTCGCGCCCGCCGCGGCCGCGTATCACGCGCAACTGGCGGAGCGGCGGCTGAACGTGCGGCACCACGTCGAAAAGATCGTCGCGCTCTCCGAGATCCACGGACTCGACGCGGTGAGCCGCGCCCTGACGGATGCGCACGAACTCGGCGCCTACTCCTGCGAATACATCGCCAACCTCCTCGAGCAGCGCGGCCGTCTGTTGCCGGAGGCCGGCGCCCTGCATCTGACCCGGGCGAGCGATCTGCTCGAACTGGAACTACCGCCACCCGACCTCTCGCCCTACGACCGCTCATGAACACGCTGACCGAACAACTCGACTATCTCAAACTCGGCCACGTCGCCGAACATCACGCCGCGCTCGCCCAGGAAGCCGCGGCGGCGGCGTGGTCGCACCTGGAGTTCCTCCAGCGTCTGCTCGACGGCGAGTGCGCGGTGCGCCAGCAGCGCGCCGTGGAACGTCGGGTCCGCGCCGCGCGCTTCCCGGTCATAAAGACTCTTGACCAGTTCCACTGGGACTGGCCGAAGAAGATCAACCAGCTTCAGGTGCAGCACCTCTTCCGCCTCGGCTTCATCACGCAAAAGACGAATGTGATTTTTGCCGGAGGCGTCGGGTTGGGTAAGTCGCACCTCGCGGCCGCCCTCGGTTACGCCGCCTGCCAACACGGCCACTCCGTGCTCTTCACCACCGCCGTCGACGCCATCAACAATCTGGTCGCCGCGCAGGCCGCCCACCGGCTCAAGACGGAACTCAACCGTTATCTGGCGCCCGCCGTTTTGATTTTGGACGAGATCGGCTACCTGCCCCTCGACAAAGCCGGCGCCGACCTCCTCTTCCAGATCATCAGCCAACGCTACGAGCGCGGCTCCCTCATCGTCACCACCAACAAGGCGTTCAAGCAGTGGTCCTCCATCTTCAACAACGATGCTGGCATCACCTCCGCGATTTTGGACCGCCTGCTGCACCAAGCCGAGACCGTCGTCATCGACGGCAAATCCTACCGCATGAAGGATCAGATCGAGCCGCCGAACTAAACGTCACACTCCTGCACATCCCTGCTGTCCGGCCGGCGCTTCCTCGGGAGCGTCGGCCGCTTCGTTTTACCCCACCGCTTCGACCGTGGTTTTCAAATCGGTGAGATACCGTGACGTTCACGACGCTGCTCGCATGGGCCGCGATTGCGGACTCGTTCTGTGCCCAGCTTAGTTTTGGGTCGAATATCTTGCGCGCGGCATCGAGATCGAACCTCTTCTTGAATTGACCATTCGCGCCTTGCTCAGGCCTCCAGTCCGATGCCAGCCAGCACAAGCCAACGGGGGAGTGCTCAATGTAGATGTCATTCGTGTGGTGACCGTCATCGTCAACGACTCCCGTGCGGTTGCCACGCTTTGCGAATGTGAGCTTATACACGGCCGTCCCTGCGGCCCTAACC
>CAJBES010000185.1 GCA_903952145.1 uncultured Opitutaceae bacterium | reverse complement strand
GCCAGACCTGCCCCCTTGAGCAACTCGGGCAGATAGATCACATACACCGTCCAGCCCAGTGTAAAGAAAAACTGCACGCTGCCCAGCGCCATCCCGGCGGCAGATTTTGGTTCGTTTGCTGCATCGACCATGGTGCCTGGCGCTCCAAAGTGTTTGTTGACGCATGATAATCCAGCCACCTGATCTGCACACACCTCGAATGGGTGCCGGAGAAGCGTGTCGAGCAGCGGACTTTTGCCACAAAAAAACAACCAAAGCCTTGCGCGTCATCGCACAATGCCCCATCGCAGCCAGTACGCAGCAACCGGCAGCAACCGGGTAGAGTAGAGAACAGGCTTTCACCTGCCCTCCCTCATCAAACCGTGCATGCGGTTCTCCCGCACACGGCTTTCCGATGTTCTTCATACCAAAGCATGCACCGATTTCCAGCCCGCTACCGTTGGGGGTTTGTACAGCCCATAGCGCTCATACAGATCACGGCGCGGAAAGCAGCACAGCGCGGCCTTCCGATTCCGTATCTTGTGGCGCTTCATCAAGTGGGTTCGCAATCGGTCTTCCGCGTGTTGCCTGACCTTGCTCATCACTTCACTTGAGTTCCGATAGTGGAAGTAGTTCGCCCAGCCTCTCAGGCTACGGTTCACGTTTTCAACGATGTCACCCAAGGGAATGACCGTCAGATTCCTTCCTGTCAGTTCCGTCAGCCTCGCCTTGATTTTCTTCAGCGATTTATCTGCCGGTCGAACATTCGGGTACGGTTTTCCAGTGCTTGCCCCTCGACTCATCTGAATCGTAAAACCCAGGAAGTTGAAGCTTGCTTGAGTAGCGTCCACGACATGGGTCTTGGCCTCGTTAAGGCTGAGGTCCAGTCGTTCCAGTACATGGCGCACCACTTTCAGCGGTTCCTCTACATCTTTTCGGCACATGACTACAAAGTCGTCTGCGTAGCGCACAAGATGCGCTTGCAGTTTTCCTTTCAGGTGTCGCCGTTGCCATATCCGGTCGAGAATATGCAGATAGCAGTTGGCCAGCAGCGGGGAGATCACGCCACCCTGTGGCGTGCCTTTCCGATTGGCTTTGCCGCCGCCTACGGTTTTCTTCACTCCGTTGTCGCCTTCACCAATGATCGGGGCTTTGAGCCACAGATTGATAAGGTGAAGAATTCCCCCATCAACGATGCGTTCGGCCACCACGGCCATTAGCTTGGCGTGCGGAATGCTGTCAAAGTATTTCGACAGATCAGCGTCTATGACTTGGGTGTAGCCGGCCCAGAGTGCATTGTTGATGTCGTCCACGGCATCGTGGGCCGATTTCTTGGGCCGGAATCCGTACGAGTTCGGACAAAAATCGGCTTCGAAGATCGGTTCGATGATGAGTTTCACCGCCATTTGTGCGACGCGGTCGCGGATCGTCGGGATGCCCAGCGGACGCAGGCTGCCGTCCGCTTTGGGTATCATGACGCGCCGCACCGGTTGGGCTCGGTAGGTCTTGTCTTTCAGATTACGGGCCAATTCCTGCAGCAACGTTTCTACCCCGATGCCGTTTTCTATGGCCTCGAAGCTGATCCCATCGACACCGGGACTGCCTCGGTTAGCCTTAACAAGTCGCCATGCGTGATTGAGGACATCATCACGGCTGATCTTGTCGTAGAGCGCGTAAAAGCGGTAGGCCGGTTCTTGCTTGGCCTTGGCATAGAGCTTCCTC
>CAJBES010000184.1 GCA_903952145.1 uncultured Opitutaceae bacterium | reverse complement strand
GATAGTCCCACGCACTGATGCCCAGCCCATAGCCGACAATCCCGTTGCGCTGCTGATTGCCAAGCATCAGCCACACGAGGACGAGCCACGTTGACGCGAGCGCGACGTAAAACCCTTTCCGCTGCCGCCAGGCCGTGGCAAATGTCCCCGCGACGAACGTCCGATCGTAGAGCAAGACCATAAGCGGAGCTGTAGCCACGATTTCCTTGCTCGCCACTCCTAGCAGGCACGCCGCCACGGCGAAGAACCTCCACGCCGTTGATTTCGCATCCGCTTCGGTCGACCGGATGAAGCCATACAGGGTCAGCAGGTAGAACCATCCGCCCAAAAGCTCGTTGCGCTGGACCACGCAAACCACCGACTCAGTGAGCAGCGGATGCACGGCCCACAGCAGGGTGATGACGCCGGCCAGCCGCCCCGGGTTGCTTGGTGCGGGCATGAGCCGCGGCAACGTGCGCCGGAGCACCCCCCACAAGGTGAGCACGGCCAGCGCGTGCAAAGCCACGTTCATCGCGTGGTAGCCCCACACGTCGAGCCCGCCGATGGCGTAGTTGACCGCCAAAGAGAGATTGGTGAGCGGACGCCCCGTCACGCCGGCGCCGTCCAAGGGCGGGTTCAGCGGAATCCCTGGCGGCCACAGTGAGCGAATCGTCTGGTTACGGAGGATCGCGGGCCCGTCGTCGAACAGGAACGGTGCACCGAGGCTGTTGGCATACACCGCGAACACCGCCGCCACGAGTCCAGCGGCGCAGGCCAGATCGGGCCAGCGGTTAGGACTCGTCCGGGACGGAGGTGGATTCATCGCGACCGATACAAAGCGCTTTTCCAGCCGGAAGGGAAACCGGATTATCGCCCTGCTGGCAGGCCGCAAAGCCGCGTGAACTGGTCGCGGCCGCGTTCAGGCCGTGATTCGGGCGGTCTTTGTTTGGTGGCATCATTTTCCGCTGGAGAGCTGCGCGAGGGCATCACGTGCGCTAGTGTTGTCCGGCTCGATGCGGAGAGTCGCCTCATATTCCGCGATGGCGGCGGCGAGCTGGCCCTGCCGCCAGTAGATAAAACCGAGGTTGTTGTGGGCGGTGGTGTTGCCGGGCTCGAGCTGCAGCAGCCGCCGGTAGTGCCCGATGGCTTCGCCAAGGCGGCCGGTCTGCAGCAGCGCGTAGGCCAGATTGCTGTGCGCCTCCGCCAGGTCCGGTTTTTGCCGCAGGGCGGTTGCGAAATGCGGGATCGCCTCCTCCTGCCGGCCTTGTTGCAGCAGAATCCCCGCAAGATTGTTGTGCGCCTCGGCGTAGGTGGGCTTGGCGCGGAGGGCTGTCTCAAAATGAACCGCGGCGCCGGCCAGATCCCCCATGCGGGCCAGCGATTCGCCCAGATTGTTGTGCGCTTCCGGATAATCCGGCCGCAGTTGCAGCGCACGACCATAGCAGGCAATGGCGTCGTTGAACTGGCCTTCGCCGGCAAACCAGTAGCCGAGACTGACCAAGGCCTCGGCGTAATCCGGCTGCGCGCGCAACGCTGCCTCGTAGTG
>CAJBES010000183.1 GCA_903952145.1 uncultured Opitutaceae bacterium | reverse complement strand
CCGGGCACGCGGCTGGCGGTGGAGCTGCTGGCGCCGCAAAGGGGCGAGACGGTGCTGGATGTCTGCGCGGCACCCGGGGGCAAGAGCCTGCTGATCGCGGACGCCCTGCGCGGCGCGGACGCCGGGACGCCGACGGGGAGGGTGGTGGCGATGGACCTGCCGCCTGTTGCCGCCGAGGGGGCGGCGGCCAGGCCGTCGCCACGCATCGGGCGCCTGAAAGAAAACCTGGCGCGGGTGCAGGGGGTGGAGGTGGCGCTGGTGCTGGGGGACGTGCAGCGCGACGCGGCGGTGCTGCTGCGGGAGCACCACCTGCCGGAGGCGTATGCGGCGGTGCTGATCGATGTGCCGTGTTCCAATACCGGCGTGATGCGCCATCGCGTGGACGTGAAGTGGCGGTTGCAGGAGACGGATTTTGCCAAGCACGGGCGGCAACAGGCGGCGCTGCTGCACGCGGCGGCACGGCTGGTGGCGCCGGGCGGCCGGCTGGTTTACTCGACCTGCAGCGTGGATGCGGAGGAGAACGAGAAGGTGGTGCGGGCTTTCTTCGACAGCCGGGCGGGCGGCCCGTTCAAGCTGGAACGCAGCGTGCTGAGCCTGCCGTGGGAAACCGGCCACGACGGGGCCGGGACGTTTCTGCTGCGCAGGAAGGAATAGGTTGCCAGGTTCAGGCGGTCAGCAAAGGGGTCCGGCGCAGGACCTGTGCCCCCAAGCTTACAGCGAGCGGGGCGAAGCGCCGCGCGCCGGGATGTTTCCCACCAATCGCCCGGAGCTTTTACACGCCTGGGTTTTGAACATCGGCAGGTCTTCGCTGGCGGACGGCCAAAGCGCCTGCAAGCAGGCGGCCGACGAAAGAGCAAATACGCAGGGCGATTGGCATCACACGCAGAATGAAAGCATCGACCAGATCGGAGCATGGAGCCACGGTGCCTCCACCGCGGCGATCGCGGGAAACGCGACAAGGGCGTCGCGGCCCCATGAAATATCCCGGCGCTAGGGCACGAGTTCGAACACCGCGAGCGAGCGTGAGCTCTCCGTCGTGCCCGTGAGGAAGGTGAAGCGGATGGCAGCGGCGGTGGCGACGAGCCGTTCAAAGCGCGCGTAGTCCCAGGTCGCGACCGGTTCGTCGTCAATGCGGGTGACGAGGTCACCGCCCTGCACCCCGGCGGCGTGGGCGGGGGAGTCGGGCACGACACTGACGACGCGCCAGTAGGCGGGAAACTTGGTGAAGCTGAGGCCGCTGCTGCGGCGTGGCGGCTGGACGATGGGGTCGCGGGCCTCGCGGTAAAAGGTCACCCGGTTGCGTTCCTGGTCGAAGGTGACGGTGAAATGCCTCAGGATGCCGCCGCCGAGCGCGGTGAGTTCGTCGGTCATGTCCACCAGGGGCCGGATGATGGTATAATCGCCGATGACGAGGGGCTGGCGCCAGCGGCCGATGTGCTGGAGGTGGTCGCCCGCGAGCGTCCCGATGGCGACGCCGGGCCGGGGCAGGAGGGCGAAATCGGCGGCCAAGCCCGCGAGGTTGAGACTGAGCGGGGCGTCGCTGCCGGAGTCGATGAGCGCGGTGATGCTCTGGTCGCCGAGTCTGAGCGGGATGAGCGGGGTGCGGAGGCTGTTGTTGAAGGGGATGGCGACGCCGGGAACAAGGGGCGCGGGCGAGTGCGGTTGGAGGAGGAGACGTGAACGGGGGTAGTCGAGCGTGAGCACGGTTTCCCGGAACAGGGGAAACCCGAGGATGCCGTCGATTTTGAGTCCGAGGTGCGCGGAGATTTCCTGGCAGTCATGCACGAGGACGTAGACATCCTCGAAACGGGCCCCGCCGAGTTCAAGGCGACTGAGCACCGCGGGTTTCAGCAGGGCGGTGCCGCCGCCGGCGGCGCGGACACGGACCTGGGGCATGGTCTCGGGCGGCTGGTTTTTCGCCCGGTAGCGCCGGGCGAGTTCGGGCGTGACCAGCGTGGCGGAGGAACCGGTGTCCACGAGGAAGCGGTAGGGTCCGCGGCGGTCCCACTTGGTTTCAACGAGCAGGAAGTTGCCGACCGTGAGGGCGGGGACCACGACCAGCGGGGTGTCGAGCGCGGTGCGTCCGGGGCGTGGCGCCTCGCGTTTGAACGTCATGCAGCCGCCGAGCAGGAGCGCAGCCGCGCAGAGCAGGGCGAGGGCGTGCCGCGGGGTCATTTGTTCGGCCGGGGGAGGGGCAGCGCCATGAGCCCCGGCGCCAGCAGCACGGCGGCGGCGAGGAGATAGGTGGTCGTGGCGCCCAGCCACCAGTAAAGCCCGCAGGCGACGATCGGGCCGATGGCGCGGGCGAGCGAACCGAGCGAGCGGAAAACGCCGAGCATCCGACCCTGTTGGGACGCCGGGCTGTAAAGCGAGACCAGCGCGGAGATGGTGGGATTGGTCAGGCCGCTGCCGATGCCGATCCCCGCGAGGCCGGCGTAGAGCAGGATGCTGGATTGCGAGAGACCGACGAGGGCGGTGCCGATCATCACGCCGAGCAGGCCGGCGAGCAGCACGCGCTTTTCGCCGAAGCGCGGGACGGCGCGGCGCACGATGCCGCCCTGCGTCAAGATCAGCACCAACCCGAGAAAGACGAAAATCTTGAACATGTCCGTCGGCCGGTAGTGGAAGCGCTCGGCCGCGAGAAACGGCAGCGAGAACTCCATGCCGCTGAAGGAGAGGATGAAGATAAAATAGAGCCAGTTGGTGCGGCGCGCCGGGCCGGCCTCAGCGACGATGAGTTCGTGGAGCGGGTGCCGGATGCGGATGTGCTCGGCCGCATCGCGATGGGCGGGATCGAGCGTCTCCGGGAAGCGGAACCAGACCCAGACCAGGTTGAGCAGGCTGAAAGCGAGCGAGAGCAGCGCGGGCAGTGAGAAAGGGTTTACGCCCAGTCGCGCGAGCCACGGGTGGTGCGCACTCAGGTCGTGAAAGGCTGCGATGCTGCCGATGGCCGGGCCGAGGAGAAAGCCGAGGCCAAAGGCGACGCCCACGAGGCCCATGCCCTTGGCGCGGTTGGCGCGGGTGGTGACGTCGGCGACGGCGGCGGTGGCGACGGAGAGGTTGCCGGCAAAGGCCCCGCCGATCAGACGCGCGACAATAAACAGCAGGAACGAGCCGCTGAAGAACCAGAGCACATAGCTGAGGGTCGTGCCCGCGACGGTGATGAGGAGCACCGGGCGGCGGCCGTGGCGGTCGGAGAGCGCGCCCCAGATCGGCGCGAACAGAAACTGCAGCACGCCGTAAAGCGAGCCGAGCACGCCCCCGAACAGCACCACGCGGTAGTTGCTGTGCGAGCCGGCGAGCTGGGCGAACGCATCGATCCGCGCCAGCAACCAGCCCAACCCGCCGCCCGACCCGTCGACCCGCAGGTAGTAATCAAGCATCGCCGGGAACAGCGGGAAGATGATCGTGAACCCGAGCAGATCGATGAAGATGGTGAGGAAGACTACGCCGAGCGAGGGTTTGCGGGCGGACGGCATGATGGCGGAGGTGGGCACGGTTATAAGTTGAAAGAGAAAGCAGTTCTGCGGCGAACGCAAAGGCGCAAAGGGATCCTGCACCCGGCAGGATGGAAGCCGTGTCCGTTCGTTATCCCACAGTGGGACCGACCACCCTGCAGGCCGCGATCTACCGGTGAAGGGGCTGGGACGGCTCAGCCAAGGAAGAGCCGGAGCTTGTCGAGCAGGTCCTGATTTCTAATACCAAAGTCTATAGATAATTAGACTTTAGGCTGGAGCGCCAGAGTTTACCTGATCGCCGAGCCAGGAGTGGATGAGGCTGGCGACGGCGGCTGGGGTAGACCAAGGTCGGGCGG
>CAJBES010000182.1 GCA_903952145.1 uncultured Opitutaceae bacterium | reverse complement strand
CCGGAGCGCGACCTGACCGATCCGCTGGAGGGAGATCCGGCGGACGCCGAGCCGAACGCGCCCAAGAAATTCCTGCGCCTCGCGCGCAAGGGTGCGCCCGCCGTCATCGGCTAGCCCGGATATTTCATAGCCGGAGCTGTTCTTTTTGGGAGGGTGGGCAAGCTTACCTCGTAAAATCAGCCGTGCTGGCCGGAAATTGGGTGAGTGGCCGCGGGACAGTGTGTCGAAAAGAATTTCAGCGTGGGCTGGCCGGCCGGCGGGCGCGCGGGGCGGGCGATTGGCGGCGCACCAAGTGCAATTCGCCGCGGTCGAGCAATTCCCATTCGACGAGTTCGCCGGCCGTCAAGTCGATGGCCGCCGCGAGCGGCAAGGGGAAATAGACATACAAGCGCGCCTGCTGACCGCGGGAGCGGATGGCCTGCACTTTCAAGGGATAGCGGGTGGGCACCGGGGTGTCGGTCGGAGGTGTCATGCGGGAAAGCTGCGAGTTTATTTGGGCGGAGGGAACAGGTTTTTCTGGACAATCGACAGCTAGTCTATAGCCTAGCGTTATGTCAACCCCCACGCCCGCGACCGGCGCCAGCCAAGCCCTGCTTTTTGCCGATCTGGGGCCCCGCAAGGTGGTGGTCGATTTTTCCGGCGGCACGTTGTCGAGCGAGGGCGGCGCGCTGTTGCTACGCCAGCTCGACACGAGCCTCGGAGTGACACGCACGCTGGCCGGCTGCTTTGGCGACCAGCGCGATCAGCGGTTCGTCGATCACTCGCTGCCGGAATTGCTGCGCCAGCGGATCTACGGCTGGGCGCTGGGCTACGAGGATCTCAACGATCACGGGCAACTGCGCCACGATCCGCTGCTGGCGACGGCGTGCGACAAAACCGATCCGCTGGGTCAGGATCGCTTCAATCCGGCCGATCGCGGCACCCCGCTGGCCGCCCCCTCGACCCTCAACCGGCTGGAGTTGTCCAACAACAAGGCGACGCGGTGCCACAAACTGCCGCACGATCCGGCCAAGATCGCCGCCTGCCTCCTGACCCTGGGCCTGCGGCGCGTGCCCAAGTACGCGAAGGAAGTGGTGATCGATCTGGATAGCATGGGCCACTTGCTGCACGGCCTGCAGGAGGGCCGACACTATAATGACTACTACGGCGATTATTGTTATCTGCCCCTGTATATCGTGGTGGGCGACGTGGTGCTCTGGGCGCAACTGCGCACCAGCGACAAAGGCGGCGCGGACGGCGTGGTGCCCGCGCTGGTGCAAGTCGTGGCCGCGATTCGCCAGCGCTGCAAACGAGCCCGGATCATCGTGCGGGGCGACAGCGGCTTTGGCGTGGACGAAATCATGGCCTGGTGCGAAACCCAGCCCGAGGTTTACTACTGCCTGGGGCTGGCCAGGAACTCGCGGCTGATCGAGAAACTCCAACCGGCGCTGGTCCGCGCGCGCGAGCGGCATTGCCTCAGCGGGGCGCCCAGCGTGCGCGAGTTCGCCGAGTTCGAGTATCAGACCCAGCAGAGCTGGAGCCGGGCGCGACGGGTGGTCGGCAAAGCCGAGGTGATGTCCGCGGGCGACAATCCGCGCTTTATCGTCACGAACCTGCCGGCCAACGCGTTCAAGGGCGACCCAGACCGGCAGCGGTTCACGGCGACGCGGCTGTATGAAGAGTTATATTGCGCGCGCGGGGAAATGGAGAACGTGCTCAAACAGCAAACCCTGGACCTGGAAGCCGACAAGCTCAGCACGCACTTTCTGGCGAGCAACCAACTGCGCCTGTGGTTCGCGTGCTTCGCGTATCTGCTGATCGAGCGGTTGCGCGCCTTGGGCTGTCACGGGACGGAGCTGGCGCGGGCGACGGCGGGGAACATCCGGTTGAAGCTGCTGAAAGTGGCGGCGCGGGTGACGGTGAGCGTGCGGCGGGTGTATATCCAACTCAGCAGCGCTTATCCGCGACCGGATTTGTTTCGGCTCTGCCACGCGCGCCTGCTGCGGCTGGCCCCGGCGGACGGATAGCCGCGAGGCACCCCACTCAAAAACCGGCGCGCGACCCGCGCCGGATTGGCGGAGCGTCGGCGCGGACCGCAGAAAAACGCAATTTTGGCGCGGACCACACTACCGCTCCACGCTAACGAGGAAAAACCGACCGAAAACTCGCCGTGTCCGCATCTCTTGCCGAAAAAAAGCGCAAAACTAATCAGAGTGTGAAATAAGCGGGCTAGGGCGTCGGATTCGTAGCCGGCAAGTTGCGCGGGTGATGTCAGCAACCGGCCTTTCGGCATTGCGAGCTGCAGGCGTTTGATCGAAATCTGCCCGGAAGGGATTGAATCGTTGCGCACAGGAACGGTTACTGCCAATTGCGGCCGGTCAACCCGCGGCTAGAAGGCTGTTCGCGAATCCGAGAAGCCCAAAAGCGGCAAACATAATCAGCACACCCGCGAGCATGGTCATTCGTGAACCCCGTTTCGTGCCGCTCCATTCACCGCCGGCGGCACCGGCCAGGTTGCCGGCCAGGATCGATGAGAGGATCATCATCGGAAACCCGGCATAGGCACCGTAAGCACCCATTGAGGAGGCGCCGATTCCGTAGATGATAATTCCTCCCGGCCACGCCAGCCCCATGAACAACGCTGCCGCCCAATATGAGGCGGATCCGTTCGCGAGGAGTGTCCGCAAAGTCCCTCGCTTCACCATCATAATTAGAGCGTTACCGGCCAGCGCGATGACAACCACGCCTCCGATCATGATGGCGACCGCCGCGATGAGCGTCAGGCCACCGCGGGTAGCCAACTTGGCCGGTTCGAAGATCGCCAGTGGAGCCACCGAGCCAAAAACGTTGATCAATCCCATCAACAACGAAACGCCGAGGGCCATGCCCAGCGCGCCGATCGCCCGGCCCCAGAAT
>CAJBES010000181.1 GCA_903952145.1 uncultured Opitutaceae bacterium | reverse complement strand
GGGATTGGAGATTGGAGTTATTTTGGATTCTGAATTCCGCATCTTCCCTAGTGCCTTGTGCCTAGTGCCTAGTGCCTTCCTCCGGGATTGTAGATTGGGGATTTGGAATTTCCCGCAGACCCGTAGACCCTCAGCCCCGCAGACCCGCAGTGAAGCTTCTCCTTTTTCTTTGCCGTTGCCGGGCTAAAGTAATGGGTTTTTATTGTCGGCGCCGGGATTCTCCGGCCCGATCTGGAAGGATATAACGATATGCGTTTGGCCCAGTTTCTGGCAGCGGCGGGAATCGCCGCCCGCCGCAAGTGCGAAAGTCTGATCGAGGACGGCCTGATCACCGTCAACGGCTCCAAAGTCTATACCCTCGGGGCCACGGTTTCCGAAACCGATGACGTCCGGGTCGATGGCAAACGGGTCATCCCCTCGTCCAAAAGCCATTTCATGCTGTACAAGCCGCTGGGCTATACCTGTTCCTCCGAGGACAAGTATGCCGAGAAGCTGGCGGTCGACCTGATGCCGAAAGAGCTTGGCCGGCTCTTCACCGTCGGCCGCCTGGACCGCGATAGCGAAGGGTTGCTGCTGCTCACCAACGACGGCGAATGGGCCAACCTGCTCGCCCACCCGCGCCACGGCGTCACCAAACTCTATCGGGTCTCGGTCACCGGGCCCTATACCCCCCAAACCCTCGCCCAGCTCCGCAAGGGGGTTCTGCACGATGGCGAGTTTCTCCGGCCGCTCAAAGTCATCGAAACCCGTGCCGGCCGCAACTTCGCCGTGCTGGAATTCACGCTCAACGAGGGCAAGAAGCGCGAGATCCGCCGGCTCTGCCAATGCTGCGGCCTGGAAGTCGAAAAACTGCTCCGGCTGCGGATCGGCCCGCTGAAACTGCTGAAACTCAAGCCCGGCGAATTCCGCGAACTGACCCTGGCCGAGGTCGAGTCGCTCCGCCAGGCCGCCCTCACCCCGCCCGTCCCCAAGGGATTGACGGAAACGCCAGCTGTCCCGGCCAAGCCAAAACCGCCAGTCCGCAATACCCCGCGCCCGCTCAATCCCATCGTCGCGCGGCTGCAAAAGCGCTATGGCGACAAAGGCAAGCCGATTAAAACGGTGTAAGCGGAAGGCACAAAGGCACAGAGGCACAAAGGGAAATACAATGCAGGCACTAGGCACTAGGCACTAGTGGAAAACACAAAGCAAAATGCAACCGCTCACAGCGCCAACGGCGCGGCACCATACCAGCCTGGGGCAGCGCCCCAGGAACCGGAGTCCGAAGGAAAACGGGTGTGTCGGGTCTAAGGGTCTAAGGGGCTGAGGGTCTAAGGGTCTGCGTCATGTCCAGAACTCGTAATTAGTAATTGCTCCGTCCGTTTCCTGAACTCGTAATTCATAATTTGTAATTCGTAATTGCTCCGTGCGTCCTTGTGCATTCCATACCGCCGCATCACAAAGTCACGCCGTCACACCGTCACACAGTCAGAAAAGAAATCCGGCGGCGTCCGACCTGTCTGACCTGTCCGACAAAAAACAGCCGCCAAGTTCAATCCCCAATCCTCAATCGCAAAGGGAACTTCATGGATCGCAAACTTGCCTGGAAAGTGATGGCCATGATTGTCATCGCCTTTACGATTGGCCTGTTGACCGGCGTCGGCGGCATGATGCTGGTCAATCGTCTCCGCGAGCACCAGCAGGGGGCGATGCAGGGGAATTCGATGATGCTCAACCTCGCCTACCAGGAAAAGATCAAGGTTGGCGAGATGGATCTGGTCAGGCAGGCCGCCTATGTCGTCTGCGCCCTCGAGGCCAAAGACCAGGCGGGGGCAATCCAGAACGCCAGCGAAACGGTCGTGGCCGGATTGTTTCGTTTGTCGCTGATCAAGGATGATGCGGATGTTCGCCGGTTTCAGGAAACCATCGAGACGGCGGCGAAGAAATCCCCGGCCCTGCGCCAGTGCATCGATGAAGCCAGGCGCCTGCAAACCACGGCAAAAGAGACAAAGCCATAATAGAGGATAAGGGATCGTTGGTTGCCGGGAATGCAGATACCCTGTCCGTCTTGGACAATGTAGGCCAGACATTCCTGTCTGGCACGGATTGAATTGAATCACAGACAGG
>CAJBES010000180.1 GCA_903952145.1 uncultured Opitutaceae bacterium | reverse complement strand
GTTCCGCCTCTTTCCCTACCCACGGGGTGGTAGCTCAGTTGGTTAGAGCGTCTGCCTGTCACGCAGAAGGTCGCGAGTTCGAGTCTCGTCCATCCCGCCATTTTTCAACCTGTTACGTTTTCCTCTTGGGGAAGAAGAGGTTTTGCTTTCAGAGCGCGCCTAGAAGCAATAGGCGCTTGTTCCCAGCACAAATCCACTGAGAGCATCAAACCAGTGGCATTGACCCCAATCTGCGACCCCATCCCCCTTCCGAATGAGCAAACCCGCTGCGCTCGATTACAGCCTCACCGGTCTTAACGCCAGACTCGCCATTGAAAAAGGCCTCGCCGAGGCGGACTGGTATCAATGTCCCGTGCCGCGGGAGACCATGCGCCGTCTCCTCGAACGCCGGGACGGTCCGGCCGTCCGCGACACCCTCCTGTGGGTCGCCCTCATTTTCGGCTCCGGATATGCCACCTACGCCCTCTGGCCCTCATGGTGGGCCGCCCTTCCCTACGCGCTTTACGCCGTGCTCTACGGCTCCACCTCCGATTCCCGCTGGCACGAGACCGAGCACGGCACCGCCTTCAAGACCGACTGGCTGAACAGCACGCTCTACGAGGTCGCCTCCTTCATGGTCATGCGCGAGTCCACCCTCTGGCGCTGGAGCCACACCCGCCACCACAGCGACACCATCATCGTGGGCCGCGATCCGGAGATCGGGGTGCCGCGCCCGGCGAACCTCCGGGCCATCATCCTGAGCTTCTTCAATCTCGGGGTGTATCCGGTCTATTTCAAAAAAATCCTGAATCATGCGCTCGGCCGCATGCTCCCCGACGAAAAGACCTACATCCCAGAAGGCGAGTTTCCCAAAATTTTCCGCAAGGCCCGCGTCTACCTCGCCATCTACGCCACGGTCATCGGCCTTGCCGTCTATAATCGCAGCATCCTCCCGCTGCTCTATGTGGGCCTGCCCAATCTGTTCGGCACCTGGCTCGCCTATGTTTACGGCCTCACGCAGCACGCCGGCCTCGCCGAGAATGTCCTCGATCACCGCCTCAACTGCCGCACGGTCTACATGAATTTCGTGCACCGGTATCTCTACTGGAACATGAACTACCACGTGGAGCACCACATGTTTCCGCTCGTGCCCTATCATGCGCTGCCCAAGCTCCATGCCGCGGTGAAGGACGACATGCCCGAGCCCTATCCCGGCCTCCTTGCCGCCTATCGGGAAATCATCCCGGCCATCCTGCGCCAGGCGCGAGATCCCGCCTATCACGTGAAACGCCGCCTGCCTGAGTTCAAGGCCCGCCACGTCGCGCCGGCCCGGCCGAGCGCGGCCACGCCCAATGGGGAAGGCTGGATCGAAGTCTGCGCCGCCGCCGACCTTGGTTACGAGGATGTCATCCGCTTCGATCACGGCAGGAAAACCTACGCCCTCGCCCGGGACGCCGGGGGCAGACTCCACGCCACGGACGGCATCTGCACCCATGGCAACACCCACCTCGGCGACGGCTTGGTGAAGGACAGCATCATCGAATGTCCCAAGCACAACGGCCGCTTCAACCTGGCGGACGGCTCCCCCGCCCGCGCCCCGGTCTGCCGCGGCCTCGCCACATTCCCCCTCGAGGAGCGCAATGGCCGCCTCCAGCTCAACGTGCTCCGCCCCGGCGGGGCCGGGGTCCGCGAGGAGAAAACCCACCACCTTCGTGTGGTCAGCAACCACAGTGTCGCCACCTTCATCAAGGAACTTGTGCTCGAGCCCGTGGTTGGCGCTGCGCCCATCGCTTTCACCCCTGGCGACTATCTGCAGTTCGACATTCCCGGTTACGGACACATCCGCTACCGTGAATTCGACATCCCCGAACCTTTCGCGGCGGTCTGGGATCGCCAGCACGTCTTCGATCTCGTCGCGCAAAACCCGGGACCCGCCCGTCGCAACAATTACTCGATCGCCAGCAACGCCAAAATGGAGCGCACCCTGCGCTTCAACGTCCGCATCGCCACGCCGCCTCCCGGGCAGGACTGCCTGCCCGGAGTGGGGTCGGCCTACATTTTCAACCTTAAGCCCGGTGACACCGTCACCGCCCTCGGACCTTTTGGCGATTTCCACATCAAACCCACGCAAAGGGAGATGGTCTACATCGGGGGCGGTGCGGGCATGGCGCCACTCCGCGCCCATCTCTCGCATCTCCTTGAGACCGAGCATACCGCCCGCAGGGTCAGCTACTGGTATGGGGCGCGTTCAAGGCAGGAGATTTTTTACGCGGCTTATTTTGCAACCCTCGCGCAGCAGCACCCGAATTTCGCATTCCATCCCGCCCTCTCCTCGCCGCTGCCCGAGGACCACTGGACAGGACCCACCGGCTTGATCCACGAAGTCGTGCTCAGCCAATACCTGCAGGCTCATCCCAACCCGCCGGCGGTCGAATACTACCTCTGCGGCCCGCCGATGATGATCAAGGCCTGCATCCGAATGCTCGCCGACTTGGGCGTCACGGCCAATCAGATCGCCTACGACGAGTTTTGAACTAGCCCGGCCAGCACGGCGCGCCACCGGTCCACCTCGCCGGGCAGGCCATGTGTGGCCAATTGCGCCTCGATCTTCTGCAGAGATGGCTCCTCCACCGGGTGATGTGAATCGCCGGACAAGGCAGGTCGCACGGCCCGGACCAGCGCCCAGCAGGCCCAGGCGCGCCACCGGCGTTGCTCGCGGCGGGGCTCGTTCATGCGGCCGGCGTAATGCTGAAAGTGCACGCGCGGGTTGCCGATGAAGCGGCCCTCGGGGCAATGCGCGATGCACCACGCCATGGCGGCATAGGGGAGCGGCCAGTCGCGCAGCACGGACTCGTCGCCCTGCAATTCCGCGCCCAGCGCCCGGTCGAGGCACAGCAGCGCCCGCGCGGCGAGGCCGCGCTGCCACAGGACCTGGGCGTATTCCACACAGGCAAAGTAAAATTCCGCGCCGCGCCGCTCGTTGCGGAAACGCTGTAAGGTCCGCCAGTCGAGCCCGGCACGTGGCACCGGCAGGTGGGGACAGGGCGGCAGCATTGCGGACATGCGGGCTTGGTGCCGGCCGGCCGGCACCGCGTCAATCGGAACGACGCGTGATTCGGTCTTGGCGCGCCCGATGGTTTCAGCAACAAACGCCGTGTTGAGCACGCCTTCGACCGCATCCGCCCCCCATGCCCATGTGCAGCTTATTTCCGGCTGGCGCCGGGTCGTGCTGTGGCCGTTTGGGCTCCTCGTCCGGCTCTGGGTGGGCTCCCTGCGCATCGAAGTGACGGCAGCTGATATGCGCAACTTCACCAAATGCGACGAACCGGTCGCCATGGTGCTCTGGCACAACCGGCTGTTCCTGTCCGCCATGATCTTCCGCCGTTTCCGTCGCGGCAAACCGACGTATGCCCTGGTCAGCGCCAGTCGGGACGGCGCGTGGCTGGACGCGTTTTTCTCGCTCATCGGGCTGCACACGGTACGCGGCTCCAGTCACCGCTTGGGCCGCGAAGCCGCTTCGGCCCTGGTGGAGGTGCTCAAGCAGGGCCATGATGTGGGTATCACGCCCGACGGCCCGAAGGGGCCAATCTATGGTTTCAAGCCGGGGGCCCTTATCGTGACCCGCCGCACCCGCACGCCGATTTTGCTGATCGGCGCTGACTTCAAATCAGCTTGGCGGCTCCGCCGGAGTTGGGACTGGTTTTACCTGCCCAAACCGTTTTCGCGGGTGCGGATGAGCTGCGAACTGGTCCCCGCGGAAGCACTGGCGGATCGCAACGCGGCCGCCGCCAGCCTCCAAGCGAGGCTGGTGGCAATGAATCCCGACCGGGAATACCAGACCGGAACTTAGAATTCCGGCATAAACGAGACCGTGGAGCCCGGTTCCGCCACCAGATCGTCGCCCGCGCACCAAGTTTCATCGTTGAGCAGGAACTTGAACACCACCGGCCGGGCCGACTCAGCGAGCGTCAGGGTCCATTGGTCGCTGGCCGCACAGTTCATGAGCACACCCTTTTCCCAGTTCAGACCGGGACCCTCGCCCCGCAGATAGAGGGCGTTGCCGAAGCCGACATCAACAAGGGCGGAGATGGTCGTGACCACAGCCTTGGGTTTGGTCTTTTTCACGACAGGCCGGGCGCCCGTCCTTTGGACTAGTTTCGCGGGTTTCGTCGCCAGCGTGGATGCCTTGGTAGTCTTGGATTTCTTTGTCATGGCTGTATGGTTTGGTTATCTTTGAACCGGGGGTCAGGATGGCCGATTAATAGGCGGATTAAAGCAAATAGGGAGCCAAACCCGGCCGTAACCGCAAAATTACGCGGCCGGCACGGATCCGGCACAAAATAGATGTTTACTCGCGCAACCTGATTGCCCAAAACCACCGATTCTCGCTGGGCCGGTAGCTCATTTGGTAGAGCGCGTCGTTCGCAACGACGAGGTAAGGGGTTCGATCCCCCTCCGGTCCACCACTTTTCACCCTGCGGGCTGCACCCGTTGTCCCGGCCAGTCCGGGCACAGTGTCAGCACGACCCCCGCCATGGACCGGGCTAATGCAAAATTGCGACTCTGCTAGACCTGGTCTTCCCCTCCGACCAGCCGGGCGAAGACCATCTTGCCACCGGTGGTGGGCAGCACACTGGTGATCTCCGCATTCACCCGGTGGCCGAGATGATTGCGGCCGTTGACCACCACGACCATGGAACCGTCCTCCAAGTAGCCGACCGCCTGACTCTCCTCCTTGCCAGGTCGGTTCAATTCAATGTTAACCACCTCGCCCAGCATGAGCTCGGGGCGGAGCGACTTCGCCAGCTGGTTGAGATTGAGACATTGCACGCCTTGGAACTCCGCGAGCTTGGTGAGGTTGAAGTCCGTCGTGAGCAACTTGGCGCGCATGGACTGCGCGAGGAAAACCAGCTTGGCATCCACATCCTGACGGCGGGAAACGTGGCTCTCGGGGATACGGATGTCGAGGTGCTTGATGCGTCGCAGCTCGTTGAGCACCTCCAATCCACGCCGGCCGCGCGCCTGCCGGATGGGATCGGGTGAATCCGCCACGGCTTGGAGCTCCTTCAGCACAAAGCTGGGAATGACGAGGGCAGAACTGAAAAAACCCGTCTCACAAACCCGGGCGATGCGTCCGTCGATGAGCACGCTCGTATCCACCACCACCAGCGGCACGTCCACCTCGTGCGGCACGAAGCGCACATAGGGGATCACGAGGTTGAACTCGTCCTTGCCGCGGAGCGCAATGACCGCGCAGAGGTAGGTGCAGGTCAGGAAGAGCGCCAGCCGCACGATAAATAGGTTCTGCTCGTCCCCGCGGGCGAACAGGGGCGAGATGCCAATCAAGTAGGAAATGAGAGCCCCGACCGCGAGGCCGAAGGTGATCGCCGAGAGCCCGCGCAGGGAGAAGCCTTTGAGCAGGATATCCACCAGCACGACGAGTGCACCGATCCCGAGACCGATGAAGCTCGCGAACAGGCGGTAGGCATCCCATTCGCGCACGCTGTAGCACACCAGCCAGCCGCCCAGCATGCAGAGGAGCATGAACGCCAGACGGATGGCCGGAAGGGTTTTATTCATGGCAGTCGGGTTATCGGAGGTAAAAAAACAACAGGAGCGGCCCGACGATGAAGGCAAACATCAGGAAATAAAGCCAACGGACGGCGCGGCGGGCTTTTGTCTTTTCAGCCTCGGATTCGTTCATCTTAGTGGCCGGCACTGCACCGCACCTCCCCGCCGATGACAACGCAATACTGGTTGGTCAAATCCGAACCCGCTGCCTACGCTTGGGCCGATCTCCTGCGCGAACGGCACACGGCCTGGACCGGCGTGCGCAACTATCAGGCCCGCCTCCATCTCAAGGCCATGCGCCGGGGCGACCGGGTGCTCTTCTACGAAAGTGTCACCACCAAGGCCGTGGTGGGCCTCGCCGCGGTGGCCCGGACCGCCTTCCCTGATGTGACCGCCGGCGAGCCCGGCTGGGTCGCGGTGGAACTCACATGTCTCCGGGCCTTCCCCCATGCCGTGACCCTGGCGCAGATCAAAGCCACTCCGGCCCTCGCCGATGTCGCCTTGCTCCGCCAGAGCCGGTTGTCGGTGATGCCGCTCCGGGCGGCGGAGTATGCCCGGATTGTGAAACTCGGCGGTTGAGCGAGGTAACGCTCAGTGGAGCGGATATTCCACGACGACCCGAAAGCCGATATGGCGGGCCCGCACGGCCTTTTCAGCGCGGCCAACCGGCACAGTTTGCAGTGCCGCCAACGCATCGAGATAGCTCCCACCTGCGACCGGCGCTTCTGCCGTTGCCTCCGTCGCGCCCGGCAGAAGCCATTCCGCAACATTGCCCAGGAGATCGCAAAAGCCGTTGGTGTTCGCCGGCAGGCTGCCGGTATCGCGAGTCCGGCCTCCGCTGCTCTCTGCGGTCCAGGCGTCCGGCACGCCTTCTCCAACCGCATGTCGGTATTCACCCTCGTGCGGTAGCCGCACCGGTGCACCGAGCAGCCACGACATCCGCTGGCAAAACTCCTGCGCCTCGGCCCAGTCCACCGAATCAACCGGCAGGTTCCCTCCGGTGTTCCGGCTGGGATTGGTGTTCAGGACCCGGGTGTAAAGCTCCTGCGGCACCTCAGTGCGCAGCATGAGCAGGTTCTTCTCGCCAGGCACCGGGATGAGTTGCGCGTAAACCCTGTCCTGCAGCGCCGCGTGCACATTCCGGCGCAGGTGGAGGTAGGCGAGCTTGATCTTGAGCGCACCAGGCTGCGCCCGGCTTTTGGGATACTCCCTGCCCAGCTGATCAAGCAGCATCGCGGCCCGGTCAATTTGCGCCGCAGCCGCCACCAGTTGTCGTTTGAAGATCAGCCTCCCGGCCTCCCGGTCCAAAGCAGCCGCCATTTCCATCAATTCCTGTGCCAGCATGGTCTGCCGCTTGGCATCCAATTCATCGGCCGCTGGGTCGACGCAAATCGGCTGCGGGGATAACGGCGGTTGAGCTCCACCTGCCGTTCGTGGGCCGACTGGAAAAGGTCTACCGCCAGCCCGCTCTGTCCCGCGACCTGCGCTGCTGCGGCCCCTTTTTCGCGCACGTCCACCTCCAGTGCCGCCGCCGCCGCTTCGAGCGATGCGATCTCCGTCATGATGCGGTCAAGCAAGCCGATGTCTACGTAGCGCGTGCGCGGGAAGCGCTGGTTGACCTCCGTCAGCGCGGTCCGTGCCTGTTCATAGGCGGCCAGTGCCTCAGGCCAGTCCTCATGCTTGGCCGCCGCCGCGTCCAGGGCCGCATCCGCGGTCGCACGCAGCGGACTGGCCTCCGCGTTTTCCAGCCGCAGGGCCAGGCGCGTCTCACGCACAAAATCCTTGAGCCGCGGTGCCGCGGCGCTGCGGTTGATCACCTGCAGTCGCGCCAGCGCCTCTCGCAAGGCTGCGCGTGCCGCCGGAGTCGCCGGTGCTTCCCCTGCCGCCTGTTCCAGCCCGGCAATGCGCTCCAGCCCGGCACGCGCCTGCAACGTGGCAAGGGCCACCTCCAGCCGCTCCAACCGCCGGCTGTGTTCAGGACCGGCGTGGGGCTTGTGGCGGAGCAGTTCCTGCTGCAGCCCGATCGCATGGGTGAGAATGCCCTCCATCGCCGGGTCATTCCCGCCACGAGCTTCCATCTCCCGGAAACGCTCCTCCCATGCGGCCACCTCACCGGCCAACCGCCATTGGTCCTGCGTCAAGGCCACCGGCGCCGCCGGCGGCTCGTCCATGGCCGCGTTGCGCGGGCCCAAGGTGGCAATATAATGCACCAGCCAGCCGAGCAGCACCAGCGCTGCCACCACGCCCAGCCAGAGCAGGATCCGGAAAACCGGCCGGTTGTGTGCTGATCCATGGGCCATGGCGGGATCAGAGTAGGGCAAACTGCCTCGCGTGCAACAAGCGGCAATGCGATCCTCGCTCGACACCATCGCGGTTTACCCATTGCAAGGAACCGTGACCGAACAAATCACCGTCCTTGCCCCGGGCCTGCTCGGCGGCTCAGTCGCCAAGGCCGTCCGCACCCACGGCCTCGCGCGGCGGATCGTGTTGTGGGCGCGCCGGCCGGAAGCGCGCCTCGCCCTGCGGGAGCAACCGTGGTGCGACATCGTTGCGGACACGCCCGAGGCGGCGGTGCACGGCTCCGGGCTGGTCGTCATCGCCGCGCCGGTGGACTGCATCGTGCCGCTCACGCAACAGATCGCACCGCACCTGGCTCCCGCTGCCATTGTCACCGACGTCGGCAGCGTGAAGGGCGAAATCTGCCGCTTCGGCCACAGTGCCGTAGGTGCGCATGGTCACTTTGTCGGCGCACACCCCATGGCCGGCTCCGAGAAAACCAGCTGGGAGCATGCCAGCGCGGGGCTCTTCCAACACCGCGCCTGCTTTGTCACCCCGCTGCCGGAGACGGACGCGAAGGCCGCCGAAACCGTGGTGCGCTTCTGGCGCGACCTTGGCTGCGAGGTCACCACCGAACATCCTGACCGCCACGACGAGATTGTCGCGCATATCAGCCACCTGCCGCAGGTTCTTGCCACCACCTTGTGCGCGTTTCTGGCGAAAAAGGACCCCCGCTGGCGGAATCACGCCGGCGGCGGGCTGCGCGACACCACGCGCATTGCCGCCAGCGATCCGCAGCTCTGGCGCACCATCCTCGAGCAGAACCGCGACGAAGTGCTCCGGGCCTTGGGCAGCTACGAAGACGAGTTGCACACGTTCCGCGCAGCACTCGCCAACCGTGACTACCTCGACATCACGGCGCACCTTGAGCGCGGCCAAGCTTACCGCCGGGATTTCCGCCCGCTGCCCTGATGTCCCTGCCCGATCCCCTGTCCATCCGTCCCTTCAACCGGCCCGCGCGCGGTGAGATCTTGCTGCCGGGTTCCAAGAGCATCACCAACCGCGCGCTTCTTCTCGCCGCGCTGGGCGGCACGACCGTCACGCTGCACGGCGCCCTGTTCAGTCGCGACACGCGCATCATGACGACGGCCTTGCAGGTGCTGGGTTTCGGCGTGCAGACCGACGAGACTGCGCTGACGATCACCATTACGGGCCGCGGCGGTGAAATTCCGGTCCGCGAAGCGGAAATAAATGTCGGCAACGCCGGCACCGCCGCACGGTTTCTCACCGCGTTCGTCTGCCTGCAGCCCGATGGCATTTATCACTTCGTGGCAGACGAGGCCATGCGCCGCCGGCCCATTGGCGCACTGCTCGGGGCACTCGCCTCGCAGGGCGCGCAGGCCAGTGCGACTGCCTTCCCCTTTACGCTGCGCACGGCCGGGCTGCCCGGGGGAACCGTCGAACTCGATGCCTCGGAAAGCAGCCAGCTCCTGTCGGCACTGCTCTTGGTCGCACCGCACTGCCACGCACCGCTCAGCGTGCGGCTCAGGGGCGAAACCGTCTCCCGGCCCTTCGTAGCGATGACGGAGCGCATGGTCCGGCAGTTTGCCGTCCCGCCAGCCACCTACACCATCGAGGGGGATGCCACCGCCGCCAGCTACTACGCCGCGCTTGCACATGTAACCGGTGGCCAGCTGGACATGAAGGGCCTCAACCTCGGGGCTGATGCCTTGCAGGGTGACGCGGAATTTTTCCACCTCCTTGCCGCCCGCGGTCTGATCGTCCACGACGGCATCACCTTGTGCCATGGCCCGGCACGCGCCGGCTTCGCCGCCGATTTCAACAACTTTTCAGACACCTTCCTCACGCTCGCCGCCATCGCCCCGTTGCTCGATGGACCGACCCGGATCACCGGGATTGCCCACACCCGCAAGCAGGAGACGGACCGCGTCGCCGGCATGGCCCGCGAGCTCACGCGGCTCGGCCAGCGCGTCATCGAGACGGAAGACGCCCTTGAAATCCACCCGCGCCCGCTGAAGAGCGGCGTCGCAATCGAGACCTACCACGACCACCGTTTCGCCATGAGCTTTGGGATCCTCGGTTGCCACGATCGCCACGGCGACGGCCGGCCGTGGCTTGCGATCCGCGATCCGGCCTGCTGCGCCAAGACCTTTCCCCGCTTTTTTGAGTTGCTGGAGTCCCTGCATCAAAAATCCTCGGCAGCCTGATGGCACTCCCGTCTTTCATCATCGTCGCCATCGACGGCGGCGCGGCCTCCGGCAAATCCTCCTCGTCGCGCATCCTCGCGGACCGATTCAACCTGCTGCATGTGGACACCGGCTCGTTCTACCGCCATATCACCGCCGAGTTGCTGCGCCGCGACGTAGCGCCCACCGACCTGCCGGCCCTCCGCGTCGCGCTCGCCGCCATGCAATTTTCCACCCGTCTGTGCGGTCGCTCGGCCCAGATGCTCATTGACGGCCAACCGGCCGGCGACGAGATCCGCAGCCAGCGCGTCAACGCCCACGTCTCGCACTATGCCGCCATCCCCGAGGCGCGACACGCCCTGACGGGCTACCAGCGCGGCCAGACAGACGTCGCACGGCAGCACCGGTTCCGGGGCTTGGTCATGGAAGGCCGCGACATCGGTTCGGTGATTTTCCCGGACGCGGACTTTCGCTTCTTTCTGCATGCCGCCCCGGCTGAACGCATCAAGCGCCGCGCCGCGGAGGGCGGGCAGGACTCCATCGCGGAACGCGACCGGCTCGACACTTCGCGCAAGACCTCGCCGCTCACCTGTCCCGCGGGTGCCGTTGACATCGACAGCACCCACCTGACACTGGCGCAGGTCGTCGAAAAAATGTCCGTCATCATTGCCACCAAACTGACGCCCGCATGAACCGCGCTTTCCCCCAACTCGGGATGGATCCGGTGTACGGCTTCTCCCACTACCTTGTTGCCATGATCTACGGGATGTTTTTCCGCGGCGACATCGCGGGACTGGAAAACCTGCCACAGCAAGGCGCCTTCCTGCTCGCCGCCAATCATGCCAGTTTTCTCGATCCGCCGTTCATCATCTGCCTGGTCCCACGGCAGATCGCCTCCTTTGCCCGCAAGACATTGTGGAAACCCGGCTTTGCCTCGTGGTGGCTCGATGAGGTCGGCACGATTCCCGTGGACCGCGACGGCGGGCAGGATGTGAGCGCCATCAAGCGCGTGCTCAAGACGCTGAAGGAAGACAAGGGCCTCATCCTGTTTCCCGAAGGCACACGCACGCCCGATGGTCACCTGCAAAAGCCCAAGGCTGGCGTCGGCCTCATCGCCTGCCGCGCGCAGGTGCCGGTGGTGCCGGTGCGCATCTACGGCTCCTTTGAGGCAGGCGGCAAGGGTCGGCCACTGCGGCTGGGCACACCTGTAACCGTAATCTTCGGGTCCCCGATTGCGCCCGGGACCTACGACGATCCCACGGCGGGCAAGGAACGCTACCAACTCGCCTCACAGCGTATCTTCGAACGCATCGCCGCACTGACCGAGCCGCACTACGCGGTCATTTAATTTTTTGCCCATGCAGGATCCCCGGCCAACCGTTGCATCGCGCCCCGTCGCCTTCAGCGCGGCGTCCGGGGTTTGGAACATCACCGATCATATCCCGCTGGAAAGCGTGATTGTGCAGGGTCACCGCGGCGTGGGTGCGCTCGCCGAGGAGAACACCCTCGAGGCCTTTGAACTCGCGTGGCGGATGGGGCTCTATCCCGAGGCCGACCTGCGCATGACCCGGGACGGCGTCATCGTGCCGTTTCATGACCACGATTTCAGCCGTGTGGTGAAGGACGCCCCCGGGCCGTTGCAGCGCATGGGGGTCGAACACCTCACCTACGCCGAGTTGTCGCAGCTCGATGTAGGGTCCTGGAAAGGCGAGCAGTTCAAGGACCGTCACGTCGTCCGCATGGCAGCTATTTTCGAACTCATGCAGAGTCGGCCGGAACGACACCTCTACATGGACGTCAAGCAGATCGATTTCCGGCTGCTCGCCGCCGAGGTGAAACAGTTCGGACTGGAGCGGCAGATCGTGCTGGCCACGTCCGAGGTCGCCCAACTGCGCGCCTGGCGGACGCTCGTCCCCGAGTCCGAAACCCTGCTCTGGTTGCACGGCAATGAAACCGTGGTGCGCACTGCGTTGGCGGAGCTGGCAGCCACCAGATTCGACGGCGTCACCCAGGTGCAGCTTCATGTCTATGCCAAGTTGACGGACGACACATGGGCTCCGCCCGTCGATGCCAGCACCGCTGACAATCCTTTCCGCCTCTCCAATGCCTTTTTGCGCGAGACTGGCGATGCACTGCGCGCTTACAGCGTGCTGTATCAGGCTTTCCCATGGACCGATGCTTCCAGCGTATATGCACAATTGCTGGATCTCGGGGTGATGTCGCTGGCGACGGATCATCCCATAGTGGCGAGGCGCGAACTGCAGGCCTACTATGCCGGGAAAGTCACGCGCAAGTCACGGGCCGGTGGTTGAATGCTTCAGCTGCATCCGGCGGACCTCCCGGCTTCAGACAACCTCCCATGCCTTCGGCATCAGTCCATTCCTCCGGTGGTTCAAAGCCCCCGCTCGCCACCGGCGGCAGTCAGCGGCTTGCTGCCGCCCTGGCGCTCGCCCGTGATACGAAGGCCCTCTGCCTTGGTTCCGGCGCCATCCTGCACACGGCGGCCGTGTTCTCCGCCCAGTTTCCCGGCAAGCGGGCCCACCTCGTGGCGGACAGCACCACCTATGCCGTCGCGGGCCGGCGGGTGCAGGCCATTCTGTCCGCTGCCGGACTTTCTGGTCGCGAACCCATCATCCTGCCCGCCGCATCGCTTGCCGCCGAATACAGCTGGATCGAACAACTGGTCGGTTGCTTGCGCACGCATGATTTGATCCCAGTTGCAGTCGGTTCCGGCACCATCAACGACTTGGTGAAGCTTGCCTCCCATCTGACCGGACGCACCTACCTTTGTGTGGGCACTGCAGCCTCGATGGACGGTTACAACGCGTATGGCGCCTCAATCACCCGTCACGGGGCCAAGCAGACGTTCAACTGTCCCGCCCCCAAGGCGGTGATCGCTGACAGCGACATCCTGCGTGCGGCCCCATCGGCGTTGACCGCCTCCGGCTACGCGGATTTGCAGGCCAAGATCACCGCCGGCGCCGATTGGATTCTCGCAGATGAACTCGGGGTCGAGCCCATTGCACCGCAGGCCTGGCATCTAGTGCAGGACGGATTGCGTGCCGCTCTTGCGGATCCGGCTGGTGCGCGCGCGGGCGACCCTGCCGCGGTGACTGCGCTCACCGACGCACTCATGCTCGTTGGTTTTGCGATGCAGGGGCTGCAGTCCAGCCGACCGGCCTCCGGGGCCGAACACCAGTTCAGCCACCTTTGGGATATGGAACACCTCACTTATGAAGGGGCCTCCCCCTCGCACGGCTTCAAGGTCGGCGTTGCCACCCTGGCGGTGGCCTCGCTCTATGAAGCCCTGTTGCATCAGCCGCTCGATCGCATCGACATTGATGACTGCTGTGCCCGCTGGCCGGACTGGTCCGAGATTGCGCGGCAGATTCACACGCTTTTCGGTGACGCCGATTTCATCACCACCCCGCTCACGGAAACGCAGGCGAAACATCCCTCCCGTGAGGTTCTGCACGCTCAACTCACCCGGCTGCAGACGCACTGGCCTGCGCTCCGCGCGCGCCTGCAGGCCCAGCTCCTGCCGACGACCGAGCTGCGCCGGCGCCTGCAACTGGTCGGTGCACCCGTGACCCTTGAGGCCATCGGTCTCACCCGGGAACGCCTGCGCTGGTCGTTTCGACGGGCCTATCACATCCGCCGTCGCTTCACCGTGCTCGATCTCGCTGTGCGCACCGCGCAACTGGAGAACTGCCTCGATGAACTTTTCGCCCCCGGTGGTTGCTGGTCCGACCAACCCTGACCGCCGGCCAGGCCTCACCCCGCTTCTCAGGGCATGAGCCGCCGAATGATCCAGTCACCTGCGGGCTGCAGGCGGTAACTGAAGCGGTCATGCATGCGGCACGGCCGTCCCTGCCAGAACTCAAAGCTCTCCGGCGTCACCCGAAAGCCGCCCCAGTGATCCGGCAGAGGAATATCACCGCGCTGGAATTTCGCCTTCATCTCGGCAAATTTCGTCTCAAGCAACGAACGCGTGGTGATGACCTCGCTCTGGCGCGAAGCCCAGGCGCCAATCTGGCTGTCGCGTGGTCGTGACAGAAAATACTTCAGGGATTCAGCGGCAGATATCTTTGCCGCCCGACCGGTAATGACCACCTGCCTTTCCAACGGCAGCCAGGTGAACATCAGCGCCACCCGGGGATTGGCTCCAATGTCACGGGCTTTTGCGCTCTCATAGTTGGTGTAGAACACCAGACCGCGCTCATCGAAGGCTTTCAGCAGCACCGTGCGCAAGGCTGGCCCGCCGGCCGCATCCGTCGTGGCCAGCGCCATCGCATTCGGTTCGAGCACCTGCGTCTCAATGGCCTCGCGCATCCAGTGGTCAAACTGGGTGAACGGGTCTGCGTTCAGGTCGGCCGTGTCGAGCGAGCGGGCGGCATAGTTCCGGCGCATGTCCTCCAAGTGCATGCGGCCATCCTGATGGGTCCGGGGCCGGGGACGCAAGCCGCGCCCTTCACGCCGACGCCGGCCCGGTTGCGATCAGACCACGGTCGCAATAATCCAAGAATCACTCTCCCTCCGGACATGCCGACGCCTTCGCAACGTATTTCCCGGGCCACTGGCTGGATCCCACCGATCAACCATAGCGTCCATTGATCTGTATAATTTCCACATCCGGGGCACCTGTTTCGCCACTCATCAAAAAAAGTTCACGCACCCGCTGTAACTTTGTTCACTTCGCCGTGTTGTCATCAACATCCCCGGCACAACACGAGGCGCAGAACATAAACTCCAACCCTCAATGCTCCGCTGACGCGGAGCTCCCGCCATGAACAAGATCAAAATGCTACTCGGAGCCGCCCTCGTCAGCGGTCTCATTTCCACCTCAGCCTTTGCCGCCAAGCCGGATAGCCCCGCGGTTGCCACCATCGGGCGGACGGACATTCCCCACGCCCTCCAGGTGGTCGGTCCGATCGGCATCCCGCCGCGTTTCGTAGATGCAACCGTCAAGGTCACCTTCACGGTCGACGAGAACGGCCTGCCCCATGATATCAAGTTGGTGGCGCCGACCGATCGCAAACTCGCCCAAAGCCTCCTCCCCGCCCTCGCCCAGTGGCGCTTCTCACCGGCGCTGCAGAATGGCGTGCCGGTGGCAAAACGGGTCCTGTTGCCGATCACGCTCCGGGCCGACTCCTGATCTGAGCGGGCGCGACCAAGCCGCGTCCCTGCCTCTGATCCTCAATAGGGGCGCAGCTTGACTGCGCCCCAACCCGCCAGTCCGGCCGGCCCTTGGTCCGCGCACTGACACCGTGTGCCTCAGCGCGTCGGGGTTTTCCGCCAGTGAACCGAGCGATCCGGCGATGGACCTCACTCCGCACCTCCGCACCGGAAAAATCGCTCCAGCGGCAACCCCTACCGCAAACCGCAGGCCTTCAGGGCACGGTCCATGGTCTTCGCGGCCACCGCCTGTGCCCGCGCGGCGCCGTCGCGGAGCACGTGCTCAACGTAATCGGGGTTCGCCATGAGCTCCGCGCGCCGGGCGCGATAGGGGGCGAAATAATTCCAGCACTGCTCGAACAGCGCCTTTTTCAGGTCGCCGTAGCCCAGGCCGCCGGCACGCAGCCGGTTCTCGTAATCGAGGGCGACGTCCTGGGGCGCGACGAGCCGCATGAGCAGGATCGCGAGATTTTTGTCCGCATCGGGCTTGGGCTCCTGCGGGGTGCGCGAATCCATGACGATACCCATGATTTTTTTGCGGATCACCTTCTCCTCGCCAAAGATCTCGATCGAGTTCCCGTAGCTCTTGGACATCTTCTGACCATCAAGTCCGGGCACGACGGCGACCTCATCGCGGATCTGCACATCGGGCACCACGAGCGTCTCGCCGTAGGTCTGGTTGAATTTGATCGCGATATCGCGCGTCATTTCCACGTGCTGCTTTTGGTCCCGGCCGACCGGCACCACGTTGGTGTCGTAGAGCAGGATGTCGGCGGCCATCAGCACCGGGTAGGCAAAAAGCCCAAAATTGGGGGCAATGCCCTTGGCCGTCTTGTCCTTGTAGCTGTGCGCCCGCTCCAGCAAGCCCATGGGCGTGAGTGAGCCGAGCAACCAGGTGAGCTCGCATACCACGGGCACGTCGCTTTGCCGCCAGAAAACCGCCTTCGCCGGATCGAGTCCGCAGGCAAGCCAGTCGAGGGCGATTCCCTGGGTGTAGGCGCGGCGCTCGGCGGCATCCGTCAGCGCCGTCATCGAGTGGTAGTCGGCGATGAAGTAAAACGCATCGCCGCCGGCCTGCAATTCGATGGCCGGGCGCATGGCGCCGAAATAGTTGCCGATGTGCAGGGTGCCGGAAGGCGTGATGCCGGTAAGGATTCTGGGCATGGGTCGGGTTTGTTTGAAATCGTTGGCGTGCTCGCGGAGGCGGAAAACGGATAGGAGAGAGCGAGAAGGAGAACGATTACGAGAACGATTTCCTCAATCACGCCGCGGCAGGGTCGTCACGGACTGACGTACGCGCGCGATGGTCGCCGGAGGCAAATAGCCGCCGAAAGCCGTGAGCGGCATCACCAGCGACCGGGGGCCGAGCAAGGTGCCCGGTTGCAGCACCGCGTTGCAGCCGACCTCCGCCCTGTCACCCACGATGGCACCGAACTTGCGCAGACCCGTGACCGCGGTCCCGGCGGGCAGACGCACCAGCACGTCCTGCTGGTCGAGGCGGAGGTTGGAGCAGATGACGCCCGCACCGAAATGCACGCCGTTGCCGAGAATGGAGTCGCCCACGTAGTTGAAGTGCGGCACCTGCACGCGGTCCATCAGCAGGCAGTTCTTGAACTCGCAGGCGTTGCCCAGGACGCAGTCCTCGCCGACAATGACGTTACCGCGGAAGAAAGCCCCGGGGCGGATTTCTGTGCGCGCGCCGATCCAAACCGGCCCGATGATCGTCGCATACGACGGCAGTTTCACCGTCGGGTGCAGGCAGACGAATCCCTCCAGGTGCACGCCGGCCGGCACTTCGGGCAAAACCGCCTCGAACCGTTGCGCATTGAGCGCCGGCCCGATCTGCTTGAGCCACTCCCACGGCGCCAGATCCGCGCAGAAAGAGGCGGCAAAGGCGCCCAGCGAGGGCGGCAGGGTGAAGAATTGGGAGGCTTGCATGGGCGGAGCGTTAGCAAACTTCGGCCAGTTTGACAGGCCGTTTCTCAACGATCGAACGGTTCACGGCAAAGATGACCTCATGGGTCACTGTCCATCCGTAACCGATGATGCCAACATTGAATTGCTGCCTGCGAACGCAGGGCCGTCTGGCCCCGCCGGCGACCGGGGCAAGCCCGGGTGTTGCCCTGGGTCGGCCGATGCGTCCCTGCGCCGGCCGGGCCCAACGAGTGAAGGGCGGCTGCAACATACCGCGCAGTGGAACCTGCGCTTCTCCCTCGCCCCGCAGGGCACGCAGCTTGCCCCGGGCATGACCGCAGGTTTGACCCGGTGCCGGGACGGGTTTCGGATGAACAGCTCCGCTGTGCGCTATCCCGCCGTTCTCCACGCCCTCAACTCCCGCAACTACCGGCTTTTTTTCGGCGGGCAGGGCCTGTCGCTGCTCGGTAATTGGATGACGCTGACGGCGTCGGCGTGGCTCATCTACGAACTCTCGCGCAATCCGCTCTATGTCGGGCTGCTGGGCTTTGCCAACCAGATCCCGATGCTGCTCCTTGCCCCGCTGGGCGGGATCTGGGGTGACCGGGTGAACCGGCAGCGTCTGATGTGGTGGCTGAATCTGCTCTGCAGCGCGCAGTCGGTCACGCTGGCGCTTTTCGCCTACACCGGCCACCTCACCGTGGGCTGGCTCCTGGCCTTGTCCGCCCTGCGCGGTCTGATCAATGCGTTCGAATTTCCCACCCGTCAGGCTTTCATCGTGGATCTCGTCGCCGCCAAGGCCGACCTGCCCAACGCCATTGCGCTCAACTCCTCGCTGTTCAATGTCTCACGGCTGATCGGGCCCGCCATCGCCGGCTGGCTGATCGCCACCCAAGGCCCGGAGGTTTGTTACGCGCTCGATGCCGTCAGCTACGTTGGCATTCTGGCCAGCCTCCTCACCATGCGGACTCTGCCGCGGCTGGCACCGGCCAAGCCGGCGCATCCCTTGGCGGATCTGCTGGCCGGATGGAACTACGTCCGCGCCTCCGCCCTGCTGCGCCCGCCCTTGCTGTTGGTGCCGCTGGTGGCTTTCGCCGGGTTTACCACCAGCATCCTGGCACCGGTATTTGCGCGGGATATTTTTCACGGCACCAGCGTCACCTTGGGGCAGATGTATTCCGCCGTGGGTGCGGGCGCACTGGTCAGTGCCCTGTTGCTGGCCGGGCGCAAATCCGGCGACGGGCTGGCCCATTGGGTTACCCGCGGCAGCTTTGCCTTGATGGTCGGACAAGTGGGTTTCGCGCTGAGCCCGGCGCTGCCCCTGGCCTTCGTCTGTCTGGCTGCCAACGGCTTTGGCGCGGTCCTGTGCATGGCCGGTTGCAATACCCTGATCCAAGCCCGGGTCGCAGATGACAAGCGCAGCCGGGTAATGGGGCTCTTTGCGATGGGGCAAGGTTTGTTTCCCCTGGGCAGCCTGTTCGCCGGCGCGGTGGCCGCCGCCGCGGGCCCGCGCACCGCCATCGCCGTCTCCGCGCTTATCATGGGCGTTGCCACGATTTTCTTCGCCCGCCACGCCGACCGGTTCCATGGCGACCGGCTGCCTTCGCGCCCAATGCCCCTCCCGTCGGACTCCGCGACCTGAACCTGTCCCGCGATTCGCAAGTAATGCCGGGGCACTTGCTGACGCCCTTGCACCGGTTCAGCCCAAGGCCTGCCAATCATGCGCATCAAACCGGTTGGCGGGGCTTGATCGGCAAAGGCGGACCCGCTTCACTGGGCTGGCTTTACCGCCGGACCAGCTTTGCACTCCGGCCAAAATCCCGCGTCCGCTTCAGCCAAAACTCGCACCTCATGACCTCCAAAGAACGCATGTTGCGGGCACTCGCCCGCGAGAAACCCGACCGGCTGCCCGTCACGTGTCACCAGTGGCAACAATACCATCTCGACACCTACCTCAATGGCATGGACGCACTCGCCGCGTTCAAGCACTGCGGGCTGGATGCCTCGATCCAATACTTCGAGGCGATGGGGCAGTTTTGGATTCCGAACGCGGAAAAATACCTCATCTCCACGCCGCAGTGGCGGGAGGAGATCGCCATCGTGCGGGACGATCCGAACGACAAGCTGCTAAATCACACGATCACGACTCCCGGTGGTCAACTCACTTACAAGACCGGCGGCAACCGTACCACGACCTGGATAACCGAATACCTCATCAAGCGGCACGAGGACGTCGAGCTGATCGAAAAATACATGCCGGTGGCGAAATTGAACCGGCAGGCCATCGCCGCCGAATACGAACGGATCGGCGATGCCGGCATTTTGCGCGGCTTCGTTTGGGGTGACCAGGCGGGTTGCTGGCAACACGCCTGCTGCCTCCAGTCCGAGGAAGAGCTGATGTTGGAATGCCTGGACCATCCCGACTGGGTGCATCGTCTGCTGCGCGCCCTGCTGGTGCGCAAACTGCGGTTCATTGAGGAATCACTCGTCGGGGCGAAGTTTGACCTGATCGAAACCGGCGGCGGCGCGGGCAGCGACACCGTCATTTCGCCCAATCTGCACCGGGAGTTCTGCCTGCCCTATGACCGGCAGATTCATGACGCCCTGCACCAATGCGGCCACCGCACGGCTTACCATACCTGCGGCGGCATGATGCATATCCTAGACCTCATTGTCGCGAACGGCACCGACGCGTCTGAAACGCTCGCTCCGCCCGGCGTGGGGGGCAACATCACCGAACCGGGCAAAGTCCGGGCGGTCTTTGGCGGCAAGCTGGCCATGATCGGCGGCATGGACCAGTTTAACATCCTGACCAGCGGCACCAGAGAGCAGATCCGCCAGGAAACGCAGCGCCTGTTTGCCGGCTTCGGCCGGGACGGTGGCTACATCTGCTCGGCCTCGGATCATTTTTTTGAGACCCCGGTGGCCAACCTGCAGGCCTTCGCCGACGCCGCGCTGGCGTGCCGGTATTGAACCGCGTTGCAAACCACCACTCCCAGCCGTGGAAGGTGGTCTGCAGGTGCGGCTCGAAACGGTGGGGTAAATGCTGCGTGCGGTTGGCATCATCGAATGGAGCAATCTTTTTTTATTCACGGATTGCTGACGATGGAACAGACAAACGCTCAGGCATGGCTGGTGCGCAGTGCGGTGCATGGCGTGTCCCTGAATGCAATCCGTTTCGCACCGCCCTGTTTTGTCAACCCGCGCGTCTGACCGGATTGAGCAGGCTCAAGCCTTGTTGGTTCCCCAGCGATGGTGCAGCCACTTTTCCCAGGGGGAAAACAAGAGTTTATCGGCCAGCAGCCCAAGCAGCACGAGCACGAACATGATGCCGATGACCTGTTCCATCGCGTGCAACTCACGGCCGTAGTGCAGGAGGTGCCCGAGCCCAAAGCCAGTCAGGATGGTGACGAAGATCTCCGCCGCCATCAGGGAACGCCACGCAAAGGCCCAGCCCTGTTTCATGCCGCTGACGATGAACGGCAACGACGCCGGCATGATGACATAAAGCCAGATGTGCAACCAGCGTGAGCCCATCGTGCGAGCCGCCCGCACATAGAGGGGGTTCACGTTGCGCACGCCCGTCTCGGTGGCCAGCACCACCGACCATACCGTGCCCATCACCACCACGAACAGCATCGCGGCCTCCGTCTGGCCGAACCATAACAACGCCAGCGGCACCCAACACACGCTGGGCAATCCTTGCAGCCCGAGAGCCAACAGGCCGAGCGTGTCCTGCAGAAAGCGAAAGCGCGCCGTCAGCAAGCCCACGGGCAGCCCGACGCAGATACCGATGAAGTAACCGGCCAGCAGCCGCTTCAACGTTACCAGTGTCGCTTCCGCTAGCGAGCCGTCCAGGGCCGCCTCCCAGAGGTAGCGTCCCACGCTTTCGGGCGAAGGCACCAGCACCGGCGACCAGAACTTTTGGGCATAGGCCCACTGCCAGGCGGTAATGAGCAAGGCAAAAAAACAAAAAATGGTCAGGTAGCGTTTCATGGGGTTGCCCCTTCCGCCTGTAGCATCCCCTTCAGGGCCTTGGTGATGCGCGTCGCATAACCGGCCACGTCCACGCTATTGATGTCGCGCGGCCGCGGGAGGTTGATCTTGAACTCCTCGCAAATGCGTCCGGGATGCGGCGAAAACAGCACCACGCGGTCGCCCAGGCTGACTGCTTCGCGCACGTTGTGGGTCACAAACAGGATGGTGACATGCCGCTGCTCCCAAATGCGCTGCAGATCACCGTAGAGTTGTTCCCGGGTCATGGCATCGAGCGCCGCGAAAGGCTCATCCATGAGCAGAACCCGCGGATTGGGTGCCAGCGCCCGGGCCAGGGCCACGCGCTGTTTCATGCCACCGGACAGCTCATGAATGTTGGAATGCATGAACTTCTCCAGTCCGACCAGTTTCAGGTAGTAGCGTGCGGCTTCATGGCGCTCGGCGCGTTTCAAGCCGGGCTTGAGCTTGAGCGCAAACATCACGTTGCCGATGGTGTCGAGCCACGGGAAGAGCGCTGATTCCTGAAACATCATCATCCGCTCACGGCCCGGGTGGCGCACCGCCCGGCCGTCAGCTGTCACCGAGCCGGTGTCGGGCATTTCCAGCCCGGCCACGAGATTCAGCAAAGTGGATTTGCCGCAACCGCTCGGCCCGAGCAGGCAGACGAATTCGCCCTCCGCCACCTTCAGGCTCACCTGTTCGAGCGCCTGCAGGGTCCCGCGCCCCGTGGTAAAGGACTTCGACACCCGGTCGATGGCCAACTTGGCCGGGGCCAGGGCGGTGGTTTCTTCCTGAATGGTCATGGCTTGCGGGAAAACATGCGGTCGAGCGGGATGGCATCCCGCAGGAAGCCGACACTCTGAGCATCACCCACCAGCACTTCAAACTGCTTTTGTGTCACCTGGTCAGTGAAGTGCAGACGACGCCAGGCATTGGCTACGATGGCAGCCGACACCTCGTGATGCATTTCGGCGCTAAGCCCGGCACGCACCTGGGCCTGGGCCTCGTCGGGGTGGGCCTTGATCCACGCCGTCAGTTCACGGTGGGCTGCGACGAACTTCTCCGCCAGATCCGGCCGGGTCTGCAGCAGCTTCACGCTGGATACCAGCACCGTCGTCAGCGCATCGGCCTGTTCGAGGAAGATCCTGCCGCCCGCCTCCAGTTCCAGCCGCGAGACCCAGGGTTCGACAGTCCAGACCGCGTCCAGTTTCCCCTGCCGAAAAAGTGCGAATTGGTCGGCATTGGCGGTGGGCACGACCGGCACGTCCCCACCGGTGATGGTGACCCGGTAGCCTTGCTGCTTCAGCCAGGCCCGTGCCGCCACATCCTGCGTATTCCCAAATTGGGGTGAAGCGATGATGCGGCCCTTGAAGTCGGCCGGCGATTTGATGGAGCCGGCACCCTGCACGACCAGCGCCGCCCCACCCTCGGCGGATCCGGCCAGGACACGGATCTCGTCGCCACGCGAACGGATATAGGCATTCAGTGAGGGATTGGGACCGACATAGGTCAGGTCAATTGAGCCCGCAAAGATCGCTTCCATCGCGCTCGGACCGGCGTTGTAGGCAAACCACTGGATGGTCACATCCGATCCGAGACGTCGTTCAAACCAGCCCTGACCCTCTCGGGTGGTGTGGCTGCCAATGATGCCCTGGGCGTGAGTGATGTTGGGAAAATAGCCGACGCGCAGGACAGTCTTCGCAGTGACACAAGGGCCGGCGGCCAGCGCGAGCACGATAGGAAGATGGATCTTAAGTTTCATGGCGGGTGCTTTCCGACGGGTCAGAATCCAAGTTGGAAACGCGTGATGAACACGTTTTCGTCTTGGCGGAGTGCGGGTGAAGTGGACACGGCGGGAGCGGCGGCATTGAAGCTGAAGCCCGTCTGGTAGTAGTCGACCTTGAAGGCGACGGCCTTGCTCAGATACCAGTTCAGGCCGACACCGATGGAGGACGCCTCGTTGGCATTGCTGGCTGCAGAGGCGTAAAGCGGAAAAACAACGTCGTCGATTTTTACATTGGCAAAACGCCCTGTGACTTCGAAAGCGCCCCAGGTGTCGGCGGCAGGACTGAAATCGGTACGCGGCACGACGCCGGCGAAAGCAGAATCCTCGCCAGTCAGGACGTAGCCGGCGGCGAGCTGCCAGCCCCTGTTCTGCAACCCGGCCTTGGCGCCGGTCGCGTTGTTGCGGACCTTGACGGTCGAGAGCACGTATTCGCTGAGCACGCCGAACGGACCTTTGCGGAAGTCGAGTTGGGGCGAGATACGCCAGGTCGGGCCATCGGCGATGGTGGTGGTCAGATAGGAGAAAAAGGTCTGCTGGCCGTCGGTGCGGTAGCCGCCGGTGCGGCCCGCCGCGGTCTTCTGCCGGCCATAGCCACCGGACAAACCAAAAGACAGGCCCTGCACCGCCGAGCCCGCCTCGTACTTGAACGGCGAGACGAAAATGCGCCCGACGAAGTCCTTCTCGTTGTCGAAGTCGGTATTGGTCGTGCTGGCCGCATCGGCCACGCCGTTGAAGACCCCCACGGTGTAGTTCAGCCGGCCGCCAAGCAGATCGCCGGCGGCGGTGATGCCGAGATCGCGGTTGGGCACGAGGTTGGTGACGATGGAGCGCTCGTTGAAAAACGTCCACGAATCGGATTGCAGCAGCTCGAGCCCGATCGGCACCTTGAGCCGCCCCAGCTTGAACTGCAGGGCCGGGTTGATCGCGATGCCGAGGTTGGCGTCCAAGATGCTGACGGCGCTGCCGCCGAATTCGGTAACGAACTGAAACGAGAAATTTCTGGCCAGCACGCCCTCGCTGATGAGCCGGGCGCGGCGCAGCACAAAAGCATTGTTTGTGATGCCCTGATCATCGAAGAAGAGGCGCGAATCGAGCTGCACCAGACCACGCAGCCTGAGCGAACTGGCCCCATCCGCACTGGCGAAGGTAAACCCCTTGTCGTTGATGGTGATCTTCGGGTGTGCCGGGGCAGCGGCGGCGGCCTTGAGTTCCTGCTTCCGCTCGATGACGAGCAGTTTTTGTTCGAGTGCACGAATTTGCTCGCGCAACTCCTTGATTTCGTCGGCCTCGGTCGCGCCGAGTGACACGGTCAACACCGGGAGTGCCAGCAGCGCGATCAGTGCGGACACGCATTGGCGATGGAAACGATGCCCCAGGGGAGTGGACACGGGAAATTTAGCCGGGCGGCCTCCGGTGAACCGGTCAGTAAAACGATGGTGGCAGGGTTGGATGTATTCCATGACGTAGCGTGGTTACGGACTGTTATATCGTGTAGTCGCCGAGCAACTGGTGCACAGCCCCCTCGACTTCGGTGAGGCGCGATTTGCCGGCAGCCCGCGCGCGCTGCTGTGCCACCCGGGCTGAGAAACGCATTGGTGCGCCTCCGGCATCGGCGCCGAACGGGAGCGGAAGGCCATCGCGGCGGAGTTTGCGGAGGGTGACTTCGACGACATCAGCCAGCGTATAACGGTCGAGTATGCCGGCGATGGCGTTGCGCACGTCGAGCATCAGCATGCGTAAGCCGCAATGGGTCTCATCGGGGCAGGTGCATTTCTCGTAGGCCGTCAGACTCACGCAACCGATAGGCGCGAGGGGACCGTCAATCAGTCGCACGACCGCACCGATCGTGATGGACTTGGCCGGTTTGGCCAAACGATACCCGCCAAACTTGCCACGATGGCTTTCAAGCCAACCCGCCTCTCTCAATGTCTGCAGGATTTGCTCCAGAAACTTCACCGGCAATTGTTCGCTTTCCGCCAATTCGGAGACCTGCACCAAGCTCCGCCCCATTTCCGCAGCGATGCCGAGGTTGATCAGGGAGCGGAGAGCATATTCGCCTTTTTTTGAGAGTTTCATTTGTCTACTTTTTCTATCTACATTACTTTAGTGGGATTTAAACAAGCCTTTATTTCCATCTGTTTCACACGAATAAATGCTTGGATGCGCCATACCAGCAGTGACTCCTATATCCGATGTCACAACCTAAGTAACACATTCCCAGATCAACCGGCCTGGTAGTCCCCAGCTCAGAGTGTCAGCCTGAGCCCATCGTAAGCGAACTTGAATCCAGCAGGCAATTCCGCCTCAGCGACAGGGTGGTCGGTAAGATGGGTCAGGTGAGTCAACCAAGTTCGCTTTGCACCGATCTCCTGCGCCACCACCAGCGCCTCAGGAATGCTCATGTGCGAAGGGTGCGGCAGCGGCCGCAAGCCATCGAGTACCAAGGCATCGGCATCCTTGGCCAGCATCACCGCCTCGTGGGTCAGCCGCTTGTTATCGGTATAATAGGCGAACTTCCTCCCGCTGCTCCGTTCGGTGAAGATCAGACCCAGGGTGTCCAGTTCACCATGTGGCAGCAGGGTGGCATGGATCGTGCCCTGCGGCAGTTCCAAAAAAGGCGGCATCGCCAAGAGCTTGAAGGCGGCGTAGCCGATAGCGATTGGCCGCTCGGCAATGGCATAAGGGAAAATCGCGCGCACGCGGCCCAGTCCCTCCTCGGTCGAATATACCGTCAGCGCCCCACCACCCTTCCGGTCACAAAAACGCCGCAGATCATCCATCCCGGCGATGTGGTCGGCGTGGCCGTGCGTGAGAATGAAAAAATCCATCCGTTTGATTTCCTGCTCCACGCATTGCAGCCGGAACTCCGGCGCGGCATCCACCTGCACATGCAGGCCATCCATGATCACATGGATGGAGGCACGGGTGCGGTGGTTGCGGGGATCCGTCGAACTGCAGACGGCGCAGTCGCAGGCAATCATCGGTACGCCCTGCGAGGTGCCGCTTCCAAGGAAAATCACTTCCATGCCCCAAGAAAACACCGCCGGGCCGGAGAACGGAAGAAAAACCTGATCCCGGGCGCCCGCCCTACCGGCGCTGTTCAGACAATCTCGCGATAAATGTCAGGATGCGGTCGGGAGATGACCACGGCGTTCACCAGCGTGCCCGACTCCGCAATCAAATCCCGGCCAGCGGCCACTGCGGCCTGAACCGCGGAGATCTCGCCGGTCATGGTGACAAACGCCTTGCCGCCGAGCGCCATTGCGAGACGGACCTCGAGCAGTTTCACCTCCGCGCTTTTGACTGCGCAATCCGCCGCCTGGATCAGGGTCGTCACATTGAAGGACTCAAGAATACCGAGCGCACCCTCCGGCGGGTCGCTTTGGGTGCGTCCGATGGCGGTGATCACATCGGGATGAATATTGGGGATGACGAAATGGTCGATCAGGCAGCCGTTGGCCGCCACCGCCCCCGCCGCCACCGCACTCGCAACCGGCGCGGTGTCACCACAGATGAGCACCATGTATTTGCCTGAGCAGATGGAGCGCGAGAGCATCAGCCGCACATCGCCAGCCTTCAGCATGGTGTCGGCGACCAGAAAACCGGCGGCGATGCTGGAGAGTTCAATCAGGCCCACGGATTTTTCTTTCATGGCAGTTGGCTAGTTGCGGTTGAGGATGATGGCGCGGCCAGTCACTTCGGCCACCGTCGCATCACAGGGCGCATGGAGGGCGGCCCCAAGGGAAGCTGCGGGCACCGCGGCCAGCTGTTGCCCGGCCGCCACGCGTTCGCCGGTCCGTACTGTGGCCTGCGCGGCCACACCGGCACTTTGCTTGAGCTGCAGCACCAGGGTGGAGGGGCTCAGCAGCACCGGTTCCAGCGGAGCCGGATGATCGTACTGGGCAATGTGCAATTTGCGCATGAGTGACTTGATGGGCACGCGCCGGCCGTCGCGCATCGCGTGCGGCCGGACGGTGGCCGGACCGGTCCATTTGATGCCTCCCTGTTTCATTTCAGCCTTGGACTGGTCGCAGGCCTCCTTGGGGAACAGCTCCTCAGGACAGGCAAACAGCGTGCACAGGCCGCAAGCGCAGCAGAGCGAAGCCAGCTGGTTCCAGTGGGCTTTGCCCGTGCCCGTGAACGCGAGGCTGCGCATGACCTGGTGGGGCTCGACGGCGTAGCCCAGCAGGTAGCGCGGGCAGTATTCCGTGCAATAGCGGCACTGGTCGCAGGCAGACTTGCCAATGGTGTTTTGCACCGCGGCCGGCTTGAGCTTGCGCGCCATAATCCGATGGGTGCGCGGCAGCACGATGAGGCCACCGGTGGTCTTGGTCACCGGGCGGTCGGAATCCTCCACGGTTTCGCCCATCATCATGCCCCCCACGCAGAAGACGGGGTCCGGCACGGTCGCACCCCCGGCCGCCGCGATGCACTCCCGCAGACTGGTGCCAAGCGGAACCGTGATGGTCATGGGCCTGCGGACGGCACCGGCCACGGTGAGGGTTTTGTGCGTCACCGCCCGACCCTCGGCCGCAGCGGCGATGTTGATGAATGTCTCCACGTTGCAGACCACGGCCCCGACCTGGAGGGGAATCCCCCCAGGGGGAATCAACCGGCCAGTGGTTTCATACACGAGGTCGTATTCATCGCCGGCAGGATAGTAGTCGCCGAGCAGATGAACGCGCACCGGCCCCCCGGCACAGGCCGCCTGCGCCGCCTCCACCGCATGCCGGTTCTTCGCCTTGAGGCCGACGATGCCCGACGTGGCGCCAACCGACTCCATGGCAAGTCGCATGCCCCGCACCACGGTAGCCGCCTCACTCTCCATGAGGGCGGCATCCTTGTGCATCAGGGGTTCACATTCGGCACCGTTGGCGATCACCGTATCGGCCTTGGCGGCAAGTTTGACGTGGGTCGGAAAACCGCCCCCACCCGCGCCCACCACCCCGGCCTTTCTGACTTGCTCCACAAGGTTCATGGTTGATCAAAGTGCAGTATTGGGAGGAGGCGGCCGGTTCCAAGCCGGTTTTTGCCCAACCCCTCAAGCAGTAGGAAACGGATTCCGCCGCTTAAGCCGGGGCAAAAGAAAAGGCGCGCCCAAATGGGCGCGCCTTGAAACTGTTACAGCAATGCTGGGGTGGACTCAGTAGTCCATGCCGCCCATGCCGCCGCCACCGTGACCGCCGCCGGCCGGAGCTTCCTTCTTCTCCGGGAGATCGGTGATGATGCACTCGGTAGTGAGAAGCAGGCCGGCGATCGAAGCCGCGTTTTGCAGCGCAGTGCGGGTGACCTTCGTCGGGTCGACCACACCGGCCTTCACGAGATCCTCGTATTTGTCAGTCGCAACATTGTAGCCAATGTTGCCCTTGGCGGCGAGGACTTCCTTGGCCACGACGCCACCGTCCACACCGGCATTGGCACAGAGCACACGGATGGGGTGTTCGATGGAGCGACGCACGATCTGGGCACCAAAGGCTTCGTCACCCTCGAGCTTGAGGGCTTCAATGGCTTTGATGGTGCGGAGCAGGGCGACGCCGCCGCCGGCGACGATGCCTTCCTCGACCGCGGCGCGCGTGGCGTGGAGGGCGTCTTCGACGCGGGCCTTCTTTTCCTTCATCTCCACCTCGGTGGACGCACCGACACTGATGACGGCGATGCCACCGGCGAGCTTGGCGAGGCGTTCCTGGAGCTTCTCGCGATCATAGTCGGACGTGGTCTCGTCGATCTGCCGGCGGAGCTGCTTGACGCGGCCCTGGATTTCGGAGGTCTTGCCGCCACCTTCGACGATCGTGGTGTTTTCCTTGTCCACCGTGATGCGCTTGGCCTTGCCGAGATCGGCAATGGTGAGGTTCTCCAGCTTGAGGCCGAGGTCCTCGGTGATGCACTTGCCGCCGGTGAGGATCGCAATGTCCTCCAGCATCGCCTTGCGGCGGTCGCCAAAGCCGGGGGCCTTGACGGCGCACACATTGAGCGTGCCGCGGATCTTGTTCACCACAAGGGCTGCGAGGGCCTCGCCTTCGACCTCTTCCGCAATGATGAGGAGGGGCTTGCCGCTCTTGGCGACAGTCTGCAACAGCGGGAGCATCTCCTGCAGGTTGCTGATCTTCTTTTCGTGGATGAGCACATGGGCGTCCTCAAGGACGACTTCCTGGCTCTCGGCGTTGGTGACAAAGTAAGGCGAGAGGTAGCCCTTGTCGAACTGCATGCCTTCGACCACTTCGAGGCTCGTCTCGATGGACTTGGCTTCCTCGACGGTGATGGTGCCGTCCTTGCCCACCTTGTCCATCGCGTCGGCGATGATGTTGCCGATGGTCTCGTCCCAATTGGCGGAGACAGTGGCGACCTGGCGGATTTCCTCGCGGTCATTGACCTTCTTGGAAACGCGGGCGAGTTCGGCGATGGCGGCCGCGACGGCCTTGTCGATGCCGCGCTTGAGGTAGATCGGGTTGGCCCCGGCGGTGACGTTCTTCAGGCCCTCGCGGTAGATGCCCTCGGCGAGCAAAGTGGCGGTGGTGGTGCCATCGCCCGCGCTGTCACTGGTCTTGGAGGCGACCTCCTTGACCATCTGGGCGCCCATGTTCTCGTAGGGATCGGGAAGCTCGATTTCTTTGGCGACGGTGACGCCGTCCTTGGTGACGGTCGGCGATCCGAATTTTTTGTCGATCACGACATTGCGGCCCTTGGGCCCAAGCGTGACCTTGACGGCACGGGAGAGAATCTCGACACCGCGAAGGATTTTCTGACGAGCGGTCTCGTCGAAGAGGAGTTGTTTGGCTGCCATAGTAATGAATTAGTTGGAATTTAGGATCTAGGGTTGTGGAAGGCGGGCTCAGACGATCACGCCGAGAATGTCTTCCTCGCGGACAAGGGTGAATTTTTGTTCGTCCATTTTCACTTCGGTGCCGCCGTATTTAGAAATGAGAACTTTGTCGCCGACCTTCACTTCGAAGGGCATGACTTTGCCGTTTTCATCCTTTTTGCCGGTGCCGAGGGCGATGACCTTGGCCTCCTGCGGTTTTTCTTTGGCGCTGTCGGGAATGATGATTCCGCCGCGGACCTGTTCTTTTTCCTCGATGTGCTGCACAAGCACGCGATCACCGATGGGTTTGATTTTGACGTTAGCCATATGTGGTTGGGTTTTGGGTTGAATGATGAGTTGCTGATTTTTGGTTTAGACCAAGCACGCCGATCGGAATTTGTCCGGTGGACGCGCAAAAGGTCGAAAGTTATTTTTTCTTGTCTTCGTCCACAACCTCGAAGTCGGCGTCAACGACGTCAGCCTTCTTTTCGGTCTTCTTGCCGGGGCCAGCGCTCGCCGCCTCCCCTTTCTCGCCGGCACCGGTCGCACCGGCCGCCTGCGCCGCGGCTTGGGCCTCGGCGTAGAACTCGGCCCCGATCTTGGAAAGATTCTCCAAGGCGGCCTGCATGCGCGGGGTGTCGTTGCTCTCGAGCTCTTTCTTCGCATCGGTCAGGGCCGTCTCGATCTTAGCCTTCTTGTCAGCGGGAAGCTTGTCGCCCGCATCCTTGAGCGTCTTCTCGAGCTGATAAATAGTCGTGTCGAGCTGGTTCTTGGTCTCGACGGATTCCTTGCGCTTCTTGTCCTCCTCAGCATGCAGTTCAGCTTCCTTGGTCATCCGCTCGACCTCCTCCTTGGACAGACCGGATGATCCCTGAATGGTGATTTTTTGATCCTTGCCGGTGCCGAGATCCTTGGCCGAGACGTGGAGAATACCGTTGGCGTCGATGTCAAAAGTAACCTCGATCTGTGGCGTGCCGCGCGGCGCGGGGGGGGATGCCGTCGAGTTTGAACGTGCCGAGGGTTTTGTTGTCGCGGGCCATCGGCCTCTCGCCCTGCAGGACGACGATTTCGACGGACGGCTGACTGTCGCTGTAGGTCGAGAAGATCTGCGTCTTCTTGGAGGGGATGGTGGTGTTGCGCGCAATCATCGGTGTCGCGACGTCACCGGCCGTCATGATGCCGAGTGTCAGCGGAGTGACGTCAAGCAGCAGCACGTCACGGATATCCCCCTTGAGGACGCCGCCTTGCACGGCCGCACCGACCGCGACAACCTCGTCGGGATTTACGCCTTGGTGCGGCTGCTTGCCGCCAAGATTCTTGGCGATTTCCACGACCTTCGGCATGCGAGTCATGCCGCCAACCAGCACGAGTTCGTCGATCTGGGCGTTGGTCAGCTCGGCATCCTTCATGCAATTCTTGAACGGCTGGATGCAGCGCTCAAAAAGGGCGTCGCAAATCTGTTCCATTTTTGCCCGGGTGAGTTGCACGTTGAGGTGCTTCGGCCCGGCGGCGTCCGCCGTGATGAACGGCAGGTTGATGTCCACGGTCAGCGTGGAGGAGAGGGCGATCTTGGCCTTCTCGGCTTCTTCCTTCAGGCGCTGGAGCGCCATCGGGTCCTTGCGCAGGTCGATGCCGTTTTCTTTCTTGAAAGTGTCCACGAGCCAACCGATGAGGGCATCGTCCCAGATGTCGCCGCCAAGATGGGTGTCACCATTGGTGGCCTTAACCTCAAAGACGCCGTCACCGATTTCGAGCACGGACACGTCGAACGTGCCGCCACCCAAGTCGAACACCGCGATCTTCTCGTCCTTCTTCCTGTCGAGACCGTAGGCGAGCGAAGCAGCAGTCGGTTCGTTGATGATGCGGAGCACTTCGAGGCCGGCAATCTTGCCGGCATCCTTGGTAGCCTGGCGTTGGGAATCGTTGAAATAGGCGGGAACCGTGATGACCGCCTGGGTGATTTTTTCACCCAAGTAGGCCTCGGCATCGGTTTTCAGCTTGCTGAGGACAAACGCCGAAATCTGTTGCGGTGCAAACTGCTCGGTCTTGTCGCCGAACTGCACTTCGATGTAGGCGTCCCCATTCTTTCCCTCTACGACCTTGAACGGCATGTTGGCAGCCTCGGTTTTGATCTCGGAGAACTTGCGGCCAATGAGACGCTTGGACGAAAAAACCGTATTGCGCGGGTTGGTGACAGCCTGCCGTTTGGCGGCCTGCCCGACCAGACGCTCACCTGCCTTGGTAAACGCGACCACCGAAGGAGTGGTGCGAGCGCCCTCTGCATTGGGGATAACCACCGGTTCGCCACCTTCCATGATGGCCATGCATGAGTTGGTCGTTCCCAGATCGATGCCCAAGATTTTGCTCATAATTGCTTATCGCTGAGCATTGCTCGTGCCTCAATTCATGCATTATTTTATAATGCTGGTGTATAATTATTTAGGAAATATTAACTGGCATTCATGACCATCTTAGCCCAAGGATTTCGGACATCCTGTCACACCCCGTGTCATACTGTCCAGTGTTAGCCCAAGACCGTGTCACAACCTATCGTCGTGAATGATTTTCTTTCCAGCCAAAGTAGGGCGTGTATTCAAACCTCGTGAGTGAGCCAATCGAGCACAGCAGCGAAGAGCACGAAGACCAGAAAGGAGGCAGCGAGTTTGTCGCAGCGGGTGCGACCCTGCGGTATTGCTTGAGGCGGGCGAAGAAGTTTTCGCCGTGATGACGGCAGCGATAGTAACCGCGATGAAAGCGGGCGGGCTGGTGCCGGCCACGTCAGGGCGGAATGCAGCACT
>CAJBES010000179.1 GCA_903952145.1 uncultured Opitutaceae bacterium | reverse complement strand
GATTGTGAAAGGATTTCATTATTCCCTCGCCTCCGTTCAGTCGTATCCATGCAATGATAAACCCCCTACTACTGTTTCCAATTATAATAGATTTTATATATCAATGTGCAATATTGCTTCTGCCAGGAATCGAGTTATTGAGGTGTATAATTTTCGGTATGCAGCCTGCATTATCAAGCCGTTGTTGGCGAGATGGTGGAACAGACACAGGCTTCGGCGCAGAAGGACAACCAGATGCTGAAGAATATGGCGAAGCTCGGCATCCCGGAGAATTTTCCGATTGGACTGACCGCACTGGATGCCGGCACGGTCGAGTTTTGCAGCATGGAAAGTCTCTCCACCCTGGGTGAATTCGCCTTCTTTGCCCAAGGCATGTCCCAGAACGTCATCGTCGGCGGCGATTTCAGGAAGCTGTTGAACGCGCTTTCGCACATTGATGAAAAGGCCTTGGCCGAACTGCTGCCCTTCCGTCCCGGCGCGACCGGCCCGCATCTGCTGGAATGTCTCGTCCAGACCGCGCGGGTGACAGAGCCGGCGGCGCAAGCCGAGAAAGCCGCCAAGGCATTTGCCTGGTTCAAGGATGAGCATGCCGCCTTGCAGCGTGCACTGGCCGCCGGCACTTCGCTCTCGCGCCTGCTCATGGTGTTGGGCAATCCGACCGCTGAGAGCACCGCCGCCGAAATGCTCAAAGCCTATGCCAAGGGTGGGCCGGTCAACGACAAATCCAAATCCGGGCTCCTCGGTTTTCTGGGCCGCTGGTTCCGGAAATAAACAGACATGGCTATGCCGCCCGACCCCCCGATTAAGTTTCCCGTCAGGAATATGCCTGCACCCACGCTGGTGCTGCGCCGACGGCTGGCGGGAAACCGTTCTCCACTGGAGGTTACGGAGGCCTCCGCCGCTGCGCGCGAATCAATCAAGAATTTTGTCACCTCCACCCGGACACCCTGGGGTGAGACCAAGACCATCAGCACCGACCGCGTGGCGGAATTGGAGCGCGCACTGCGCAAGCTGGAGACCCTGTTGGCCGACCGTGAACAGGTGGTCCTGGAGACTGAGGGCAAACTCGCGGAAAAGGAGCGGGAACTGGCCGAAATGGAGGCCCTGCTCCAGGCCCGCGAAAGATTGGTGGAGGTGGCCCGAAAGCAGGCCCCGGCCCAAAATGTGATCAGCAGGGAGGAACAGGCCGCCCTGGAGCAGCTGAAGCTTGAACTCGAGCGGCAGGAAGCGGCGCTGAAAGAGGCAAAGCAGGTGCAACATGAGCGCGAATTATTCCTGGAGGAAAGCGAGGCGAAGCTCTTTGAGAAAGTGCAGGCGCAACAGGAAAAGGAAACCGAACTTGAGCAGAAGGAGGAGGAACTCCGGGCCAAGGCGATGCGGCTCCGCGAACGCGAGGCTGCAATCGATCCCGAGGCGGCGCAGACCTTGAAGACGGAAAAGGCAGCCGCCAAGAAATTCAACGAATTCAATGAGTAGGCCTGGTTTGCCCCCAGTTGGGCTGGATAGAATCTCCCGTTGACTCAGGCACGGCTGGCTTGAATCTTTTGCAACCTTTCCCTTTTCCAGCCGTCCAACCTGCGCAATCCACCTCTCCTGCATGAAGCAACTCTCTTCTCTGGCGTTCCTCCTTCTGGCCACGCTTTGCGTGGCGCAATCCAGTCAGGAGGACACAATCCCGATCTTCAATCTCGACGACTATTACGCCGAACCAAAAATGAACCTGAGCGTGGGTTTTCGCGCACTGACCGGGCCCAAGCTCGCATTCATCGGTTCCACTGGTGTTACCAGCACGATCTTACCCCCCTCAGATTCAGGCGACGCCATCTCGACCGGGATAGTGCGCAATTATCACGATGGTTATGTGGCCACCGACCAACGCGTTGATGCCGATGGCCAGCCCCTGACCGACGGATGGACCAACAGCTGGACCTATGGGGACGACTTGCAGCGGCTGGACAATGGCTATATGGCGTTTCACTCTTATCGCGCCGACATCACCGACAACAACACCCGGAGCAAAGATCCAGGCAACAGCTATGGCACCGAGCTGATTGTGGCCCGGGATATGGGCAAAATCGGCAGCCGGATCCAATGGAAACTATTCGCCGGCCTGAGCATCAATAACCTCAACGCCGGGCTCCGGGACAATGTCTTGGCGACCATTACCACCCAAACCGACCTGTATTTTCTCAACGGACAGACCGTCCCGGCCGCCGTCTACAAGGCGCCCTCGATTTTAACGGATGAAAATGGGGTGGTTACCGACACTTCGGTTCTGCTCGCGCAGAAGCCTGATTCGCGTGTTTTCACCACCGAAACCGACGATGTGAGCGTGTTCAATTATTGGCAGCTCAAGGGCACCTACCTCACCTTCCGCGCCGGGCCCACCGTGGTCTTCAGTTTCAGTGATAGGTTTCGCGTCAGCGTCAGTGCCGGACCGGCAATGGTTTATGTGGGCACTACCTATACGCTTGAGCAGACCGTCATTCCCGACGTTGGTGACAGCATCTCATATACCATCAAGGATCTCGGCGACGATTTGCTCACCGGCTATTATGTCGATGCCAACCTCGACTATGTGCTGACTGATCGGGCCGGACTGTATGTCGGCGCCTTTTTCCAAGGCTCCGGCGAATATAGTCAGGATCTCAAGTCGGCAGGCTCAAGTTACTCGACCCGGCTTGATCTTAACGGTCTCAAGGGTCTGCGCGCGGGTTTGAATTACCGGTTTTAACCCGACGGAGCCGCCGGGTCGGTCGCGAGAGCGGCAAGCACATCCCCCATTGATCGCAATGAGGGGGCCGGAAACAGGCCGTTGATGCGGGCGATGACCTGCTGAATAATGCCGTCGGGACAAGACGCCCCACCGGTGATCAGGGCGCGAAGCGGACCGCGGCTCCCCACGGACCACAGTTTTCTTTCCACCATGTGGCCCTGCGGCCGGTCGGCCTGCAACGAGGGGAAAACGTAGTGCTGGACCGTATCGCGGGAGAGGATGTTGGCCTCGGATTGGATGAAATAAGCCCGGTCGCCAAGTGACTGCTCGCACAGCCGGTAGAGTTGAAAAGTGTTGGAGGAGTTTTTGCCACCAATCACGAAAGCGGCGTCGAGCGGCTCGGCCAGTGCGCGGCTGAGGGCGTCCTGGTTGACTTGGGTGGCATAGCAGAGGGTGTCGCTCCGACCGCTGCCGCCGACCCGGCTGGCGCCAGACTCGCCAAAGCGGGTCACGTAGACCTCACGCAGGAGGGCGATGATGGCGCGGGTTTCATTCATCAGCAGCGTCGTCTGATTGACGACCGCGATGCGCTCAAGGTGACGGTCCACATCAAAGCCCGGGGTGAATTTTCCGGCAAAAAGGGTCGGGAATCCGGCACGTTCTGCAGGGTCGTTGCTGCGAATGATGTCACAGAGCCGTTTGGTCTCGTCGAGGTCGCGCACGATGAGGGCCGGCGCGTAGCGGCGGGTGTTGGAAAACGTGGCCTTGGTCTCCTCATGCTCGGCCTTGCCGTGGATGATAACGGTGTAGCCCTCGCGTCCATAGCTTCGGGCGGCCTTCCAGACTTTTTCGACGAGCATGCAAGTGGCGTCGTGTTGGCTGACGGCGATACCCTTCCGAACGAGCCGGGCCTTGTCCTCGTCGGTCGCGCCGAATGCCGGGATAATGACGATATCGTCAGCCGTCAGTGTGTCCCAGAGTTCAGGAGAGCCGGGCGTGCCATCGAGCGTGGATGGGATGCCCTTGTCGGTCTGCAGATAGCGCAGACCGCGCCGGTGCAGGTCCTCGTTGACAAAGGGATTGTGGATGAGCTCAGAGAGCATGAAGACCCGGCGGCCTGGATTCTCGGTGAGGGTTTCATACGCGCTCTCGATGGCGTTTTTCACACCGAGGCAGAAACCGAAATGGCTCGGTATCAGATAGCTCACGGGACCGAAATCGAGCCTGACGGGGGCGGTGGCGGAGCGCTCGTGATGGCGGGCGTGGGTCTTGATGACGGCACAGAGCTGCGATTGGTAAAGGGCACTGGCGGCGGGGTCCTGGGTATAAATCGCGGTGTTCCGTTCTTTCTCAGGCCGGAACTTGTTGATGAAGTCATTCTCCCCGAGGTGTAGATAAGGAATGCCGTTGAGGTGGGGCTCCAGCCGGTCCAGCAGCACGCCTAGCGAGGGACCGAGCATGGCGGACTGGGCTTGGAGGGATTCGATCGAATAGAAAACAATCTCGCGATCGCACGCGGTGCCGTGCACCTGGACAAAGAAAACCCGGTAGGTCCGGCCGTTGGCGTCGGCGCTGAAATATTCAGCTGGCGGGGTATGCGAGTTGAAGGCGCCTTTGAGCCGCGCAGTAGCCATGGTCAGATCGGTGCCGGTAAAGGGCAGCCCGGCCTTGGAACCGAGCCTGCGCACGGCGAGCTGGTTTGACCCATTGAACGCCAAAATGCAGACAAGTGAGGGCGGGGACTGGCTGGCGGCGGACATGCGGCAGCTATTTCAGGGTCATGATTGCGGGCAGCTGATCGGCGGCCTTGCCGCCGCCCATGGCGAAATCAGGTTTGCCGCCACCTTTGCCCCCGAGTTTGCCGGCGAGTTCGCCGATAAGTTTTCCGGCCTGATAGCCGGCCTTGATCGCCGCGGGCGAGCAGAAGGCGACGAGGCTGGTCTTTTCGCCGAACGCGGCCCCAAGGGTCACGACACCTTCACCCAGACGGGCCAGTACTTGCGAGCCGAGACTGCGCAGGCTTTCCGGCTCGGAGACCGTTACGGCGGCAGAGACGAACTTGAGCCCGTCCTTGCTGACGGCCGTGGCGGCGAGTTCCTCGGCAAGGCCGGCGGCAGCCTTCTGTTCGAAGATCTTGAGCTTGCGCTCGAGTTCCTTCTGGTGGGCGAGAAGCGAGTCGAGTTTCAGGACGACGTCCTGTGGGCCGGCGTTGAGCTTGGCGTTGACGGCCTTGAGCGCGTCCTCCTCGTCCTGCACGAAATCGTAGGCGGGCTGGCCGGCGACGGCTTCAAGGCGGCGGGTGCCGGCGGCGATGGCCATCTCGGCGACGATCTTGATGAGGCCGATTTCGCCGGTGGTGGCGACGTGGGTGCCGCCGCACAATTCCATCGAATAGCCATTCAGCTTGGCGGGCTCACCGCCAAGCTGGACGACGCGGACGCGGTCGCCATATTTGTCACCAAAGAATTGAAGGATGTCGGGGCGGCCCTTGACCTCGGCATAAGGCACCTCGGCGTTGGATACAGCGGCGTTGTCAATGATCCGGTCGTTGACGAGGTGTTCGATTTCACGGAGCTGCGCGGGCTTTACCTGCTCGAAATGGAGAAAATCGAAGCGGAGGCGCTCCTTGGTTTTCGAAGTGCCCGCCTGGCGGACATGCGAGCCGAGGACCTTGCGCAACGCCCAATGCACAAGATGCGCGGCGGTGTGGTGCCTTGAGATGGCGCGACGCGTGAGCGGCGAGACGCCGAGCTGCGCAGGCTGCCCAACAAGGTTCAGCTTGGTCAAATCGAGTGCACAGGCGGGCGCGAGTTTGTGCAGGTAACGGCCAGCCTTGTCCTTGATGACATCAAGGATTGCGAAATTCTGACCGGCAATTTCCGCGGCGCCGTGGTCGCCGGCCTGTCCGCCCATCTCGGCGTAGAATGGCGTCTGGTCGAAGACGAGGAAAGTGGCCTTGGCGGTCCGGACGACATCAATGAGCTTGGCGGTGGCAGTGAGCTGGCTGAAACCAAGGAATTTGGTTGGCGTGACGTCTGCGGTTTCGCCCTCAGTGGCCGCCACGACGATTTCCTTCTTCTGGGCGGCGCGGCCGCGCTCACGCTGTTTTGTCATTTCAGCGTCAAAGCCGGATGAATCCACCTTGAGGCCGCGCTCGCTCGCTAGGAGCTGGGTCATGTCGAGAGGAAAGCCGTAGGTGTCGTAGAGTTCGAAAGCCGCGACTCCGGTGATGGTGCCGCTGGCCGCGGCCTTGGTGAAGAGTTGCAGCCCGCGGTCAAGCGTCCGGCCGAAAGACTCTTCTTCACCGCGAATCACGCGGCGAATGATGTCCTGCTGTTGGCCGAGTTCGGGGAAGACACTGCCCAGCGATGCGACGACCGGCGTGACGAGCTGTTCGAAGAAGCCGGTCTGCAATCCGAGCTTCTTGCCGTAGAGGATGCCGCGGCGGAGGATGCGGCGGATGACGTAGTTGCGGCCCTCATTGCCGGGCAAAATGCCGTCGGCGATGGCGCAGCTGATGGTGCGCGCATGATCGGCGAGCACGCGGAAGGCGATGTCGGTGTTTTCCTGGTCTGTCAGCCCGCCCCGTTTGGTCGGGATGGTGCGCGCGTAGGTCTTGCCGGAAAGGGCGGCGATTTTGGCGAACAGGGGAGCAAAGACGTCGGCTTCGTAGTTGGAGGGTTCGGCGGAGAAATCCGTGAACCCCTTCGTCGAGGCGCAGATGCCGGCGACGCGTTCGAAGCCCATGCCGGTGTCCACGTGCTTGGCGGCAAGGGGCGAGAAGGTGCCGTCGGTGTTCGCGTTGAACTGGATGAAGACGTGGTTCCAGATTTCGATGCAGCGCGGGCTGGAGGAGTTGACGAGCGCGCGCCCGGCGGCTTCGTCGTCGCCGGGGAGCAGGTTGAAATGAATCTCCGAGCAGGGGCCGCAGGGACCGGTGTCGCCCATCATCCAGAAATTATCCTTCTTGTTGCCGTGGACGATGTGGACGACGGGATCGAGACCTGCTTGGCGAAATATCCCGGCCCAGATATCGTAGGCCTCCTGGTCAAAATCGGAGGGGTCGCCCTTGGATTTGTCGGGTGCATAGACCGTGACAAAAAGGCGCTTGGCGGGGATGCCCCAGACTTTGGTGAGGAGTTCCCAGCCCCAAGTGAGCGACGCCTGTTTGAAATAGTCGCCGAAGGACCAGTTGCCGAGCATCTCAAACAGCGTGTGGTGATAGGTATCATAACCGACGTCTTCGAGATCGTTGTGCTTGCCACCGGCGCGGATGCATTTCTGGGTGTCGGCCGCGCGGGTGTCCTTGGCGGGTTTCGCCCCGGCCCATTTCGAGACCTCCGGCGCGCGATCGCCCAAGAAGATGGGCACGAACTGGTTCATGCCGGCGTTGGTGAAAAGCAACCCGGGCGAGTCAGGCAGCAACGAAGCCGAGGGCACGATGGTGTGACCCTGACGGGCGAAGAAATCGAGGAAGGACTGGCGGATCTCGGTGGAGGTCATGGGAGGAAGACTGGCGGATCAAAGCTGGGCGATGATGGCATTAGCCATGGCGGTGGTGCCGACGGCCGGTCGGCCAAAAGCGATGTCGCCGGTGCGGCTGCCGGAGGTGACCGCCTTTTTTACCGCGGTCTCGATACGCACTGCGACGCCCTCGAGCCCAAAACTGTAGCGCAGCATGAGGGCGGCGGACAGGATCTGGGCGCAAGGATTCGCGACGCCCTTGCCGGCGATATCCGGGGCGGTGCCGCCTGCGGGCTCATAGAGACCAAAGGGCAGGCCGTGGGAGTTTTTCGCGGCACCAAGGGAGGCGGACGAGAGCATGCCGAGTGAACCGCAAATGACAGCCATCTCGTCGGAGAGAATGTCGCCAAACATGTTTTCGGTCACGAAGACATCAAATTGGTTGGGGTCGCGCGCGAGTTGCATGGCGGCATTGTCGACATACATGTGGCTGAGGGTGATATCGGGTGCATGCCGGGCGACGTATTCGGTGACGGTCTTGCGCCAGAGGACTGAGGTCTCAAGGACGTTGGCCTTGTCGACCGAGCAGAGCCGCCGCTTGCGCGCCCGGGCCGCAGTGATGGCGGTGGCGGTGATGCGTTCGATCTCGCTCCGGCGGTAAACCATCGTGTCCACGGCCTGCACATCGCCATCGGGCAGTGTGGTGGTCGTCTTGGGTTGGCCGAAGTAGAGGCCGCCGGTGAGCTCGCGAATGCACACGATGTCGATGCCGTCAGGAATGCGCTCGCTCTTGAGCGGGGAAGCGTCGGTGAGCTCACGGTAGAGGAGGCCGGGACGTATGTTGGCGAAGAGGGTGAAGTGCTTGCGCAGAGGCAGCAGGGCCGCGCGCTCGGGCTGTTCCTTGGGAGGGAGTCTTTCCCACTTCGGGCCGCCGACGGAGCCGAAGAGGATGGCGTCGGACTGCTCGCAGAGTTTGACCGTGGAGTCGGGGAGGGCTTTGCCGTGATTGTCGATGCCGGCGCCGCCGACGTCGGCCCTGGTGTAAGACAGCGTGAGCTGCTCCTGTTTCGCGACGTGTGCAAGCACGCGCAACGCCTCGGACATGACTTCGGGTCCGATGTAATCCCCGGCGAGAACAGCAAACTTGAGCGATGGCATAGAAGGGACGAGGAAAGCGGTGGCGGAGCAAAGGGGAAGGGAATTTTCGCCTTTGCGCTGCGCGGGAAAGTGCATGGACTGGCGGATTGATGAAGCTTTATGTCCTGCCCGCCGGGCCGATCCAGACGAATGCCTACCTGCTTTGCGAGCCGGCCCTGGGACAGGCGGTGCTGGTGGATGCGCCCGGCGAGGTCTGGGCCGAGGCGCAAGGACTGTTGGCCGGGCAAAACTGCCTTCTGACGGAGCTGTGGCTCACGCATGGGCATTGGGACCACATGCAGGGTGCGGCGGAGGTGGTGCGTGAGAGTGGGGCGAAAGTCCGGGCACATCCTGAAGACCGGGCATTTTTCACCACGCCCGGGGTGATGGCCGCCTACCTGATGCCCGGGATGCGGCTTGAGCCTGTGCCGGTCGATCACTGGCTGGCCCAGGGCGACGGGTTCGCAGCGCTGGGTATGCAGGTCGAGGTGCGCCATGTTCCCGGGCATTGCCCCGGCAATATTCTGTTTTACCTGGCGCAGGCAAAATTGGCGCTCGTGGGCGATGCCCTGTTCAAAGGCAGCGTTGGCCGGACAGATTTGCCCGGAGGCAGCATGGGAAAGCTGGCCGACTCGATACGGCGCCAAATATATACCTTACCCGACGACACGACCGTCTATCCAGGACACGGCCCGGCGACGACCGTTGGTGAAGAAAAACTGCACAATCCTTATGTATCTGGCTAGCCCGACAACCCAGCGATTATCTGTATAGTATCGGACGCAGGCGGCAGGGCTCGCTTACTTCGGGCAACCGCATGGGTGCAACTGACTGAAAAACCGTGAGCGGCCGTGCGCTGTGAGGGGCTGTGCGTGGGGTTCAATTCCCATGCAGCGGCACACAGGGTGAGGGCCTTGCCGTGTTTACCTGTCGATCTTGTCCGGGGGTGATCGGATGCTCCCGGCTGTCCTCGACGACGTCCCAGCCTGCCGCCTTCAACGCGTTCTTCATCGGACACCGGCTACGACAATGCCAGCATTCAATAGCTTGGCGGTTACTCGCTAATAAAATCGCCCGAACTGTTGGCCATGTTAGGTTCGCCAGCGTCTTGATTTGTCCGGCTCAGCGCATGTCCATCCTCGCCGTCAACGGGCTGAAGGTTACGGTCTGCGCGGCAGACGCCGGGCCCCGGTCGGTCAGTAGTCGCCGCGGGACGCAGAACTCAGCAGGACCAACAGGAACACGGCAAAGATCAGGGCGCCTAATCCTGTGATCGCATAAAAGATGATATCCGACATAATCGCTGAGAAAACACGGCGGCGCTGCGATTCGGACACAATTCGGCGACACTGTTTTTCCACCTCGCTGGGTAGTAAACCTCAAGCCGCACCGGATCCGATTGTCTCGCTTGGACGCTCCGGCTGCTTCAGTCGGTCTCCGTCCCTTGGATCGCCGCCATGGGCAGCCGATCCTTGTTCCAGTCCAAGGCAAGCGGCAGCTTGAACTCCACCCTGATGCCCGGGGCGTCAACGTTGGGCTCCACCCGGAGTTCGCCGCCGGACAGTTCGGAGAGGCGGCTGGCCAGCGCCAGGCCGAGCCCCATGCCCTGCTGCTCGTAGGTGTCGCGGTCAAACTGCCGCAACAGCCCGATGCGCTGGATCTGTTCGGGCGTCATGCCCCGGCCCCGGTCGGTCACCGTGAAGCTGTAGCCAATATCGGTTGGCCGCGCCTCCACCCAGACCTTGGCCCCAGGCTGTGAGAAATAGAAGGCATTCTCCACCAAGTGCCGCAGCACCCTTTCCACACCAGGCACCGGCAGCGTGACGCATCCGCCGGCAATCTGCATTTCCAGGTCCGGGTTGCGGCCGCACTCGTGGGCACACTGCCGGAACTGCCGGCTGAGTTCCACCCCCGATAGGGTGGTCGCGGTCCACTTGGGTTGCTCCCCGCACTTCCCGCATTCGGCGGCGAGCTCATATTCGGCCCAAAGGCTGAAATCCTCCGCCAGCCGCAGTAGCTGCATGCCGGACTTGCCGATATTGCGACCGTAGTCGGCGAGGGCCGCCGGCGACAGGGTCTCGCTCTTCTGTGCCAGTTGGACCATCAGCTCGGCGTACCCGATGATGCCGGTCAGCGGCGTGCGCAGCTCGTGCGGCAGAACCCGGGAGAGAAAATGCTGGTGGCTCTGCGTGATTTCCCGGAGCAGTTCGGCCCGTTCCAGGCGCAGTTCCACTGTGCGCAGCAGGTCCTCCGCCTTGAAGGGCTTTGTCAAGTAGTCGTCCGCACCCATCGACATCCCCATGCGCTGGTCGGTGTTTTCCACCCGGGCCGACATCAACACGAAGGGCAGGGTATTCCAACGGGGGGAACGCCGCACGGTGCGCAGCAGCTCAAATCCGTCCACCCGCGGCATGACCACGTCGCTCAGGATCAGGTCGGGGGGCGCTTGCTTCAGGTGCTCAAGCGCCTCCATCCCGTCGCGGCACGGCAGGACGTCGTAGCCCGAGAGCTTGAGGGTTAGTTCTGTGAGTTCGCGGATGGAGTCGTCGTCTTCCGCAATGAGGATGGAACGGGCTTGGCGCATCATGGGTTAGCAGAAGAGCAAGGGTCGGGCCGGTGCCGGACGCATTGCCCAAGTTGCAGGCGTGCAGCGCCGGTCAGGGGCAAAGTCTGCCGGCCGGGCCGCAGTCGGCGCCGGACCCGCCGCGCTCACCATAGCCTGGTTCATGGGCTGGCGCCCGAGGCGGGCGCAAACCCGCCGGTCTGGTCCCGGTAGGAGACTAAGCCCAGACGTGCGGCCAGTTCGCGCAGGTCGGCCAGGTTACGCACGCCAAAGCGCTCGGCGATGCGATACTTGGTCTTGTAGACGGCCGAGCAGGAAATACCGAGTTCGGTGGCGAGAATCTTAACGTTCTTGTTCTTGGCGAGACCGAGGAGAATGTGAAAATCGCGCAGCTTCAGCTCATGATGCGCCCGCCGGAAACGGATCATGTCGCGGAAGACGCGGCTCACGTGCGCGTTCATCGGTATGCGGTCTTCCATGGTCGCCCGCAGCGTCGCCTGCAGCTCCTCGACCCCCGTCGTCTTCTGGATAAAGGCATCCGCTCCGAGGGCAAACGCCACCGCGATGATTTCATCGGAGATCAGTCCGCTGCAGACGATGATCTTCCGGGCCAGGGCCTCGTCGCGGATCAGGCCGATCAGCTCGATCCCGCTGATGTCTGGCAGCTGCACGTCGAGGACGACCAAATCCACCGGGCAGGCCCGCAGTTCCCGTAGCATGTCGGCCCCGGTGTGGGCCACGCCGGCCAATTGGAACCTGGCATCGACCTTCAACACGTCCGCGAGCACGGAAACAAACAGCGGATGATCATCCACCAGAAAGCAGCGGAACTGGGCTTGGTCTTGGGTCACCATGCGTTTGCCATGCATGCCCCAAGCTGACGGTCCACGACGAATCCTTTCAATTCCGAACTTGGACAAACTCCTAGGCAATACTACCCGTACGACGGCCGTGTTTCGGCCCGGCGCGTGGTACCGCGGCACGCACGCCACGTCTGAAACATGATCTGGGTTAAGGCCGCCTCGACCTCGCTGCGTTACTGTGCCCGCCACCAATCCCCGCATGAAAAAGAACCCCCCGCGCTCCCCCGCCGAATCCGAGATCTGCTCGCTCTTCGACCCGATGCAGTACATTGCCACGGCATCTACAGTCGCGCCGTGATCACGCCGCCTGCCTCGCCAAGTGGGGTATCGGCAAAGACGAGATTCCGATGCAGCCGGTTCACGCTATGTCGGACTCCAGCCTCCAGACTTCGGGAGAATTAGCGGCCAACCGCCAATGCCGGTGCGCCGTCGTCCTCCTCCTCGTCCTCGCAGGAGTCATGATCGTCGTCCCGGTGCTTGCCCTGCCGTTTTTGGTCAGCAGATCCTTCGAATCGAGCAGATGCAATTAGGCCCGTCTGCCGTGGAGGGATGATAGACCTCGATGCGGTGACGATGCACGCCCTTGCCGTCTTAAAGTTCAAGTGGTTTCAGAGGTAAACAGCTCAATGAGAGCGAGGTATCGAAGTTGCACGGACCCGCATTTTCGCCCTTTCGACTCCAAGCGTGTTTCCGTGGCTCCTTGATCATATACGACTCACACATCGGTGTGGGTGGGGGAAAATAGCCATATGCAGGTCATAATTTGGAAGCAAATGGCAATGACACTGTGAACAATGGAATGTCTGATTTTGACCCGAACCAACCAACGTCGCGCCCTCCAACATATTAAGATGATAACTCTGCAATCCAAACCAGACAATCAGGGGAAAGTCTCGGTCATGGGTGGCAACCGAATAG
>CAJBES010000178.1 GCA_903952145.1 uncultured Opitutaceae bacterium | reverse complement strand
CTCGTGTTCGAAGATGAGGGGCGTGATGAGGACCGACCGCAGGTCCGGGTCGCCGGGGAGATCGGCCAGGCCGTGAAACTCGGCCGACTGGATGTCGGGAAACTCGGTCTGGTGGCGGGTGTTGATGGTGGCTCCGGCCAGGCAGGTGGCGACGGGCCGGTCGCCGGCGGGCGGGGTCAGGGGATGGCCGGAGGCGAGTGACACGCACCGCAGGGTGCCGCGCGCCAGGTCGTGGAGGTGGAGGGTGCAGGCCCGGCTGGCGAGCAGATGCCGGGCGTCGCGGGTGAGGGCGTCGAACAATTCCTGCGGCTCGAGCTTGGCGACGAGTGACTGGCCGGTGGTGATGAGGGTTTCGAGCTGGCGGGCCTTGCCTTGCAGGTGTTCGAACAGCCAGAGGCGGCGTAGCACGCGGGCGGTCTCGTCGGTCAGCGTGACCAGCAGCCGGAGTTCCGCTGGGGAAAAGGCCCCGGTCCGGTCATGGTCAAGGAAGATGACGCCGAGCACGTGGTCATCGGCCAGCAGGGGCGCGGCCATCTGGCAACGGATGTGCGCATGCACGGCGCGGTAGCGGGCATCAGTGGCCACGTCGCCCACGAGCAAGGGCCGGGCATGCAGGGCGACCCAGCCGGGCAGGCCCTGGCCGAGTTCAAAGGCCAGGCCGCCCTCGGCGCCGGGGAGTGCGTGATGGGCTTCGAGTTCCAGGCGGTTCGTGTCGGGGTTGAGGAGCAGGAGGGCGCCGCTGCGGGCGTCGACGGCCCTGGCGATGGCGGCGAGGGCCATGCACGCGGCGTCGGCCGCGGGAAGGTCGCGACCGGTGAGTGCAGCGATGGCATAGAGGGCCGGCAGGGCGCGCGGGTCGGCCGATACCGGACCATTGATACCGGATAACGGATCGTCAGCAGGCTGGATGGGATTATCTGCCACAGCGGGACGGTAGCGGATGTGTTTTCAAAAACCCAAGCAGATCTGATCTCGTTCCGGCCGGCCGCCCGCCGGCAGGCGCGGGCTGAGCGCGTGCAGGCTCGCTGCCAACAGAATCCAAGGGTTGAACACAGGCCCTGTGCACCGGCAGGTATCCGCCATCCGGTTTATTTCAACGCCGGCTCCGGCTCGGCGGGATTGATGATCGCCGACAAGGTGTCGCGCAGGGTATGCAGACGGATGGTGTCGGCGGGCCGGGCGGGATCGGAGCTTTCGACATAAAAGGTATCGAGGGCGACGCCGCGCTCGGTGCCAATGCGGGCGAAGGTGATGTCGAAGCCCTGACCCGAAATGGTCTTGGCGATTTGGTAGAGGAGGCCGATCTGATCACGGGCCTGGATTTCCACGATGATGCGCTGCATGGAAAGCTCGTGATAGACCTCGACGGTGGGCGGGAAGGCGGTGTGCGGGCCGGCGTTGGGGTTGGCGGCGTAGCGGCTGGTGATTTTTTTGGCCTGGGCCAGGATTTCGGGGTAGAGGTCACGGTTGGTGACGAGGATGGACTCGATGGTCCGGGCGAAAGTTTCCTGGGCATTGGCGCTCTGGACGACGCCGCGGCCGGGTTCGACCACGTAGAAGGTGTCGATGGCGATGTGGTCGGAGCGGGAAATCACCTTGGCCCCGAGGATGGACAGGCCGGCGACGCTGAAGGCGCCGGCGAGCTTGTAGAACAGGCCGGCGCGGTCCCAGGTGACGACATTGACGATGGTGAGGGAGCGGTTGAGGTCGTCATGCCAGTCGATCACGGGGCGCAGGGAGCCGACGGAATCCGCGCCGGAGATGGACTGGAGGAGTTGGTTGACCATCGAGATATGCAGGGAGATCTCCGCGGTCTCGGTGTGCATGAAGTACCGCTCGGGCAGCAGGCCGAAGTGGGCGACGATCTCATCCGAGCTGACGCCGGGGATGGTCTGGGCGATGATTTCCTGTTGGATCATGAGCTTTCTCTCCTGATAACTGGCATGGATGGCCTCGCCAAGGTTCAAGCGTTCCAGGGTCGAACGATAGAGGCTGGTGTGGAGGGTGTCCTTGTAGCTGTTCCAGAGACTGGCCGCGGTGCCGCGGGCATCGCAGAAGGTGTGGACATAGAGGTAGCGCAGCTGTTCGGCATCCTCGACGAGGGCGGCAAAGGCGGCGGCGGTCTGGGGGTCATCGACATCACGCTTCTGCCAGAATCGTGCCATGATGAGATGATTTTTGATGACGAATGAAACCACCTGGCGCATCCGCGGCGGAATGGCCTGACGATCCATGATGGGCCCGGCGAGGCGGACGCCGCTGTCGGCATGGCCCTGGATGCCCTCGGCCTTGCCGATGTCGTGGAGCAGGAGGATGAGGTAGAGGAGGTCGGGGTCGGCGGTTTCGTGGAGGGCCTCGCGATATTTGAGGGTGATGGGCTCGGCCTGGGTGAAGATGCGGTCCAGTTCGCGGATGGTGTTCAGCACGTGCACATCGGCGGTGTAACGATGGTAGAATTCGTGCTGCACCATGCAGGTGAGTTTTTCGAACTCGGGAATGAAACGGCCGAGGACGCCAAGCTCGTGCATGAGGCTCAGCGTGGGGTGGACCTCTCCGGGTTGGGAGAGGATGGCGCGAAAGCTGGTGTTGGCCGCGGGGGACTGGACCACCTCCGGCGTGATGAGGGGCAGGCCGGCCCGGATGAGCTGGGCGAGATGGAAGTCGGGTGTGCAATCGAGCTGCTGGCAGTGGCGGAAAACGCGGATGAGGCGGGCGGGATCGGTCTCGAACACGTCTGGGCGCTCGGCGGCGAGTTCCCGGCCGCGGAGCATAAAGCCGTCGAGCCGCTTGGTGCGCTGGTGGCGCTGGGCGCGCAGGACCTCGAGCAAGGAGATTTTCCCGCCCGCGGCACGGTCGAGCGAGAGGGCGAGGCG
>CAJBES010000177.1 GCA_903952145.1 uncultured Opitutaceae bacterium | reverse complement strand
GGAGCGGGTGGAAATTTGGGCCACGTGGCCCACCCAACCTGCCGGTAGGCGCGGCCAACACGAGGCGTGACAAGTGCCCCGGATGTTGCTTTCTTCCCCCGCCCCACCCCCACCCCCACCCCCATGCCTGTCCACACCCCGAATATCTTCCCCACCCTGCCCGAGCGTCCGGACGCCGCCATGATCGCGCGCTACCGGGAGGACGGCTACCTCGCCTTTCTCGAGGCCCTGTCTCCCGACGAGGTCCGCCGGGCGTCCGACGGCATCAACGAGCTCGTCCGAAAATATGCCTTCAACGACGCGCTCTCCGAGCGGGTCTACAAGGACAAGGAGCAGAAGATGCAGAATGGCCGCGGCCTGCTCTTCAAAAGCCGCAGCTCCGATTTTCACTTCCAGGTCGAGGGCGATTACGAGGCCCGCCCCGACCGCCTCGATGAGTTGGCTGACAACATCCGCAAATTCCAGTCCTACGATATGGAACTGCCCATCTACGACTACATCGCGCACCAGCATCCGCGACTGCGCGCCCTGCTCGGCGCTGTGCTCGGCGAGGATTACCAGCCCTATTCCAGCATGGCCCTGTGCAAACCCGCCGGCATCGGCGCCGCCAAACCCTGGCACCAGGATCTCGCCTACTTTGCGGTTAACCGGTTTGACGGCGTGGCCGGGGTGTGGATCGCACTCGACCCCGCAGTCGTTGCCAACGGCTGCATGCATGTCATCCCCGGCGGCCACCACACCGGCCCGCGGCCGCATCACTGGTCGAAGATTGACTGTGAAATCACCACCGAAGAGGTGAGCCCGGCCGCCGCCGTGCCAATCGAGCTGCCCCCCGGTGGTCTGATGATCTTCGACGGGCTGTTGCCGCACGAAACCCCGGCCAACCGTTCTGACCTCCGCCGGCGCGCCCTGCAGTTCCACTACCGCAGTGCTGCCACCCAAGTCGTCCCGCGTGAGGAATACCAGAAGAAGTTCACCGGCCCCGCAGGCATCTTCATCGGCTGCGACTACTCCAAGCTCGCCGCGAAGGAGTAAACCAGCCCCAGCACCTGTTGGCCGCGGGACCGTGGATTTGCGCTGTCCACTCCCTGCCGGCGGCATTAACTTTCCTGGATGCGTCCCATTCCCATCAACAGCGCCGAGGCCATTTTCGAACCGTTCTTTGAGCCGAGCCTCAGCGAGTTCAACCAGTGGCAGACCGAAACCCCGGGCGTCACCGGCCTGAAATTCACGCCGGGCTGGTCGTTCGTCACCTTCAACTGGGAGCAACCGGCGCCGGACGGCCTCGTGCTGCGCGTCCAACGGCGCTACGAGGCGCTCGACTGCCGCGACTACGACCGGGTGCTGGTCTGCCTCAACCTGCCGGAGGACAGCGTGATCAGCCTGGCGGTGGAAACCGACGCCGGTCCGCGCGCCCGCATCGGCCGCCCCTGCGGTGCCACGCGGCACGAGGAGTGGGTGGCACTCGACGGCGCGCAACGGATCCATTCACTCACGGTCGAGGTGCGCCACCCGCACCCGGTCGCCAGTTCGGGCTGGCTGATGTGGTTCGGCCTGCAGAGCACCACGCGCCTGCCCTTCCATCTCAAGCAATGGGCCGGCTACGACGAGCGCTGGGAAAAGTACCTGCAGCCGGCAGAGTTCGAGCCGGCCTTCAAGCCAGCCTACGGCCTGATGGTGAACGCGGAAGAGCTGGAGGAGGTGCGCCGGAAGTTCGCCGACTCTCCCGCGACGCGCGAACTGCGACAGCTGTCGGAGAAGGCCCGGAGCACGCCGCCCGAGCCGCTCATCGGCGAGTACGTCAATTTCTGGAACTTCAATGTCTTCCGCCGCGAGCGCGACATGGGCAAGCAGATCATGCTGCACGGCCCGTTCGCCGCGCAGGCCGGCCTGCTCTGGAAGGACAAGGCGCTCTGCCGGCTCGCCGCCCGCTACGCCCTCAGCCTGGCGCACTGCGACCACTGGGATGACATTTTCTTCGCGCACCTGCGCGGCGGCAATTGGGACCAGCGCGGATTCTCGCATGCGCTCATCGGCTGGGAATGCGCCATGATCCTGGACATGTGCGGCGAATGGTTCACGCCGCTGGGGCGCAACCTCATCCTGCGCAAGCTCGCGACCGAGGCGCACGGCGGGATGAGCCACGCCTCCTGGTGGTGGGAGTACATGTACCACACCAACCAGCTCTGCGGCATCACCCCCGGACGGCTTTACAGCCTGCTCGTACTGGAGCGGTGCATGCCGGTCAGCCTCGGCCATTACCCGAAACCCGCGGACCGTGTGGCGCCGCACACGGACATCGCGTGGGCCAACCTGCTGGAAAATCTCGGCCACGCCCTGCTGCCCGACGGCGGCTATGTCGAAGGCGCCTCGTACTTCAGCTGGGTGGCGCAGCAGACCGCGGTCTCCGCCCTGCTCTACAGCCGCGGCCGCGGGCAGGACCTGCGCCAGCTCGTGCCGGCACCGCTCTTTCGCACCGACCGGCTTGCCGAAATGCTGCTTTCGACCGACGACGGCCAAGACATGATTCTCACTGGCGACGCGAACTTTGTCTTCGGCGAGGCGCTGGCCTTTCTCGCCTGGCTCATGCCCCGGTCGCACTGGGTCACGCTTTACCGGAAATCCGTGCAACGCGCCGGCGTCGCACCGATGCTCGCCATCCTGCGACTCGACCGCGAAATCCCGGCGCGGGGGCCGGAACTCGCACCGTTTGTCGAGATGCCGGACCTCGGCTACATGGCGTCCGTGCGCCGGCTCGGACCCGAGCTCGTGAAGCTCTTCATTCTCGGCAACAAGGCGCGCGGCGACCACCAGCATGAGGACAAGGGCAGCTTCGTCCTCGAATGCGCGGGCGACAGCTTCGCCTTCGATTTCGGCTGCGTGGACTACGCCAATCCCATCGCGACCCAGCTCAAGCACGCCCAGCGGCACAACATGCTCACGCCCTGGTGCGGGACGGAGCGGCCGGCGCCGGCAAATCCATGCGCCATCGATCTCAAGCCCCGCGGTTCCGGCGATGCCACCCGCTTCTCGGCCACCATAGATCTCACGCCCAGCTGGGAGGGTTGGTTCACCCGCTGGCAGCGCACGTGGGATTCACCGGCGCCGGACACGTTCACCCTCACGGACGAGTGGGCCGTGAGCCGGGGCGAGGGCGCGATCTTCCACTGGACCACCCGCCTGCCGATCCGGCTCGAAGGCCGGCAGGCCATCATCGAGGGACGCCGGGCCACCGCGGTGCTCACGTTTCCCGAGGACGTTGAGGCGCAGGTTGATGAAATGCCATTGATGGACCCGCGGCGCACAGCCGTCGAGGCCCGCTGGGAAGTGATCCAATACGCGTGGAAGCACGCCGCCACCCAGCCGCGGCTCACGCTGCGGCAGCGCGGTCGGTCCGGCACCCTGCGCGTCAATGTAAAGCTCACCCTTAAAGCCTGAGCCGCGGTCCTGAGGCCGGTCAGGCGAGAAGGGCGACCGTTTTGAGACAGGCCGTGGCGCGGGCGTCAGGCGAAAACCCGAGGCCGGGTGCCGTTGGCAGTGTCAGCACATCGGCCGCGGGCTTGAACGCGTCACCGAAAAGGCTGTCGGCGAGAAACTGCGGACCGTTCAGTGCGCAGGGCCGGGTGATGCCGCTCCACGCGAACAGGTGCGCGGCGGCCAGCAACGAAAAATCCGGATCGCTCAGCCCCGAACCGAGCACCATCAGGCCGCGGTCCCGCAGTTGGTTCACGATCTGCACCGAGGGCCAGAGACCGGCGTTGCGTGCGGGCTTCATCGCGATGCCATCCATCATGTCGAGTGCGATGAACTCGGCCGCCACCTCGGGGGCGAGGATGCCCTCGTCCATCAGGACCGGCAGCGCGCCCTGCCTTTTCAGGGCCTGGTAGCCGCGGATTTGGGTGGGCGGCAGCGGTGACTCCAGCACGTCCACGCCCGCGTCGCGCAGCTGCGGCGCGATGGCCAGGGCCTCGGCGGGCGTGTAGCCGGTGTTGGCATCGGCCCAGAGGAAACTGTCCGGCGCAAAAGCGCGGACCTTGCGCGCCAGCGCGAGATCGTAGTCCGCCGGCTGCGGCGCGCCGACCTTGATGTTAAAATTGCGATAACCACGCGCGCGGCCTTCGGCGAGCTGGCACTCGACCGTGGCCATCTTCGGCGAGGCCACGGTCCAGCTCAGCGTGAGGGCTGCGTGCGCCGTGGCGGACGGACCGAAAAGTTTCCACGCCGGCACGCCGCGCTGCCTGCCGACGAGATCATGGCAGGCCAGATCGAGCGCCGCCTTGCATAACGGCTGGCCGACCGAAAACGCGGGCCGGATCGCCGTGTTCATCGCGTGGTGCAGGCCGGCAAAATCCGCCGGGTCGCGCCCGAGCACGACCTCGGCGAGATAAAACTCCAGCGTCGTCAGCACGCTCTCGACCGTCTCGTAGGTCCACGTCGGCACGGGCACCGCCTGCCCCCACCCCTCGACGCCGTTCTCGTCGGTCAGTCGCACCAGCACGGAGGGTCGCAGGACCCGGCCGTCGGGACCGGGCTTGAAAAATTTGAACTCGCCCGCGACTGCGTAGTCGAAGCGACCGGTCTCGATCTTTACGATGCGGCTCATGGTGTGTTCCGGGATGCGCGCAGGTCCCCCGGCGCACATCTGCAGGTTACGTTGCCTGATTCCCATGCGGGCACAGGGACGTGCCCACCCACCCTCAAATTCCGTGCCACGGATTCAGGACCGGGTTGCGTTGGTAGCGGTCGTGGATTTCGCGGATGTAATCGATCGAGCGCTTGGCCGTGAGCCAAGCGTCCCCCCCAAGGTCGTAGGCTTGCGAGACGATGGGCCCGGTGTAGCCGTGCGCCCAGACGAGGCCGAGCGCCGCCGCGATGTCGATATTGCCGTCGTCGAGCGGGCGGGTGCGGAAGGGTTCCGCCGGCTTGGGCCAGCCGTTGAGCACGGCAAAATAGCCGAGCCGGTCCATCCCGGGCTGCGCCATCACCTCATGCAGGTCGGGCACACCGAGGTGAAAATGCGCGTGGAAGAGCGCAATGCCGGGCCGGATGACTTTCGCGCCGCTTTCCCGGATCGCCCGAACGCCCGCCGCCGGCGTGTCGAGCATGAACCAGACGTGGTTGTATATGTTGCCACTGAGTCCGCGGAGCGCGAGATGGGCATCCACTTCCCCCACCATGCGGGCCGCCCGCTCCCAGTGGCGCGGCTCCGCCTTGGCGGAACCGGCCTCACGGTAGTCCGGCGTCGATTTGCCGCCGGGGTTGCTGAGGATGGTGAAGTTGACGAACGCCTGCGGGTCGATCGCCGCCAGGCGGTCAATCATGCCCTTGGCGCGGTTCACCTCGGCGTCGAACTTGTCGCACTCGTCGTCGTTGATGCCCTTCGCGACGATATATATGCCGGCGCGCCTGAGCCCGCTGGCGCGGAAGGCCGCCGTTGCCTCACCCCATGTTTTGTCGTCGCCGGGTTCGATGGGATGAAACTCATAGCCGTCGTAGCCGGTGTCGGCTGCGATCGCCAGTCGCGTCCGATACGGGTAATGCCGCCGGTGCATCACGAAGTGGTTGTTGAAGAGAATGAGTTCGTTGGGGAGGGACATGGTTGGTTCTTGGTTGAGACTGGGATCAATCCGCCACGTGCACGGCCTGCTGAGTGCGGGCCGAGGTCAGCAGGGCATCAATCACGCCATGGATGCGCAGGTTGTCCTCGAGCGTATTGGAAGGCGCGCGGTTTTCCCGGATCGCGGCGGTGAGTTCGCGCACGGGATGGACGATGGCGTCGCCCCAGTTGGGCGGCGCGTCCGACAGCACCGTGGTCTTCAGCTCCTCGGTGCCGACGTAGGCGTGGTGCTGCAGGCCGGGCTTTTCGGGCATCGGCATGAAGTAGGTGTCGAGGCCGCCCTTGGTGCCGCGCAGTTCGATGGTGTGGTGGGCCGGGCCGTGCTCGGCGGCGCGGCGCTCCCACAGGATGGTGAGGTCGCCGTCGCAGATAATCTGCGCGCAGTAATGGCCGTCCACATCGAGGCAGGGCGGCACGCGTTCCGGCGTCAGCGGAAAATAATTGCCGAGCGTGCCGAAGACCGTGCGCGGGCGGAACAGGTCACCCAGCACCCAGCTGAGCCAGTCGAGGTCGTAGGGCCCCCAGTCGAAGGACATGCCGCCGCCATTTTTTGCGGGATCGTTGCGCCAGGCGGGAAGCGTCGTGCCGGGCTTGGGTGCGCCGGTGACCTGCCGGTAGCAGACATGGTAAAGCTCGCCCAACTCGCGGTCGGCGACCATCTGCCGTGCCTTCAGCGCGATGCCGGCACCGTGATAGCGCGACGAGGCGCAGATGACCTTCAAGTGCGGCACGGTCCGCTGCACGGCCATCACCTCGCGTACCTCGGCCTGGGAGAGCATGAACGGCTTTTCGCAGCAGACGTGCTTCCCGGCACGCAGTGCGGCCACCGTCATCGGCCGGTGCAGGAAGGGCGGTGTGGCGATGTAGACCGCCTCGACCTCCGGATCAGCCAGCAACGTGTGGTAGTCGGCGAGCACCTTTCCCGCCCCCGCGGCGGCCGCCAGTTTCTGCGCGGCCTCCAGG
>CAJBES010000176.1 GCA_903952145.1 uncultured Opitutaceae bacterium | reverse complement strand
ATCTCGGGTATCGCGCCATGCCCGCCCGCAAGCTATGAAAGCCAGCGATGGGGTTGCCCGCCTTAAACTGGGCCAGAGATTTTCGGATTAGGGATTTGCCCCTTGTTTACCTGAAACCGGTGCCAGTGGTTTGGCAGCAAAAGGTCGCTGTAAGCTATTTCGGTGTGCCCCTGCTGGTATTTGACAAACAGAAACAAACCCAGTGTGGCGCCAACATACAACAGGCCGCATCCAAGAATACACAGGACGGCAATGCGGTAGTTCCTGCTCATGGGTGGCGGCGCAACGCTTTTTTGAGCCCACTTACAGTGCCAGCAGCCACGGACTATAAGTAAGATAGATAAAACTAATTAGGGTTGAAGTTAAATCCCGCTTCGTCGGATGAAAAACATGTAAATAAAATAGACTTGCCACCCCCTAATCGACTGAGCTTCCTCAGTTTTTGATATCGCACTGAGTATGCAATCAAGGAGCCTCCATCCGGCCACTTCTTTCCTTTTCAGATATTTTTTCAAGTTAGCAACCAAGCAAATACTACCAATGAAGAAGCTTATTAATGCCCTATTTCTGGCTTTGACGATCAGCACGGGCGCAGCAGCTGCGCCTTTTCTGGCTATTGGCGACGGAGCCGAGCTGTTCCTGACGGGCACGCTGGGCGTGCGAGCTGATGACAACATCTACCTTACCAACAGTGGGCTAGATGACGTGATATTCGACATCAACCCGGGGGTGGAACTCGTTTTTGGCCAGAATTCCACCACTCAGGGCTCCCTCCGGATCGTGGAGAGCTTTGCCAACTATTCCGACAACGACAACCTCAACACCTCGCTCTCAGCCGTCAATTTTTCCACCCGCTTCGACGACGGTAAATCCAAGCTGAACGTCAACGCCGGCTTTTCACAGCAGAACCAGAACACTTATGACGTGCGGGGCCTGACCCGCCGCGACGCCTCCAGTGCCGGTTTTAATGGCGAAATTTCCCTCACCGAAAAATCCAGCCTTGGCCTCGGTGGCGCTTACAGCCGCACCGATTACAAGCGCGGGGGTTACAGCGATCTCACGACCTTCACCATTCCGATCAACTATTACTACGAGCTCAGCCCGAAATTCGACCTCAGTCTCGGCTTGCGCTATCGCGACACCAAATCCCAGCTTGGGCTGGACTCCAAGGACTATGCCTATCGCATCGGTTTCCGCGGTGAATTCACGCCCAAGGTGAACGGCAGCCTGCAGGTCGGTTTTGGCACCCGCAAGATCGACAGCCGGGACAATGAGTCCCTCATGGACTTGGAAGGCGCCGTCAACTTCCTCCTCTCGGAAAAAACCACCTTCCAAGTCAACCTGAGCAATGACTTCGGCGATTCCGCCAGTGGTGCGCAGCAGAAATCATTTTCCCTCGGCGGCACGGTCATCACCAAGGCCTCTGAAGAATGGTCGGTGCGCACGGGGCTGACTTACCGCAAGCTCGATTTTTACACCCGCACGGATGATTTCTTCGAGTTTACACTCGGGGCCGACTACACGGTCAGCACCAATGTGACCATTCAAGCGGCCTACGCCTATCGTAAATTCGAGACCAAGCTCGCTGGCTCTAGTTTCAAGAACAACGTCTTCAGCCTCGCCGCGAATTTCCGCTATTGATCGGCGCAGAAATTTCCGGCCGTATTTGAGCGGGAGAAGGACCCTTGGGTCTTCTTCCGCTTTTTTTCTCATGATGAATTTTCCCACCACCTATTGCCGACTGCTTGGTTGCTTTGCCATCCAGTTGCTACTGGTTGGTCTGGCCGGCGGGCAGTCGCTGGAGTCCGGCACCCCGGGGGTAAAGTCCGATTATGTGCTGCAGGCCTCCGACCTGCTCCGCATTCAGGTTTTTCAGGAGGAGGATCTCACGCGGGAAGTGCGCGTGTCCCAGGAATACACGATCGTGCTGCCCATGATCGGGTCCGTGGATTTGCGCGGGAAAACCCTGCGTCAGGCCGAGGAAATGATCCGGGATTGCTACGACCGTGACTATCTCGTGAACCCACAGGTGAACGTCATGGTCTTGGACTACGCCAAGCGCACGGTGAATGTCATGGGCTCGGTCAACACCCCCGGGGCGGTGCTCTTTCCCCAGGAGGAGGAGCTGACCCTGCTGGATGCAATCTCCCGGGCCGGCGGCTTCAACCGGCTGGCGGACCGCAAACGCGTCAAACTTTCCCGCACCACGTCTGAAGGCACGACCGAGGCGGTGGAGATCAACACCGAGGACCTCATCAAGAGCGGCAACACCAAGTCCTACATCCTGCAGCGGGACGATGTGATTTTCGTGCCCGAACGGATATTTTAAACGGCAAACCATGGATTCCGACCCGAAACAGACTCAGGGTGGCCGCAGTTACGGTTACACCGGCGGCTATGCCGGTTATTCTGCCGCCGGCTATGGCGGTGAGGATGACGGCAGTGGGGCCCATCGCACGATCAAGGACTACGTGCTGATTTTGCGGGAGCGCATCTGGTATATTGTGGTCGCGTTCCTCGTTGTTTTCTCCTCGGCCATCCTCTACACGCTGAGCCAGACCAAACTCTACGATTCCGTGGCCTCGGTGCAGATCTTCCGGCGTGACCCCACGATCATGCAGGTGCAGGCCGTCATGGATAACGAAATCCGGTCGGCGGAGGATTTGAACACCCAGGTCAAGATCCTGGAGAGTGCGAGCATCATCCAAAAGGTATCCGAACGCCTCACGGGTGACGATTTACGCCGCTTTATGGCGCCCTATGAGCTGGAGAATGCCTCCGAGCCGCCCCTGCCGTTCAAGATCCTGGCGGAGAACCGCAAGATCATCCCCCTGCGCCTTTCGCTCCTGATTCAGATCAATTACCGGCATCCAGACCGGTTGGTCGCGGCCAGGGTGGCCAACCTGTTCGTGGACGAGTTCATCACCTACAACGCCCGCGTCCGCATCGATGAATCCATGAAGGCGGTCGAAGACCTCAAATCCCGGGCCGACGACCAGCGGAAGAAGGTCGACGAACTTTCAGTCAAGCTGCAGGCCTACCGGGAGAAGAACAACCTGGTCTCGCTTGACCAGCGCAAGGACATCGTCACCGAGAAACTCAAGGCCCTGAACCTGTATTTGACCCAGTCCTCGGCCAGGCTGAAGGACGCGGAAATCCGATGGAAGCAGGTGCAGGAGCGGATCGCCGCCGCCGGCGACCTGGCCGAGCTGCCGTTCATCAGCGGCCAGTCGAGCATCGGGCCGCTGTTGCAACAACTCGCGGCGCAGAAGATCGCGACCGCCCAGCTCAAGGACCGTTATCGGGACAAGCATCCCCGCATGATCGAGGCCGCCAACGCTCTGAGCCAGACCGAACGCGAGCTGAAGCGCGCGACCGATTCAGCCGCCGCCTCCATCGAGTCGGAGTATCAGACGGCCTTGCGGAACGAAAGAGGGGCGGGCGCGGCACTCAAGCAGGCGGAAGCCGACTCCCTTGACCTCGACCGTTTTCAGGTGGAATACGCCAATCTGGAACGGGATTTTAAAATCAACGAACAGATCCTCGAAAACATCCTTGCCCGGGCGCGCGAGACCTCGATGACCAGCACGATCGAGACACAGAATGCCCGCGTGGTGGACCGGGCGGTGCCGGCCCTGAAACCGAGCTCGCCCAAGATCGCCCTCAACCTGGCGCTTGGTTTTGTCGGTGGCATCGGCCTGGGCCTGGCCTTCGCCTTCTTCGTGGCCATGATTGACGACCGCGTAAAGAGCTCATTCGACATCGAGTCGGTCATCGGGCTCCAGCTGGTCGGGGTCATCCCGCAGATGAAGAAAATGGAGCATGCCGAAAAAGCCCAGGTCGTGGTCAATCATGCCGACCGGCAGGTCTCGGAGGCGTTCCTGACGCTGCACTCGGCGCTGCGGCTGAAGGACGAAAGCAAACATGCCAAGTGCATGCTCGTCACCAGCACCATCCCGGGTGAGGGCAAGTCCTTCCTCACCACCAACCTTGCGCTGACCTTTGCCGTGCATGGCGAACGGGTGGTGATCGTGGACGGCGATTTGCGCAAGCCGACCATTCACAAGGGCCTGAAGCTGGAGAACACCAAGGGCGTGATCGACGTCTGCACCGGGAATATGCCGCTGGATGAGGCCATCAGGCACAGCGAGCACGCCAACCTCGACGTCCTCACCTCCGGCGGCCGGGCCAAGAACCCCACCCACATTCTCAACAGCAAGAATTTTGAGCTGATGCTCTCTGAATTGCGCAAGCGGTATGACCGCGTGTTCATCGACACGCCGCCGCTGGCGGCCGTGAGCGATGCGCTGATCATCCTGCCCCTGGTCGATGGTTCGATATTCACCATCTTCTTCAACAAGGTGCGGCGCAAGGCCGCGCAGTTTGCGGCGGGCCGGCTCCTCAATGCCAACGTGCCGAATTACGGCGCGGTGCTCAACGGCCTCGATCTGGCGGTGTCCGGCTACTATTACGCCCAGTATTACGACAAATCCTACAAGGATTATTACATCGTAAAGTCGGCCCACGACAAGGAGTGAGGCGCTGGGCGCGGTTGTCGGCCGGCCCGCAGCCTATTTGGCGGCGGCCCGTCGCAGGCGGTCGTTGAGCGCTTCGGCCAAACCCGCGCCCCGGGCCAGCTCGACGTGGATGATGGTATAACCGGCCTGGTCGAGCTGACGCAACATGGCGAACAGCCGCTGGGCGGCGACCGGCGTCGTTCCCGCCGCATCCAGCCAGAAAACGTTGCTCCGCACCGGGAGGACCGGCCGTTTGAGAAACAGCCAGGCCTCGCTTGGGCCGCTCGTGGCGGCGCGGCGGGTGGAGAGTTTGCGGTGCAGGACCACCCGGGCATGCGGGCTGTAGTGTCGCTTCAGCAATCCCGGGGCGATCTGCGCTCCCTTGTTGCGGTCGGACGGTCGCAGTCCAACCACCACCCGGCGGCCCAGAGCGCGGCCCAGTTGGCCGCGCGTAATGGCACCGGGCCGCAGGAGGCGCGGCCGTCCGGGTTGGCGCAGGTCCACAATGGTGGACTCAAGCCCGATCCGCGCCGGTCCGCCATCGAGGATGAAACCGATCTTCGATCCCAGCCCGTGCCGCACATGCTCGGCGGTGGTGGGGCTGACGTAGCCGAAGGGATTGGCACTGGGGGCGGCCAGGGGCAGGCCGCACAATTTCAGCAGCCGGCGCAACAGCGGGTCGCTGGGCATCCGCACCGCCACGCTGGCAAGGCCTGCCGTGACGGCATCGGGCACAACGGCCCGTTTGGGCAAGACCAAGGTCAGCGGTCCGGGCCAGAATTGGCGCGCGAGCCTGAGGGCGGCGGGATTGGTGACGGCCACCTCGGCCAGTTGGGCCAGCGAGTGGATGTGGACGATGAGCGGATCGGTGCTGGGGCGCCCTTTGGCGGCGAAAATTTTGCGACAGGCCTGCGCGTCCAGCGCATTACCGGCCAGACCATAGACAGTCTCCGAGGGCACGGCCACCAGCACGCCCTGCTGTAATTTACGGGCAAGCAGACGCAGGTTGTGGGCGGTTCCACGGTAGATTCGGGCGCGTGGCATGGGGGAATGGCACAAAAAAGCCGGAGTTTTCACTCCGGCTAAAGGGAATAGTGCAATCGCCGCCCGCTTACTTGGACAAAAGCAGATTGCGCGAGTTTTTGATGGTCTTGGTGACCGCGCGCTGGTGTTTGGCGCAGAACCCGGTGTATTTGCGGGGCAGAATCTTGCCGGTGTCGGTGACGTAACGGACCATCAACTGCGGGGCAGTGAAGGGAATTTCTGCCGGCGTTAGGGTCTGGGTCTTGGTTTCGGTGGTGCTCATGTCTGAAATGGGAGGTCAACGGTGCTTTGGCGGGTTGGGATGTCAACTGACATTTCTTTGACCATGGAGAGCTGACCTCCGGATCCCCGCGCCCGCCCGGAGCCCTGTGGTGCAACTGGATAGAACATGGGTTTTCTCCCTTGAACCGAAGCCGCGGCCAGAGTCATCGCCAATCCCGGAGTCACTTCCCCGCCGTAGGACAAAAGTTTCAGGATCCCCGGTCAACTGGGGTCATCCCCAGGATTTGGAGGTAGTCCTGCACGGCCTCCTCCAAGGTGAAGCAGTTATGCGTGTAACCGGCCGCACGCGCCTTGGTCATGTCCGCCTGGGTGAAGTATTGATATTGCCCGCGGATGGCCGCGGGCATGTCGATGAACTCGATCACCGGGTCCTGGCCGAGCGCGGCGAAAACCGCCTGCGCCAGATTTTCCCACGAGCGGGCCTGGCCCGTGCCGCAGTTGAAAAGGCCGGAAACATCCGGTCGGTCGTGATAGAACAGCGTCTGCGCGACGGCGTCCTTCACGTAGACAAAATCCCGCCGCTGTTCGCCATCGGCGAAGTCTGGCCGGTGCGAGCGGAAGAGTTGCACTTTGCCCTGCTCCATTATCTGGCTGGCGGCCTTGTTGACGACCGAGCGCATGTGGCCCTTGTGGTCTTCGCCCGGACCGAAAACGTTGAAGTATTTGAGCCCGGCAATGGCCTGCAGGTGACCGTGGCGCAGGGCCCAGAGGTCGAACATCTGTTTGGAATACCCATACATGTTCAACGGCCGCAGTTTTGGCGTGACGGCATCGGCATCGCTGTAGCCCTGCGCACCGTTGCCGTAGGTCGCGGCGCTGGAGGCATAGATGAACCGGGTGCCATTTTTGAGCGACCATTCGCAAAGCTCCCGCGTGGTCCGGTAGTTGTTGTCGAGCAGGTAGTCGGCATCGGCCTCGTCGGTGGCGCTGCAGGCGCCGAGATGGAAGAGCGTCGCAATTTCCGGCAGGGCGCCGGTGCGCACGCGCTGGCGGAAGTCGTCGATGCCCCAGAGATCCTCGAAGGCCAGCCCGGCCAGATTGCGCCACTTCGCATCCAGTCCGAGGGAGTCGACCAGATAGAGATTGGCCTCACCGCGTTGATTCAGCGCCTCGACCAGGTTGCGCCCGATGAAGCCGGCTCCGCCGGTGACCACGATCGCTGGGTTCATTGCCCGTAGGCCTCCACGACTTTTTTGATAATATTGGTGGTGGAACGGCCCGCGACCAGCTTGGCCAGGATGACCCGGCCGCCGTTGGCCTCGACCACTTCCCGGCCGCTGACGTAATGGGCCCAGTCTTCGCCCTTGACCAGGACATCGGGCAGCAGGTGGGCAATCAGCTCCTTGGGTTCGTCCTCGTCGAAGATGACCACGTAGTCCACGCATTTGAGGCCGGCGAGCATGGTGGCGCGTTCCTGCTGGGGGACGATGGGGCGCTTGTCGCCCTTGTAGCGTTTGACCGAAGCGTCGGAATTGAGCCCGACAATGAGGCAGTCGCCCTGTTGCCGGGCGAAGGTCATGTAGGTCAGGTGGCCGAGGTGCAGAATATCGAAAGCCCCGTTGGTGAAGACCACTTTCTTCCCGGCGGCGTGAAGGGCCGCCATTTCGGTTTTCATGGCATCCCGGGTCAGGATGCGGGTTTGGTAATCAAAAGGGTTCATGGCTTGGGTGGAGTAGCCGGGGATTTCGGGTTGAGGCGGAGCAGTGCGAGCAGTGCGCCGAGTTGGGAGAAGTCGGGGACGACGAGCTGCGCCCCGGCGCGGATCACGCGGGAGCGTTTTTCCAACTGCAGTCCGAAGCGTTGCACTTCGTTGCTGGCGACACCCACCGTCAGGCCGCCCCGCTTGCGGGTCTCGCGGATTTCAACGGGGCCGTCGCCGAAGGTGACGATGTGCGCGGCGCTACCCGGGCCGATTTCGCCGAGGATGCGGTCGAGCACCATGCGCTTGGCATCGTGGGCCATGTCCTGGCTCGCCCCGTAGATACGGCCCTCAAACAACGCCGCATAACCCAGTGCGGCCGCCTCAAGCACGACATCCTGCTCGTCAGTGCCGCTGGCCAGATACAGCCGCACGCCCGCCCGGTGCAGGGCCTGCAGGAGCGCGACGGCGTTTTTCATGGTGTAATCCTCCACGCCAAGTTCGCCGCGCTGCAGCCGCGCTTTGCGCTCCCGGACGAGCCCCATGAGGGCGTCGTTGTAGATGCGTTTGTAACCCGGTGCATCGAGGATCTCCGGTTCCGGCACGAAACCCGCCGCGCGCACCATGAGCGAGAGCCCGTGCATCTGTTGCAGCGTTTGAATGCCGGTCGTCTTGTCGATGAACTCGCGCGCCTGCCGGGTGACCCGCTCGTAGGTGGCGCGGTCGATGGTCGGGGCGGCCGGACCGAGGATGGCCTGGATCATCATCGGCTCCATCACCTGTTCCCAACCCTGCCGCAGCGTGGAGATGGTGCCGTCGTGATCGAAGATGGCGTGGCGGATCACGAAATCGGCGGGCAGGGGCTCCGCGATTTCGATGGCCGTGCCCGGGTGGTAGGTGGCCCGGCGGAGGTCTTCAGCCAGCTCGGGTTGATACACATAGTCGGGGCTTTCCCCAATGGCCAGAATCTCGGCCGGCGAGGCCGTGCCCGTCTGCTGCAATTTCTGCACGGTGACACCGGCCACGTAATTGCCGAAGGCCGCGGCCTCGGCTGGCGAGGCCCCAAAGGCGAGACCGGCGGCGATGCCGGCCATCATGCTGTCGCCGGCGCCGACGGTATCGGTCGGCTTGATGATGTGCAGTCCGGGGATCTCATGCACCCCCTGCGGATCGATCACCACGCAGCCATGCCGGCCGCGCGTGACGAAGACCGGATGCTGCCAGCGGGCGAAAAGCTGCACCGCGGAATCGACGGCTTCCTGGCGGGTGATCGGGTCCTTGGGCAGATGGGTCAGGCCGCAAAGGCGGGTGGCTTCAAGGTCGTTGAGCTTGCACCAGCCCGTGGGGTAGGCGTGCGACAGCTGGCGGCAATCGATCAAGGCGACAACTTTGGGATGGCGCAGGAGGAGGGCGTTGAGACCGGCCTGAAATTCCTCGGAGTGGAGGCCTCGCTTGAATTGCTGGTTCACCACCAGCACATCAAGGCCGGACAGCGCGGCCGCGAGCGCTGCGAGCAGCGCGTGGGCGGAAGGGGAGCTGAGCGTGTTGAAACCCCCAAAATCGTAACGATGGCACTCCTCGCGATTGACGATGGGTTTGAGATAGGAGTGGGTCTGCCAACCGGTTGGCTGGACAATCACGCCGGTGGTATCCACCTGCAGGTTCTTCAGCAATTGCACGAGTTGCAGCCCGAGTGAATCGGGGCCGACAACCGCGAAGGCCCTGATGGCCGTGGCGCCGAGGGCATGCAGATTGGCCACGACATTGCCAGCCCCGCCGGGCGTGGCGAATTGCTCCCGCACCGGACGGGTGGCGAGGCCGGTTTCAAGCGACGGTTCGGAGGCAGCGGTGTCGACAATGTAATAGCTGTCGACGCAGAAGTCGCCGACCACGCCGATGCGGGCCTGACCGATGGCGGCGAGGATTTCCTTGAGCCGGGCCGGGAGGATGGTGGGAAAGAGTGCCATGGGAATTGGGTCCGTCTCATCTCTGTACCGCCGCGCGGGCGGACGCTATGGAAGAGGGTCGCAATCGGTAAAAACCTGTCATGACATTGCCCATGGCCGCGCTGCCCAAACACGCTGTTATCTTCCAGAATCTTCATCAGGCGATCAAGCGCGGGGAATTCAAGGATGGGGCGCGACTGCCGAGCGAGATGGCTTTGGCACGCCGCTTTGGCGTGTCCCGGCCCACGGTGGCCCAGGCCCTGCGGGAATTGCAGCGGCTCGAACTGGTGGAGCGTCACCGCGGCGCGGGGTCTTTTGTGCGCTCGGCCCCGGTGACGGCGAGCACCCTCGGGCTGCTGGCGGACGGGTTGGGTGCCACGGAAATCCTGGAACCGATCTCAGCCGAAATTGCCCGGGCGGCGCGCGCGGTGGGCTGGAACGTGGTCATGGGTGCGGCGGTGGCCGATCGTTCTCCAGACCTGATCGCACGCGAGTGGGTTGATCGCGGCGTCCAGGGGGTTTTCTTTGCCCCGATTGAGCATCATCCCGTCCGGGCGGCGGTGAACCGGGAACTGGTGGATTGCCTGCACCGGCGCGGGCTCGCCATCGTCCTGCTGGACCGCGATCTGGGTGAGTTCCCTGAGCGGAGCGGGCATGATCTGGTGGCGATTGATGATTTTTTCGCCGGCTTCGACCTGGCGGCGCATCTGTTGGAACGCGGTTGTCGCCGGCTTGGTTTTGTCGCCCGGCGGGAGTTCCCGGCGACGACCGACCTGCGTGTGGCCGGGGCCCGCGCCGCCGTGGCGCGGGTGCCGGCCGCCCAACTGGAATTCGCCGTGGGAGCCCCGGAGGACAAAAAATGGGTCGGCGCGTTGCTGAAGGGCCTCCGGGCCGACGCCCTGATGGCATCGAATGATGCGACGGCGGCGCAGTTGCTGCAGACGCTGCAAGCCCTCGGGCGGGCGGTGCCGGCCGAGGTGAAGGTGGCCGGCTTCGATGATGTGCGCTATGCCAGTCTCCTTTCCCCGCCGCTGACGACGATGCGCCAGCCTTGCGCGGCTTTGGGTGCGGCCGCGATCGAAACCATGTTGGGCCGTTTGCGCCAGCCGCATATGCCGGCCCGGCGCGTGCTGCTGCGGGCCAATTTGATCGTGCGCAGATCGACCGCCGTGGGCTGAAAATTCCGACGCCAGCGTTCTTGGTCTGGGTCCGGGGCCGATCCGGCAAATCGCCACAAGCTTGGTGTGGTTGGGCTTGGCAACCGGCGGGTAATGGCCAAAACATGCGGGTCGGCGTCCCCGTAGCTCAAATGGATAGAGCACGCGTTTCCTAAACGTGTGATCCCGGTTCAATTCCGGGCGGGGGCACCAGTTTGGGATTTGCCGCTTGCCCGGCCCGATGCCGCTCGCAACGTATTGTCCCCGCAATGCCCAACAGCTTTGGCACACTTTTCACCATCACCACCTGGGGCGAAAGCCATGGGCCGGGGGTGGGCGTCGTGATCGATGGCTGTCCTCCCAACCTGCCGTTGGCGGTGGAGGAAATCCAGGCCGAGCTCGATCGCCGGCGCCCGGGGCAAAGCGACATCGTGACCCCGCGCCAGGAGGAGGACCGGGTGGAATTCCTATCAGGCGTCCATGAGGGTCGGACCACCGGCACCCCGATATCAATGCTGGTCCGCAACGCGGACGCCCGGCCCGCGGCTTACGACGAAATGAAGGAGAAGTTCCGCCCGTCGCATGCGGATTACACCTATCAGGCCAAATTCGGCCTCCGCGATCCCCGCGGGGGCGGTCGCAGCTCCGCCCGGGAGACCATCGGTCGCGTCGCTGCCGGCGCCATCGCCAAGAAAATCCTGACCTTGGCCGGGGCCGTGGAAATCCGGGCTTTCATCACCCGGGTGCACGACATCGAAATGCCGGTGACGGAGCATTTCCCCTCGCTTGCCGAGGTTGAGGCTACACCGGTGCGCTGTCCGCATCCGGAGACGGCCGTGCGCATGATCGAGCGTATCAAGGCGGTGCGCGGCCAGGGCGATTCCGTGGGTGGCGTCATCGAGTGCCGCGTGCGCGGCCTGCCGCCCGGCTTGGGCGAACCCGTCTTCGACCGGCTGGAGGCCGACCTCGCCAAGGCGATGCTTTCACTGCCCGCCACCAAGGGGTTTGAGGTCGGCAGCGGCTTTGCCGGCACCCGGTTGCAGGGCTCCGAACACAACGACAGTTTCGAGATGCGCGCCGGCCGGGTGCGCACCACGACCAACCGCTCCGGCGGGGTGCAGGGCGGCATCAGCAACGGCGAGGAACTGGTCTTCCGGGTGGCCTTCAAGCCCACCGCCACCATCCTGCAGGCGCAAAAAACCGTCGATGTGCACGGGCACGACACCGAACTGGCCGCCCGCGGCCGGCATGATCCCTGCGTCGTGCCGCGCGCCGTGCCGATCGTCGAGGCCATGACCGCGCTCGTGCTGCTCGACCACTGGATGCGGCACGCCGCCCAGAACCAGACCTTCAAATTCTGATGCCGGCCGCGCAACCGCTCGTTTATCTCGTACTCGGCGCCGCTGCTTCGGGCCGGCGCGAGGTGCTGGCGGATCTGATTGCGGGCGGATTGGAGGCCGGTGACCAGCCGCTGGTGCTGCTGGCCGAGAGTGAAACCGCCACGGTCGCGGACGCCCGGCTGCCCAATCTGCAGCGCTGGTGCTGGAGCGAAGGCGGCGTGCAGGCGCCTGCCTTGGGCGGGGCGACGCATGTGTTTCTGATCACCGATGGCCGCAGCAACCCCATTGATCAGCTCGAGGCCAGCAAGGCCTGGCTGGAGACGGTCGGCGGCGAACTCGCCCGCATCATTTGTGTGGTCCATTGCCAGTTGGCTGAGAAAAACCCGCCGCTGCTCGTGTGGTATGACGCCTGTGCCCACTTTGCCGACGTGCTGCTGCTCAACCGGCGTGAAGGGGTGGAGAACAAGTGGCTCTCCGATTTTCAGAACCGCTATCGGGACCAGTTTTATCCATTGCATATGGAATTGGTCAAAGCCGGCCGCGTAAAGAACCCCGCGCTGATCCTTGAAACGGAGGCCCGCCGGATGTCGCACTACTTTGACGCGGAGCCGAACTGGGTCATTACCGACACCGGCGCCGACGCCGACGAGGAGGAACTGGAGGACGGCGAGGAGGAAGTGGAAGTCTCGCCCGAGGAGGACCCTTATCTGGCGCAGTGGGCCGGCGGTCGTCGCGTGAAGGAACTCCCCGATATCAGGAAGTATCTGCCCCCTGCGGAATAATGCTTTGCCGCGGGTGAGCGTGGCGAGACGGGGCGGGGGTTTGCTGCACCACGGCAGCGGCGGCCACAAAGACCTTCGCTTGGTGCTGGCGAACAGACCGTCGAGATTGTCAGCCCGAATGAGCGCGATGAACTTTTTGGTGTGGATCCTGGAGAGAATGGCTTCTTTTTCAGAATGGACTGACCGCGGGGTTTTCCCAGGCAGCCAAGGGAATCAATTTTCTTGCGCCGGGCGCAGGGGACGTGTCTTTTGCCCCTCCCGTCACGCCCGGGTGGTGGAATTGGTAGACACGCAGGTCTCAGAAGCCTGTGCCTTATCAGCATGGGGGTTCGAGTCCCCCCTCGGGCACCATTTCAATTCTCT
>CAJBES010000175.1 GCA_903952145.1 uncultured Opitutaceae bacterium | reverse complement strand
TGGGCGAGGGCCTGTTGGTCACGGGGCAGGATGCGCCATTTGAGCGAGCCCTCATTCCAACCGGCGTTGACGATCTTGGCGACGGAGGTGAGTGAAACGACCGACTGCACCCCGGGGACGGTTCGGATGTGACCTTCAAAGCGATCCATCAAGGTGACCACCTCGTTGTCTACACAACCGTTGGGCACGGTCTCAACAATCACGGAGAGGATATCCACCCCGATGCTGAAATTGGAGGTAATGGTCCTAGTGTCCTGATTGTAACGCGAACTCTGCCTGAGTTCAGGCACGCCGGCCTGCGTGTCACCGATATGCACGTCTTCCGCCTTCCAAAGAGCCCAACCGCCAATGACGAAACAGATGAGCATGATGGCCAGGGAAGGCCGCGGCTTCATTGCGCGGGCGAGTCGGCTCCAGAGGATGTCTCCCCGGGCGCGCCGTTGGGTAACCCATTCCCGATAGTTCTGGGGTAGACGCATGTAGGAGAGCAAAATGGGCAGCAGGAAGAAATTGGTGATGATGATTACGCCGACACCAAGACTGGCGGTGATGGCCAGTTCGTGGATGGACGGAATCTTGATGATCAGCATCGTGAGGAAGCCAACCGTGTCGGTTAGGAGCGCCACGACTCCCGGAACAATGAGAAGCATGAAGGCCCGCTTTGCCGCGGTGGGGCCATCATGCCCATTGAACACTTCATTGCGGAACATGCTGATTTTCTGGACGCCATGGCTGACCCCGATGGCGAAGACAAGAAACGGCACCAGAATGGAAAACGGGTCGATGCCGTATCCCAACGCGGTGAGGATGCCCAACTGCCACACCACGGCGACCAAAGAGCAGAGGACCGGTGCGGCGGCGAGTTTCCAGCGGCCGGCATAATTCCAGACCAGCAGGGTCGTGACCACGATGGAGATGCCGAAGAGGGTGAGTACGTTGCGGGCGCCATCGCTGATGTCACCGATGACCTTGGCAAACCCGATGATGTGCACCGTGACGCGCCCGCCGGTATCCCGCTCCACGCGCCGCCGGATGGCCTCCAACTCGGATGCGATGCGCATGTAGTCGAGCTTCTGGCCGGTCTGCGGGTCGACCTCGTGCAGTTGAGCACTGACTATTGCCCCGGAAAAATCATTAGCGACCAACTGACCGAGCTTGCCGGACTTGATGATGTTCTCCCTGACCTTGGCAAAATTTTCCCGGGTTGGTCGAAAATCAGCGGGCATGACATTGCCGCCGGAAAAACCGTCCTCCACCACCTCGATGTAGCGCACGTTGGGGGTGTAGAGGGATTGCACCTGGGCGCGGTCCACCCCCGTGAGAAAGGTGGTCTCATCGGTGGCACGTTTGAGCTCGTTAAAGAACTCCGGGGTGAAGATGTCCCCCTCCCGCGTCATCAGGGCGATGAGCACGCGGTTGGCACCGCCAAACTCGCTCTGATACTTGGTGAAAGTCCGGATGTAAGGATGCTCCGAGGGCAGGGACTTGTTGAAGCTGGCGTCCACGCGCAGATGTGCAGCATACCAGGCCATGACGGCGGTCAGGGCGGCAAAAGCGCACACCAAGGGCAGGCGGTGCCGAAAAACCCAAATGGCGAATTTCTCGATCATGGCTGGAGAGGGTGCGGCAAGCGGGTCGCGCCAGCTTCTCCGAGGGCAAGCAATGAGCCGTCGGGCAAGGCCAGCAGTTCGGCCACGGCTGTCTGAAAATCCAAAGACAAGGCCGTGAGAGTCATGGTGGGTTCGCCCAGGGCGAGAAATGCGCGGGCCTGCCCAGCCACGATAATGCGATTCTCCGGCAGGCGCACGGCTGTCAGCAGCAGGCCCCGCTGTTCATTGGCAACGAGCGTCCAGGCCTCCCCGTCATCGTCGGAGAGGTAGAGTCGGCCCCGCAGACCGTAGGCGAGCAACTGGTGTGCGGAGAGGGGCAGAATGCCATAGAACGAGCCGTCGTAGGGCGACTGGATGGGGGTCCAACTGGCGCCTTGATCAGGTGAACGCAGCAAGGTGCCATGCTCCCCGGCAAGATAGAGGGTGCCGGTGGGACCGCGGGTGAGCCGGTTGAAGTGATAATCTTCGTCCAGCAAACGACGCGGCTGCCAGGTGGCGCCGCCGTCAACCGTCGTCATGAACAGACCAAAGGCGCCGACCGCGATGACGTGCCGTTCGTCGAGCACGAGCACATCGAGGAAAGAGTCGGTAAGATTCACTCCCTGCCACTGTTTGCGCCAGGTGCGTCCGCCGTCGGCGGTCACAAGAATAAGGGCATCGTGGCCTACGGCCCAGCCGTCTTTCCCATTGGGTGCAAAACTGATCCCGGTGAGCGTAGCCCGGTCCGGCACGGCGGCGCTGTGCCAGGATTTGCCTAAATCCGGCGAATGCAGGACGGTGCCACGCTCACCCACGGCCACGATCCGCCGGCCAAGAATCGCGCCGTCTAGCAACAGCATGTTGGGCGCAACGGTGTCCGGCCGGCCGGCCGCTGCGCCGAGCACAAAGACAGCCACCCCTAGCAGGAAGCGGTTGCGGGCGGCAGGCATGGATGCCGGGGCAAGCCGAAGGCGGGCGGGGCGACCCGCCTTCAAGCTATGCGCAGGGGCCAATCAGCGCACTCCTTCGCGCCGCAGGGCGTCGGGGCTGTAATCCGCCGGGGTGAACTTGAGGCTGAAGTCATACATTTTGCCTTCATTGTCCAGGCCGATGGCCAGATAGCGGCCGGCCAGTAGATCGGTGTGGACTTCCAGCGTGCTCCAGAAGGTCAGGGCATCGTAGTAGTTGATGCAGTGGGCCTCGGACACGCGCCACATCTGGCCGCGAGCGTCATACTGATCCACTGCAAGGATCTGCCAGCTGTCCTCGTCCACATAAAAAGTGCGGCGGGGATAGATATGGGACGTGCCGGACTTGAGGGTGGCCTCCACGACCCAGACACGGTGAAGCTCGTAGCGCGCGAGGTCCTGGTTGATGTGCAAAGGGGTGAGGATTTCCTTATACTTAACTTGGTCGCTGTGCAGTTTGTAGGAGTTGTAAGGAACGATCATTTCCCGTTTCCCAACGAGCTTCCAATCGTAGCGGTCGGTCGCACCGGTAAACATGTCGAACTGGTCGCTGGTGCGCATGCCGTCGGCCGCAGTGCCGGGGTTGTCGTAGGCGACATTCGGGGCGCGGCGCACACGACGCTGGCCGGCATTGTAGACCCAGGCGCGCCGTGGCTCCTTCACCTGGTCAAGCGTCTCGTGGACGATCAGGATGGTGCCGGCGAGACGGGCGGGCCCGACGACGGACTGCTTGAGGTAGGCCAGCACATTGTCGAGTTCCTTGGGAGTGAGTCCTGGGCGTGAATAATTGAAGAGAAAAGTATCCTCGAATTCGACCATCGTATAGCTGCCGCCTCGGCTCGGGGCAGCCTGGCCGAAAGAGCGGGCGGCGGAGATGCCACGATAGCGCGCGAGATGGTTCCAAATGACCTCCACGCCGCTTTGCGGGATGGGGAAGGGCGGACCGACGCTGGCATCGGCAAAGCCGGCGCCACCGTTCACGATCTTCGCGGTGGTGGCATTGGCCCGCGTCGCATCATAGATGCGCTGGGGATTGGCCGCGCTGCGATGGGTCGCATAAACGAGCATCTTGTAATCAGGATAGGCTTTGAGCAGCGCCATCTGTCCGGGGGTAAGCCTGGCCTCGTATTGGGCGAAATTCTGGTTCGTGATGGTGTAGAGCGGCTGGTCGCTGGCGAAGGGATCGGGGTGGTGATCACCAATCTTGTAGCCGGCGGGCGGCGTGGTGATGCCGCCATTCCACGCCGGAATGGTGCCGTCGGCATTGCCGGTCTTTTCGGCGCCGAGCGGGGTGAGATCGCGCCCAAGGCGGGCGGCTTCGGATTCACTGACCGCGGCCTGCATAGACGTAGTCAGCAGCGAGGCCAGCAGCAGGGCTGAAGGGATAAGTTTTTTCATGGGTGTAAAAGGCACGCGGGTTAGAACGAGTATTTGATGGTGGCCGAGACAAAATCGCGGTCGCTGAGGAGGTTGTAATTACCCGCGCCAAAGTAATTCACGTAGCGCAATTCCATCGACCAGCTGTTCTGGAACGTGAATTCGCCGGCCAGCGTGATGCTCTTGCGGCCCGCGATGAAGTTGCCGAGCGGCAGCGGGGTGACGCCTTTGACGTCATGCACGAAGGCGACGGAGGGGGAAAAATTCACGCCGGCAAAGGCGTTGTTGTAGTCGAGTTTGGCGACGATCTGATATCCGCAGGAGAAGCTGTCAGCGAAGGCGCTCTCCGGAGTGGTGGGCAGGGTCCCGTTGCCACTGCTGGTCATGAAGGCCGCGCTGCCACCCGTGAATGTGGCGGGGCCGTCGTAGCGGAGTGTGCCCTTGGCCGGGAGGTTGGCCCAAACCCCGCCGACTTCGCCGACCACGGTCAGCTGGCTGGCGCCGAGTTGGGGCCCGAAGACCTTGGTCATGGTGCTCTGGGCGGTCCAGACCGTATGGAGGCGGTAGCCGGAAACCTCCTTGCTGTATTGCCCGAGATAATCGCCGATTTGATTACTGACACCATAGGCCGGGTTCAGCGAGGAGAGCGCGGCAAAGAGCAACTCAGTGTCATCGACCTGCAGAGGGACGTCCCTTTTTATTGAGACTTCACCCTGCCAGGAGATGCCGGTGTTCCCCACATCGGCGTTGAAGCTCGCTCCGAGCATTTGGATGCTGGTGGGATACTCCGTGAAATAGAGTCCAGTCTTGGCCGCAGTTAAAAAGCCGATGGTGCTGGCGCCAGAGGCGATGGATTGGGCGGCCGGATAGAAGGCGGCGTAGGGCACCAGACCGGCCGGCAGTGAACCGGCAGGAACTTTGGTCAGGGCGGCCCCGAGCAACTGCGGCAGCACAGCCGCCACCGAGGCGGCCGGTATGCCCGCGCCGATCATGGCGGGAGCCAGTTGCGCATTGGCCAGTCCGCCTGCCGTGGCCTGCACGAGGGCGGAGCTGATCGGACCGGTCGGGGTGCGGGCACTAATGATAGGTGAGCGGCTGTGGTAGTTTGCAATGTAGAAGCCAAACTCGGCGCCGTTTGAGGCGAGGATGCGCGTAGAGAGGCCGAATTGGTTGTAATTGCTGCCTTCGTGATCAAGGTCGCGGGAGATGCCGCCCAGACCGGTGCCGCTGGCTCCGGTCAGATCGGAGATGCCACCGAAGCCCAGCCAGACGGTCCGGCCGCCGCGGCTGGCGAAATCGTTGGTGGAAAAATACGTGCCGGCGGGCTCAAGTTCATTGCGGCGGAACTCCAGCAGCCAGAATGGCTCGATCGTGATGCTCTCGGTAATGCCAATCGAGGCCTTGAGCATGTTGACAGGCAGGAAAGCCTCCTTCAACTCGGCCCCGGGCACACGCAGCTTGGAAAGGTCCACGGGGTTGACGACATTGATGCCGTTCGGGATGAAAGTGCTTTCACCGAGGCTGAGCACCTGCCGGCCAAAACGGATGTCCAAGGGGACCGAGCCCGAGTTGAATTTGGCGGTGACATACAAGTCCAGCAATTCCTCGCCACGCACCACGCGGTCCTCGGCCTGCTGACTCAGAGAGGTGCGCTTCGTATCGTCGGCGGTCGTGTCCAGGAAATAGTAACCGCGGGCGAAAAAGCTGAAGTCATGCCATTTCAGCTCCAGATCATGGGAGGCCTTCAGGAGGGAGGAGACCACGCCCTTGTCATAGTTCAGATTGGCGTCGTCGGAGTTGACGGAGTTCTGCAGGCCGCCGTTGGCCCGGCCGTAGAAATTGGGATCGGGCGAATTCAGGCGATAGAGAGCTCCGGCTGAAATGGTGGTGTCAAAGCTGCCGGACAGCTCGCCCTTGCCAAACTGGAAGGCAGCAAGCGGGGAGGCGAGGAAGACCAGGCTCGCCAGTGCCGTGGCAAACGTCAGCAACGAGCGCGGTTTGAGGGTGCGATGAGACATGGATGCTTTCATTTTATAGGTTAGCTGCCTGCACAGACGCCGTCAGGAATTTGACCAAGTTGTTTGGGGTATAAGACAACACGGGGTATGTGAGGGCGCCACGAAATGGGGTCGCTGGTTCCGGTTCAAGACTGAATTTGACCTTGGGGGACGGGCTTCACCGGCGGCATATAAGTTGCACTTACGGCTTTGACCTTGCGGTGAATTGGATAGGGTGTGCGTTTGCCCCATGCAGGCCGCCACCCACATCCACATCAAAGGCGCCCGGGAGCACAACCTCAAGAACCTGGAGTTGCGCATCCCGCGTGGCAAACTCACGGTCATCACGGGACCGAGCGGCTCGGGCAAGTCGTCCCTGGCCTTCGACACGATCTATGCCGAGGGCTACCGCAAATACATGGAGTCGCTTTCGACCCAGGCGCGCGCGGTGCTCGACCAGTTGAAACGGCCGGATGTCGATTTCATCCACGGTCTTTCGCCCGTGCTCGCGATCGAGCAGCGGACCGGCCTGGGCGGACCGCGCAGCACGATCGCCACGGCGACGGAGATTGCCGACTACGCGCAGTTACTTTGGGCACTGGCGGGGGAACAATGCTGCCCGAAGGACGGAGGGCGCGTGGTGCGGCGTTCACTCGACGACAATGTCCAGCATGTATTGACGACCTGTGCCGGTGAGCGGGTGGTGCTGCTGGCGCCGTTGATGCGCGCGAAGCCGAGCGTGCTGCGCGACGAACTGCCCCGGCTGCGCCAACGCGGGTTTCAGAGGGTGCGGTTGAATGGTGAAATCAGAAATCTCGACGAACAGAATCCTTTGCCGACGGGAACCCTGGAAATCACGGTCGATCTGGTGGTGGACCGGCTGGTGGCCGACGCCGGTCAACGGTCGCGTCTCGCCGATTCTCTGGAACTGGCGTTTCGCGAGGGCAAGGATCGCGCGGTCGTGCTGGCCCAGAAATCCGCCGATCTGCCTTGGCGCGAGCTGCCGCTGAGTCAGCACCTCGCCTGCGAACGGTGCGGCGATGTCTTTGAAAAACTCACCCCCCGGCATTTTTCATTCAACCACAGCGAGGGCGCATGCCAGACCTGCGGCGGCCTGGGACGGCAGATGCGCTTTGTGCCCGACCTGCTGGTGCCAGATCCCACAAAAAGCGTGCGCGGGGGGGCCTTGAAACCCTGGCGCATCGGTGGAAAAAATCTCATCATCCGGCACAACGCCCTGCTCAAACAACTGGCGGAGCAACTGCCGTTCGAACCCGACACTCCGTGGCAGGAACTGCCCCTGGCGACCCGGGAGGCGATCCTGCACGGGGCGGGGGAACGGCAGTTTGCCTTCAAGCTGCGCCGCATGCGGGAGCCGAGGACGATGTCTTTTGCGGGCGTCATCGCCGATCTGGACGAGAGTTTTCGCGGCACCGACAGCGAGGGTTTTCGCGCCCGGCTCATGACCTACATGGTCAGCGGAACCTGCACCGAGTGTCGGGGCGGCCGTCTGAACGCCCGCAGCCGGGCCGTCAGGGTTCGTGGCCTGGCTTATCCCGAATTCCTTGCCCGCGATGTTGGCACCGCGCATGCCGTCGCCAAGGAGCTGGTGGCGGAGCATGGGGCCAACGAGGCGTTGGGCGAAGTGGTCGCGGGCATTGAGCAACGGCTGCATTTTCTCCTGCAGACCGGGCTGGCATACCTGACGCTCGACCGCGACTACGCGACGCTGTCGGGCGGCGAAGCCCAGCGTGTGCGGCTCGCGACCCAGCTCGGCATGGGACTCATGGGCGTCATCTATGTGCTGGACGAACCGAGTGTCGGACTGCACCCGATGGACAACGAGCGACTGCTCAGCCAGCTGAAGGAACTCCGCGACCGGGGCAATACCGTGCTGGTCGTCGAACATGACGAGGACACCATCCTGCTGGCGGATGAAATCATCGAACTCGGGCCGGGCGCGGGCACCGAAGGCGGAGAGGTGCTTTTCCAGGGCACCCCCGCCGCCTGCGCCGCGCTGTCGGCCCGGGAATCCCGCACGGGACCGTATCTCGCACGCACGCAATTTGTCACCCGCGAAGCCAGGGCCAAGGCTCCGGACGGCGCATGGCTGACGGTGCGCGAGGCCCGCGAACACAACCTGCGCGGCATCGATGCCAGTTTTCCGGTGGGTTTGCTGACCAGTGTCACCGGCGTTTCCGGTTCCGGCAAGAGCACGCTGGTCAGTGACATTCTGGCGACCGCGGCGGCGCGGAAATTAAACGGCGCGAAGTCAATCCCCGGCCGGCACCGCCACATCGAAAACCTCGATTTCTTCGAAAAACTCGTGCTGGTTGACCAGGAGCCCATCGGGCGCAGCCCGCGCTCAAATCCGGCGACGTTTACCGGGTTGCTTGACCTGCTGCGGGATCTCTTTGCCCAAGTTCCGCTGGCCAAGGTCCGCGGATACAAGGCCAGCCGCTTCTCGTTCAACGTGCGCGGGGGGCGCTGTGAGCGTTGCCAGGGCGACGGGGCCATCAAACTCGACATGCAGTTCATGGCCGACGCGTATGCGCCGTGCCCGAGTTGCGCCGGCCGGCGTTTCAATCGCGAGACCCTCGAGGTGCTGTTTCACGGGTGCTCCATCGCTGATGTGCTCGACCAGACCGTGCGGGAGGCGATTGTGCTCTTTCGGAATATCCCACGTATCCTCGACAGGCTGGCGACGCTCGACGCAGTCGGGCTCGGCTATCTGAAGCTCGGCCAGCCCGCACCCACACTGTCGGGTGGGGAAGCGCAGCGGCTCAAACTTTCACTGGAGTTGAGCAAGCGGCAGCAGGGACAGACACTCTACATCCTCGACGAACCGACGACCGGCCTGCACTGGACCGACATCCAGCGCCTCATGGATTTGCTTTTCAAACTGCGCGATGCGGGCAACACGATCATCATCATCGAGCACAATCTCGATGTCATCAACCTGGCGGACTGGCTCATCGACTTGGGGCCGGGCGGGGGCAAGGACGGCGGCGAGCTAATCTATGCCGGCCCGCGCGCAGAAATAGAAAATGAACCGCGTTCCCTGACCGGCCGGGCACTCGCGAGATGGCGACGGGGCTAGGGTTGCAGACCCAGGGCACAATTTGCCGGGCGATGGTTGCTATGTGCGCAACCGGACATTGAGTCTGTCCCAACTTGTGGTAGAGGTGAGATGTGCCGCCGCTCCCAACCATCATTCATTTGGACGCGGATGCCTTTTTTGTGTCATGTGAACAGACCCTGCGTCCCGAATTGCGCGGCACCAAGTGCGCCGTCGGAGGTCGCGAACGAGGCATCATCTCCTCTGCCAGCTACGAGGCGAGGGCTTGCGGCGTATACACCCCGATGCCGACGGCGCGCGCGCTGAAGGTCTGTCCCGACCTTTATCTCATTCCCCACACCTCCGGACTCTACGGGAAAATGTCGCGACAGATGTTCGACCTCTGCGAGCAGCTGACACCCGTGGTCCAGCGCAATTCGATCGACGAGGGTTATCTTGATTTGTCGCCGTGTGGGTTCGGAACGGCGGCGGCGATCGAGGAGGCCGTGCGCAGATTACAGGCACGACTCTGGCGGGAACTCCAGTTGCCCGTCTCGATGGGGATCGCACGCAACAAACTCGTGGCCCAGATCGCCTCCAAGCTGCACAAGCCGCGAGGTTTTGTCGTGGTCCCGACAGGTGAGGAAGCGGCATTTCTGGCGCCGCTCCCCATCGGCAAGCTGCCGGGCGTGGGACCGAAGACGGAGGCCGCGCTGGCCCGGCACGGTTTCATCCGGGTGGATGACATGCGTCAGCGCAGCGAATCCGAATTGCAGGTGGCGTTCGGGAGGGATTGGCGGGCCATGCTGGCGATGGCGTGGGGCGAGGATGACCGGCCGGTGGAAACGGAGCATGAGGAGGCCAAGAGCTATTCGCAGCAAGAGACCTTCGCCAAGGACGTTGCCGACTTTGCGGAAATCGAGCAGGTTGCGAAACGGATGATTGACGAATTGCTCCCCAAGATCCGCCGGGACGGGAAAAAGGTCTGCACCATGACGGTCAAGGTGCGCTATCCGGACTTCACTCAGGTCGTGCATGCGCGCACGCTGGCGGCGGCGACCGACCTCGAAGCTCCATTCTATCCCCTGGTGGGTCCGCTGTTGCGCGCCGCGTGGAGCGAGCGTCGCGCCCTGCGACTGGTGAGCGTGAGGTTTTCAGGGGTCGAGGAAGGGTCGGTGCAGTTGGAGATGTTTGCGGAGGCCGAGGAGAAAAAACGGCGCCTGGCCGCGGTGCTGGACAAACTCAACCAGCCTGGCCGGGCGGCAGTGGTGCAGCATGGCCACCAACTTGCCATGAAACCGCCCGGCCACTAGACCTTCAGTCAAAATGCCAATCTACGAGTATTACTGCCCTGACAACCACACGGTCTATCAGTTCTATGCCAAGACCCTCGCGCAGGGCCGGCTGACCCCGGTCTGCCCGGACAATCCCGCCTACCGGATGGAGAAGCAGGTTTCCGCGTTTGCGGTGGCGAGTGGCGGAGACAAGACGGAGTTAGCGGCGAAAGCACCGGGAGGGGGCGATGCCGGGGCTGACGATCCGCGCATGGCCACTGCGCTGGGCGCGATGGAGCGGGAGTTTGCCAGCGTGGACGAAAACGACCCCAAGACCATGGCGCGGATGATGCGGCGCATGGCGGAACTCTCCGGAGAAAAAATCAATGGAGAAATGGAGGAAGTGGTGCGGAAGCTGGAGGAAGGAGCCGATCCGGAGTCTCTTGAGGAACAAATGGGCGGTGAGGATCCGGAGGATATGACCGATCCCGGCGGGGAGAAACCCGATGACCGTGCGGCGCAGGCAAAGGCGTCCGGACCCAGGTTCAAGGCCCGGCGCCAACCGCTGCGCCGCGATCCCAAACTCTACGACTACCAGTCATGATTCCCCCCGAGATCGGTCAACGCATCGAGGCGGCGCAGCAGGCGGTGCGGGCACAGACCGGGTTGCTGCATCGCGAATTTGGCCGGGCGGAGTCAAAATGGAAAAGCGACGGCACACGGGTGACGACTGCGGATATTGCAATTTCTGAGAACATCTTCCGCGAACTCGGCGCCCAGTTTTCAAGCGACCAGTATTTCAGCGAGGAATCGTCCCATGTCGGCGCGCCGCTGCCACTCACGGCCCGCTTTGCCTGGGTGCTTGATCCCATCGACGGCACCAATAATTACGCACTGGGCATACCGCACTGCGCCATTGGACTGGCCCTGCTGGAGCACGGTCACCCAGTTTACGGCGTAGTCTATGATCTCGCCGGCCGACAGCTCATTCACGGCGGGCCGGGCGTTGGCGTATTTTGCGATGAGCGACCGGCCCGGGTCAGGGCCGGCCCCTTGACGGCGCAGAGCCTGATCGGTTTTCACAGTCCCTACGATAAGAGCTATGCGCCGCATGCCACGATCCTTGCGGAGAAATACAAGCTGCGCGGACTCGGCAGCAGCACGTTGCACCTGGCCTACGTGGCGGCGGGCCTGCTGAACGGGGTGGTGGACCACAATGTCAAAATCTGGGACATTGCCTCCGCGGTGCCGTTGGTCATCGCGGGCGGCGGGCAGGTGGACTTTCTCACGTCCCGACCGTTCCCTCTGCGCCAATTTGATCTCGGGATGGAGCGGATCTTCTATATCGCCGGCAGCGCGACCACCTGTGTGCAACTGCGCGGCGCCCTGGGCGTCTGAAGAGTCAAACCTGATATTCCTGGCCGGGCACCGGATCGATGACTTTGGCCTTAGGCAGTTGCTGGGCCAGTTGCCCGGCGAACCAATCCCGGGCCGGTTGATCGCCGTGCGTCAGCACAATGCTGCGCGGAGTGGCTTGCAGGGCGAATTCCAGCAGATCATCGCGCTCGGCGTGGCCGCTCAAATGGAACCGGTCCACGTGGGCCTTCATCTTGGCCTTTACGTTGACCTTGCTGAAAAGGAAGGTCTCGCCGGGTTTGGTCGCCAGCAATTTGCCTCCGGGGGTATCCGGGTCGCAGTAGCCGACGAAACCGATGGTATTGCGCGCATGACCGAGCAGGCTGGCGGCCATGGCATAGCTCGGGGTCTTCTCCACCATCATGCCTGAACCAAGCAGGTAGAGGCTGTTCTGCTGCGGATCCTTGCCGGGGTCGAATTTGCGCGACAGGGGCTGGATGTGAAGTTCCTTGATGACCTGGCGCGTAAATTGGATGTGCTTGGTCTTGCGGCTGATCTCGTCGAAGTAATCGCACAGGTCCATGCCCAAACCGGACGCAATGACGGGGCAGTCCACCAACTTGCCGAATTTGCGGGCGTCATGGAAAACGGTCAGCAATTCCTGTAGTCGACCAAGGGCAAAAACGGGAACCAGGAAGGAACCGCCGCGTTGGATGGTCTGGTTGATGGAGTCCACCAAGCGGGTCAGTTCGCTGGTGCGGTTGCGGTCGGTATGCCGTGCCGTCGCCCCGCGGGTCGTCTCCATGATGACCGTGTCGAAGTGGCCGGCGGGAAATTTCGCACCGGGCAGGATGCGCTGGTCGTCGAACAGTACGTCGCCCGTAATGAAGATGTGGCGCTGTTTGTGTTGCAGTTCCACACCCGCCGCCCCGGCGACATGCCCCGCCGGATGAAAGGTGATCTCGACCTCGTCGCGCTGGCCCCGGAATTTCTTTGCATGCCCGAAAGGCACGCCGGTGAGACGGCCGGCGATGCGGTCCACTTCCTCGTGGGTAAAGAGGGGTAGGTCCGGTGCATTGTCTTCGGCCTTCTGCCGCATCATCACGCTGGCGGAGTTGTGCAGCATGCGCTCGATGAGCATGCGGCTCGACGTCGTCATGATGACGGGCGTGTCGGGATGATCGCGCAGTGCGAGCGGCACGCTGCCGATATGGTCGAGGTGGCAATGGGTGATGATGATGAGGTCCAATGCCTTTCCCCGCAGGCGCGCGAGATCAGGGGTGGCCTTACGGCCGCTCAGCTTCGGGTTCATCCCGCAATCCACCAGGATCGAAAGGTCGCCAAGGCGTAGTAAATGCGAATTGGCGCCAATGCCGCCGGCGGGATTCAAATCAATGAGCTTCATCTGGGCATGCAGGAAAGCAGATGCGACGGATAACGGAAACGATAATCTTAGCTGCGCGGGATCTGCAGCGCAAAGGCGGCGAGTTTGACGTGAATCTTTCGGCCGGCTTCATCCATGCCGTGGAAGCAGCCGCGCACCTCCGCATCTTCACCGGTCACATGGTAGCTGTTGTAGGAAAATTGTTCACCCGGGGCGAGACGCGGGGTTTCGCCGACGATCTTGTCGCCTTCCACCACGAGATGACTGCCGTCGGTGTGGGCGATGACCCACTTGCGACCGAGCAATGTCACCGTGTGGTCGGAGCCGTTGTGGATTGTGACGAAATAGACGAAGGCGTGCGGTTTGTCCGCGGGCAAGCTGCTGCCGCCGTGGTGGTAGCATAGTTTGTCGAGATGAGCGGTCAGGCCGGATAGCTCAGTGGAACAGGGCACAGTGCACACAAAGCTCAGAATTCACCGGGCCGCAAGCTGCCACGTGTAACAGGTTTCGGACTTGCTGCGCAAACGCTGCGCAATCAAAAAAGCCTCTCCCATGGCAAAACTGGCCCTCCTTTCCGTCAGCGACAAAACCGGACTGGTCGCATTCGCCTCCACCTTGGTGCGGACGCACGGTTACCAGCTGCTCTCCACGGGCGGCACGGCCAAACTGCTCGCGGAGCAGGGGCTGCCGGTCACAGAGGTCAGCCGGCACACCGGCTTTCCCGAGATTATGGATGGCCGGGTGAAAACCCTGCATCCTAAAATTCATGGTGGTCTCCTCTGCCGGCGAGACAAGCCCGAGCACCTGGCCGCGGCCGAGCGGCACGGTATTCCGCTCATCGATCTCGTGGTCGTGAACTTGTATCCGTTTGAAGCCACCGTCGCCAAATCCGACGTCACCTTTGAGGACGCCATCGAGCACATCGACATCGGCGGCCCCTCCATGCTGCGCAGCGCCGCCAAGAATCATGAGAACGTGACCGTGGTGTGCGATCCGACCGATTACGATGCGGTCCTGGCCGTCCTGGCCGTCCCGACCGCGCTCAGCCCGCTGCGACGCCGGCTGGCCCTCAAGGTTTTCACTCGCACAGCAGCCTACGACAAAGCCATCAGCGACTACCTCGCGCATCAAGCAGACGAGCCCGATCTGGAGGCCATGGCCGGCTTCCCTGAGGTTTACACTGTTTCCGCCACCAAGGCCCGCATGCTGCATTATGGTGAGAACCCGCACCAGAAGGCTGCGCTTTACGGGCGTTTCTTTGATTGTTTCGAACAGTTGCAGGGTCGTGAGCTTGGCTACTGCAACATTCTCGACGTCACAGCGGCCGCGAACCTGATCGGTGAGTTTGAGCGCCCCACCGTGGCGATCCTCAAGCACACCAACCCGTGCGGCGTGGCCAGTTCTGACACCCTGGCAGCTGCGTGGGAGCACGCCTACGCCACCGATACGCAGGCTCCCTTCGGCGGCGTGCTGGTCATCAACCGCACCCTCGACGACGAATTCTATGACCTCATACGGATGAACCGCTGGGACATAGTCATTTGCCCGGACCTGACCGACAACGTCCGCGCCAAGTTCGCAAAGAAGGAGAATACCCGCGTGCTCATCGCCCGGGAAGGGCAGCGGGTCGAGGCCATCCGCGAGGTCCGTTCAGTGGTCGGCGGGTTCCTCGTGCAGGATCGTGACCAGCACGGTTTCAACCGCGCCGGCTGCAAGATAGTGACCCGGCGCCAGCCCACCGAGGCGGAGTGGACCTCCTTCGCTTTTGCCTGGAGGATCGTCAAGCACATCAAAAGCAACGCCATCGTCTATTGTGGGCAGGAGCGCACGCTGGGCATCGGAGCGGGACAGATGTCACGGGTAGATTCCTCCCGCATCGCCGTATGGAAGGCGGGGGAGGCAGGGCTGGATCTCCATGGCGCCTGCATGGCATCGGACGCCTTGATTCCCTTTGCCGATGGCCTCATCGCCGCTGCCGAGGCCGGGGCTACCGCCTGCATCCAGACGGGCGGTTCGGTGCGCGATGAGGAAGTCATCAAGGCCGCCGATGAGCGAGGCATGACGATGGTCTTCACCGGCCTCCGCCACTTCAAGCACTGAGAAAAAATCAGACTCGTCCAAGCTCCGGAACCGGGCAAGATAAAGTCATGAAGCGCATCCTTGCCCTCGGGGCACTCGCCGCGGTGCTCTTAACTGCCGTCGGCTGTTACACGAATCCCGTCACCGGCCGGCAATACGCGGTTATGACCTCGTCCGGCTCGGAGCTGCAACTCGGAGTGCAGGCGTTTTCAGAAATCAAGGCAAAGCAGTCCCTGAGCAACGACTCTACGGCGAACGCACGAGTGAGAAGGGTGGGGCAGCGCATTGCCCGTGCCGTGGGTGCCCAACTGCCCGGGGCGCAATGGGAATTCGTGGTGTTTGAATCACCCGAATTGAATGCTTTTGCGCTCCCGGGCGGCAAGGTGGGCGTCTACACCGGTTTGCTGAAGCTGGCCTCGACCGATGACGAACTCGCCGTTGTCATGGGGCATGAAATCGGTCATGCGGTCGCGCGTCACGGTGGCAAGCGCATGACCGAGGCCGCATTGATCGGACTGGCCGGTGCAGCCGGGGCCATGGCGGTGGACAAGAACTACGGGTCGCAAAACCGGGATCTTTTCATGGTCGCCTACGGCGGAATTTCCACCCTAGGCGTGGTGCTGCCGCATTCGCGGGGCGACGAGAGCGAGGCGGACATCATGGGCCTCCAATACGCCGCCCAAGCGGGCTATGACCCCGGCGCCGCCGTGGTTTTCTGGAAAAAAATGGTGGCGGCCAGCAAAGGGCCGCAGCTGCCGAAATGGCTCTCGACGCATCCGCCCGGGGCGCAGCGGATTGAGGACCTGCGCGCTGCAGCCCCGGCATATCGACCGCTCTACGAAGCCAACCGAGGCCGTCAGCAATAACTTGCGTTTACGATTGGCGCATCGGGGATTTTGCGCCACCATGCCGGCATGTTCGACCCCGTAGCCAAACTCAAAGAATACATCCGCCACGCCAGTGTCTCTGCCGATCCCGCGTATGCGGAGGGCATGAAGGGTGCGCGCGAATGCGTCGGCGGCCTTTTGCGCGGCATCGGTTTCAACGTGGAATATGTCCCGACGGCGGGCCATCCCGTCATCGTCGCCAAACGCGGCGGCGACGCCTCCTGGCCCCATGTGATCATCTATGGCCACTACGATGTGCAGCCGCCCGATCCACTGGATCTCTGGACGACCCCGCCCTTCGAACCGGTGGAAAAAAATGGCCGGCTCCACGGTCGCGGCACGGCTGACAACAAGGGCCCGCTGATGGCTCATCTTGCCGGCGTTGGCCGACTGCTCGAGTCGGATCCGACCCTGCCGCTGCGCATCACCTTCGTCATCGAGGGCGAGGAGGAAGTCGGCAGCAAGAACTTCAATAGCTTCCTGCGGGAGCACCGGGAGAAACTTGCCGGCGCAGACTTTGTGTTTCTTTCGGATACGGGTATTCCCAATGCCAACCAGATGGTGATCACGGTCGGATTGCGCGGCATGGTTTGTTTTGAAATCGAATTGAGCAACGCACGCATGGACCTGCATTCCGGGATGCATGGCGGCGTGCTGCTCAATCCCATCCAGGGACTCGCCGAACTGTGCGCCTCTCTGCATACGCCTGATGGACGCGTCAACATCCCGGGCTTTTACAACGAGGTGATTGACGTGGAGCCTTGGGAGCGCGAAGAGCTCACCACGCTAGGTCTCAAGGAAAAGGATTACGCGGAATTCCTCGGCATCGGGCAATTTTACGTACCACCAGGCTACACGCCTTTCGAGGCCATCCGTTTTCTCCCGACTCTGGAGTTTAACGGCTTTGGCGGCGGCTATCAGGGCGAGGGATCCAAGACTGTGATCCCCAGCAAGGCGCGGGTAAAAATCAGCTGCCGGCTGGTGCCCAACCAGACGCCGGATAAAATGAAGGCGATTATCTTCCAGGCCATCCGCGAGCGCACTCCGAAGGGATTGAAACTGAAGATCACCGACCAGCATGATGCCGTGCCCTACGTGGTCGTGCCGCCGGGCCGCAGCAATACCCCTGCAGAGCAATCACCGGTCCTCGCGCGGGCTTTCCGTGCCACCGACAAGGCAGTCGCGGAGGTCTGGGGCCGCCCCGCACTGTATCTGCGCGAGGGCGGCAGCGTCGGCCTGATTGCCGATCTGAAGCGTGAGCTCAACCTCGATGCCATCATGCTCGGGCTGTTCCTCCCCGAGGACAATTTGCACGCACCCAACGAGAGCTTCAATCTCGCGGTGATGCAGAAGGGGATCGAGACCGTGCAGCGCGTGCTGCACAATCTGGCCCGGGGTTGAGACCATTCACTGCCACCGCAGCCAACGCGGGCGCAGCCAGTGACCCCAAAAAAAGCCCCGGCTTTGGCCGGGGCTTTGGGTGCTAAATATTCTGCGTTCAGGGCTGCTTGATGACGACCAGTTCCACCCGGCGGTCTTTCGCGGCGGCCGCGTCGTCGGCATTCTTGACCGCATCCAAACTGCCCTTCGAAAGGGTTTCGAGCTTTACCTCACCCACGCTGAGTCGGGTCAAAAACTGCCTGGCGGCAGAGGCGCGGCGGTCGCCGAGGCCAAGATTGTATTCAGCCGTGCCACGCCAGTCGCAATGGCCTTCAAGGAGCAGGCGGTGCTCGGGATGCTCCTTCAGGTATTGGGCCGCAGCTTCAAGCTTGGTGCGCTCGGACTGCTTGATGTCGGATTTGTCGAAATCAAAGTAGATCGCCTGGAGCAGGGTGCGATTCTGGTTGTTGAGGTCCCAGCCGGCCTCACGCTGTGAGAGCAGGGAATTGGGGTCGGCAATGGTGGAAATATCCTGGGGAGTGATGGTGCCCCCACCGGAAGGGCCGAGCACGGTCGAGCTCGGGTCTGGCCGCTTCGGCTTTTTGGCGCAGCCGGTCAGGACGACCGCGGCGCTGACGATGACGAAAAATATTTTCCGGGAAACGATATTCATGGAGAGTTCGGTGATGGGTCGCTGATTTACCTATAGGTCCAGATAACGCGGGACGGCAAGGCTTTTACTACACGGTTTTCTTTGGGTTGATCAAACCGATTTCCAAAGCGTAACGCGTGAGGCTGGCGACATCGTGCATATTGGGCTTGCGCATCAGGTTCGTGCGGTGGTTGTCGACGGTCTTGCTGCTGATGCTGAGTTTGGCGGCGATTTCCTTGGTGCTGTAGCTTTCGGCGACAAGCTGCAGGATCTCACGCTCGCGGTCCGTGAGAAAGTCCGAGGAGCTGCTGGCGGCGGGATTGGCGACAACATTGCGGAGCAGGGCGGCGACCGCCGGCCCAAAGTAGGTGCCGCCGTTGGCGACGGTTTCCAGGCCCTTCTTGAACTCAAGGAGGCCGGCCGTCTTCTCCACGAAACCGTGGGCGCCGGCTTCCAGCATCTCGCGGACCAGCACCGGGTTTTCATGGCCGGAGAACACCAGCACGCGGACGGTACGGTGCTTTTTGACCAGCCGACGGAGAATGTCCACGCCGTTGAGGCCGGGGAGCTTGGCGTCGAGCACAAGCAGGTCGGGCTTGAGTTCAAGGCAGAGTTTCAAGGCCTGCTGCCCATCTCCACTTTCACCGACCAATTGATAGTTATTATCCAAACGAAGGATTTCGATCAACATCTCACGGATGGCGGTTTGGTCCTCGACGATGATGAGACGTTTCATGGGTTGGCGTTTGAGTTGGGAAAATTCGGCACTGGTGGGCTGGCCGGGATTCGAACCCGGAACCAACGACTTAAAAGGACGCTGCTCTACCATTGAGCTACCAACCCTTGAGTGCTGGAAAAGGTGCGAAATAGGTTTTGTAAGCTGAGATTGGCAAGTAATTTCTGGTGCGTAAAGCTGCGATATAATTGACCGCGCTATTCCGGCCGGGTAAGTATCGCCCCCTTATTAAGATTTCTGGAACAATTCAAAGATACACGCATCAGAGCGAGACTGAACGTATGTCATTCAAAGCTCAGGAAGTAGCCATGGACCGGGTGCTGGTGGATCGCTTCAAAAGCGGTGATCAAACCGCTTTTGACGAAATGGTGACACGATACTGGGATCGCATCTACGCCATGG
>CAJBES010000174.1 GCA_903952145.1 uncultured Opitutaceae bacterium | reverse complement strand
GATTGTTGTGCGCCTCGGCGTAGGTGGGCTTGGCGCGGAGGGCCCTCTCAAAATGAGACGCGGCGCCGGACAGATCCCCTATGCGGGCCAGCGATTCGCCCAGATTGTTGTGCGCTTCTGGATAATCCGGCCGCAGTTGCAGCGCACGACCATAGCAAGCAATGGCGTCGTTGAACTGGCCTTCGCCGGCGAACCAGTAGCCGAGACTGACCAATGCCTCGGAGCAATCCGGCTGCGCGCGCAGCGCTGCCTCGTAGTGCCCTCGGGCTTCGCTACGGCGCCCCATGGCGCCAAGCGCATTGCCGAGATTCAGATGCGCCTCCGGGTAGTCCGGCTGCAAACGCAACGCCTCTTCGAGCTGAGCCACGGCCTCAGTCGCCCGGCCGGCGGCCGTCAGTTCGATGGACAGGTTGTAATGGGCGCGGGCGTTTTGCGGCTGAGCAGCCGCCGTGTCGGTCCAGATCGCCAGGGCGCTGCGGTAGTCCGCGTTGCGTGCGATGGTCAGTGTGGCGGCGACCGCAATCGCCGCGCCGACCAACCACCAACTGCGCCGGCCAAGTGCGGCGTGCGGCAAGAGCACGACCACTGCCGCGAGCAGCACCAGTGGCAGATACATCCGGTGCTCGGCGATTGTTTGGGTGGCCACGGGCACAAAACTCGAGCTTGGGGCGAGGGTGGCGAAAAACCACACACCGGCAAACCCCCAGACCGGCCTTCGAATCAGGGCGACGACAGTTGCCAAAAACAACCCGAGCAGGAGCAGCGCCTGCCACCAAACTTCCAACGGGTGTTGCACCACGGCGGTGCCGTAGTCCAGCACCAGCGGCTGCGGCCAACAGCCAAGCCGCAGGTAATGCACCACCGCCTGGCATTGCGTCAACAGGTAGTGCCAGGCGGAGACATCGGTCGCAAATCCCGCCGATCCGCCGCGTCCCTCGGTGCCCGCCACCAGCCAGGCCAGCGGCAGCCATGTCGCCGCCAGCAACAGGTAAAGGCGCCGGCGCACGCGCCATGCCTCCCGGAAACTGCCAACCAGGAATGTCCGGTCATACAGCAGTGCCATCAGCGGGGCGGATACCATGACCTCCTTGCACGCCATCCCAAAAATACACGCGCCGGCTGTGAGGGCGTGCCAACGACCGGGCCGTTCCGAACCCGCGCTACGGATCAGACCATAGAGCGTGAGCAAGTAGAACAACCCGGCCAGCGACTCGGCGCGCTGCACGATGTAAGTCACGGATTCGGTTTGCAGCGGATGAACCAGCCACAGCAGCGCCACCAGCAGCGCCAGCTCGCGTGCGACCGCCCCGAATCGCCCGGCCAGCACCGGCTGCCGGAGGGTGCGACGCATGACGCCAAACAGCACGAGTGCCGCGAGCACGTGCACGAGCAGGTTGATCGCGTGATAACTCCACACCGCGTCACCGCTGAAGGCCCGGTTGAGCGCGAATGTCACATTCAGCACAGGTCGACCGGTCGTCGTTATATTCGGCGGCGGAAACCACGCGGCCGCGAGGGAGTCGAGTGAGGGGTTCTCCAGGATGCTGGGCCGGTCGTCGAAGATGAATGGACCGCCGAAGCTGTTCGCATAGCAGACCAACCCCGTGGCGATAATCACGCCGACAGCGAGCAAGGTTTTCCATTTCGATTCGGGCGGCATTGTCAGCGGCTTCCGGCCGGGCCGGCCTGAAGTTGTGCACGCAACTGCCGGGCGGCGGCCAGATGGGGATCAATTTGTAGCGCTTCGTCACAACGGGCGACGGCTTCCTGCGGGCGGCCTGTGCGAGTCAGGGCCACCGCCAGGTTCAGCAGCGCGGTCGCATCGCCGGGCTGCAGCAGGGCAGCGCGTTCATAATGGGGCAGGGCGTCCGCGGGGCGGCCCGACTCCAGCAGGAGGTAGCCGAGGTTGCCCTGCGCCGAGGCGTCATCGGGGTCGAGCGCCAGCAGTTGTTCGTAACGCGCCATTGCTTCGCGCAGCCTGCCGGCTTGCAGCAACGCGACGCCGAGGTTGCCGAGCGCCAGCACATCGTCGGGCTTGGTGCGCAGCGCGGTCTCATAGTGGGCGATCGCCTCGGGCAGCCGTCCCTGCCGGAGCAGCTCGTTGGCGAGGTTGTTCCGCGCGTCCGCGAGATTGGGCTGGAGGCGCAGCGCCTCCTCGAAGTGCCGTGCGGCCTCTGCTCCGCGGCCGGCGACAGAGAGTTCGATGCCAAGGTTATTGTGGGCGCGGGCGTTTTCCGGTCGCTGGCCGACAGTGTCCGCCCAGAGCGTGAGTCGGCTCGCATAAACGGCGTTGCGGCTGATTGTCAGGGTGAGCAAACCCAGCGTGGCCCCCGCAAGCACCCACCAGGCGCGCCGGCCAAGCAGCGTTAGCATACCCAACACCACCAGCAGCGCGGGAGCGGCCAGCGCGAGATACATCCTGTGCTCCGCCATCGTCTGGGTGGCGACCGGCACGAGGCTCGAACTCGGGGCGAGCAGGACGAAGAGCCACGCTCCGGTGAACCCCCACGGCGGTCGCCGCCATAGCCCCCAGGCCGTCGCCAGCCCTAGACCGCTCAGCAGCACCGCCTGCCACCAGACGGCCGTCAGGCTGCGAATGACAGTGTTGCCATAGTCCAGCACCAGCGGATGCGGCCAGAAGGCCAGACGCAGGTAATGCACGACGGCGCCGCACTGAGTCAGCAGGTAAGTCCATTCGGATACACCGGTGTCGAATCCTGCCGAATCCCCGCGTCCACCAGTCCGCGCGACGAGCCACGCAAGCGGAATCCAGGTCGCCGCGAGCGCCAGATAATAGCGACCCCGTGACTGCCATGCCGCCCGGAACGAGCCGGCGACAAAGGTCCGGTCGTAGAGCAGAACCAGCAATGGCGCCGTCACCATCACTTCCTTGGTTGCCATTCCCAGCAGGCAGGTCGCCGTCGAGGCCGTGAGCCAGGCGGATTTTCGCGGACCATTGGTGCCACGCATGAATAGCCACAGTGTCAGCAGGCAGAGCAGGCCGGCCAGCGACTCGGCACGTTGCACGATGTAAGTGACCGACTCGGTTTGCAGTGGGTGCACGAGCCAAAGCAGCGCGGTGAAAAATCCTGCCGGCAAGGCCACGGCGCCCCATCGTTCCGCCAGTGGCGGGCGGTGCAGTGTTTGCTGTACCAAGCTGAACAATGTCAGGGCCGCCAGCACGTGAATCAGCACGTTTACGGCGTGGTAACCCCAGATGTTGTAGCCGCCCAAGGCGTGGTTCACGGCAAGCGTCAGGTTCAGCACCGGCCGGCCGTTGCCCGTCATGCCTGCGTCCTGTCCGCCCAGCAGCACCTCCCGGAGCGACGAGAGATCGCGGATGAACGGGTTGTTCACAATCGCCTCATCATCGTCGAACACAAATGGGACGCCGAAGCTGTTCGCATAGGTGGCAATACCCGCCAACACAATGGCGATGACCGCCAAGAGCTGTGCGACGCGGTTCAGACTGGGCTTTGTGGACCCCATCAAGGCTTCGGCTCCGTCATACGGTTGAGATCGGACTCCATCGCGGACAAATAGTCGCGGGCGGCGGAAAAATCCGGACGCAAGCGCAGGGCTTCCCTAGCGTGAGGGATCGCGTCACTCAGGCGTCCATTAGCGGCGAGCGCCAGAGCGAGACTTAGCTGCAAATCCGGCGATGACGGAGTCAGGTTCACGGCGGTTTCATAGTGCGCGACGGCTTCCGTGCGGCGGCCGGTTTGCATCAGGGCGACCGCCAGATTGCTGTGATATTCCGCAGACCCGGGGTTGAGTTTCAATGCAGTTTCATAGTGGGGCACCGCCTTGGCTGGCCGCTCCGTCCGCAGCAACAGGTTGCCGAGATTATACTGGGCGCCGGCAAAATCGGGCCGAAGTTGCAGCGCGGTTTCGAAATGCGCCTGCGCCGCGTCGATGCGTCCGGATTGCGCCAATGCGATGCCAAGGTCGTTGTGCGCGACCGCATAGTCGGGTTCCAGGCGCACGGCGGCCTCGAAATGTCCGATGCCCGGCTCGCGTTGGCCAAGCTGCACTTGTGTCAGACCCAGATTGTAGTGGGCCTCTGCATAAGTGGGTTTGAGGCGCAGCGCCGTCTCGAATGCCGCCGCCGCCGCCGCATAATTTTCCTGCTGAAAAAGGGCTTCGCCAAAGTTTAAATGAGCGCGTGCGTTGGTCGGTGCCCCGGCAACCGTCTGACTCCAGAGGGCGAGGGCGCTTCCATAATCGGCATTTCGTTGGACAGTCACGACTGCGAGAGTTGCTGCGATCAGGCTGCCCGCCACGACGGTGCGCCGCCCGGCGATGCGGTGGAGTGCGGCCAGCATAACGGCGATGATTGCGATCAAGGGCAGATACATCCGGTGTTCGGCGATGGTCTGGGTGGTTAGGGGCACGATGCTCGAACTCGGCGCCAGAATCACAAAGAACCAAGCGCCGGCAAACCCCCAGATCGGCCGACGCCACAGAGCCCAGACCGTGACGATCAGCGACGCCACGATCACAAGCCCGCGCCACCAAACATCCCCGAACCGGCCAACCTCGGAGCCGTAGTCGACGATCAGGGGGTGCGGCCACAACGCGAGTTGCAGATAGACCATCAAGGCGCGGCATTGGGTCAGAAGGTATTCCCAGGAACTCATTCCCAGCCCGAATCCCACGGTGCTGCCCCGTTGGTGATTGCCCGCCATCAGCCAGGCGAGGACGAGCCACGTTGACGCGAGCGCGAGGTAAAAACCTTTCCGCGGTCGCCAGGCTGCGGCGAATGATCCCGCCACAAAAGTCCGATCGTAAAGCAGCACCATCAGCGGTGCGGTCGCGACGATTTCCTTACTGGCCACGCCGAGCAGGCAGGCCGCCACCGCGATGATCTGCCATGTGACTGCCCGGGCCCCGCCGTCTGTTGTGCGGGTGAACGCATACAGTGTCAGCAGGTAGAACAGGCCGCCCAAGACTTCGTTGCGTTGGACCACGCACACGACTGATTCGGTCAACAATGGGTGCACCGCCCACAACAGTGCGGCGAGGCCGGCGCCCATTTCCGCGCGATCCGCAAGACTGGGAACACAGCGCAGCGTGCGGCGCAACAGTCCCAAGAGGATCAGCGCGGTGAGGGCGTGGAGGGCAATGTTTGTCGCGCGGTAACCGTTCACGTCGAGTCCGCCCACGGCGTAATTTACTGCCAGAGTCAGGTTGACCACGGGCCTGCCTGTCACGCCTGCCCCTGTGGCCGGCGGATTCAGGGGTCCCCACAATGGCCAGAGCGAGCGAATCGTGGGATTGTGCGCTATGGCGGGACCGTCATCAAAGAGGAAGGGGGCCGAAATACTGTTGGCATAGACCGCAAACACCCCGGCTATGATCACGACGGCCCAGAGCCAGCGTGGGGAACCCGTTTGGTGGGTGTTGGAAGCGGACATTTTGGCAGGTCAATGGTCCTAGGCACAACGGCTCACAAACATGTGAACAGTTTGTCGAAAGGCGTTGCGAGGAGGCGAGTCAGAATCCCCATCTGCAAACTCGGGGTTTGACGGCATTGGATGGGACAGTGTCGGGGCGAGCCAACCAACGGGGTCTGGGTTGGATGCTGCCCGGTTAGCGGGATTGCGCAGAATCTGCGCCATCCCACAGAGGGGAGATTCTGACCGGCCGGTCAGAATTGAGTGCTACACTGAATTGTGCGAGCACTCGCACAATTGGCGGGAGGCTATGGTCTGGGTGCAAGGGCCCGGATAGCCTCCTGGCTGAAGCGTTCCCACAGGGCGACCAAGCGGTCCTCCATCGGGTCGGTGTCTGCGGAGACGATTTTCCGGTGCTGGTCCATCCACGCAACGGTGCGGCGCACGCCTGCCGCGTAGGGGGTCGCGGACCGGTATTCGGGGACGTCGCGCTTGAGCTTCGCGTTGGCATAGACGCCGTGAAAGCGGAAGATTTCCTCCAGCGCGGCGAAGCGTGGGCGGTCAAGGGCGAGCAGAAAGTCGGTGGGCAGGTGCACGAGGCGGGGCGGCGGGGCCCCGATGGCCGCGGCGGTGCGTTGGGTGTATTCGTCCCAGGTGACGACTTCGTCGGCCACGATGTTGTAGGCCTCGCCAAAGCATTTTGATTTTCCGGCGGCATGGGCAAAGCCGACCCCGACGTCGTCCGCATAGGCGCTTTGCCAGAGGCCGTGGCCGTCGCCGCTGACGATGACCGGCAGCCCGCGCCGCAGCCGGTCGACAAACGTTGGCGACCAACCCAGATTGTTGATCACGTTGCCGCCCGGGCCATAGGTGTGCGAGGGACGGAAAATGGTGACCGGCATGCCGCCTTTGGCATGGGCGCGCAGGAAAAACTGTTCGCAGGCCACCTTGTCGCGGCCATACGCGGAATGAGGTGCCTGCGGGGTGGTCTCGAGGGTTGGTAGGATGGTCTGCGTGTTTCCATAGGTGCAGACCGTGCTGCAGAAGATGAAATGCCCGCAGCGCCCGGCAAAGGCGCGCACGGCGCTTTCCGCCTGATCAGGACGGAAACAGATCATGTCGATCACCACGTCCCACAGACCGGCGGCGGTGACGGTGTGCTCAAACACGGGGATATCATTGCGGTCACCGACCAAGTGCCGCACATCGGGGTCGAGCCGGTCATCGGTCTGGCCGCGGTTGAAGACGGTGATGGCGGCGCCACGGGTCAGGAGGGCTTTGACGATGCCGGTGGAGATAAGACCGGTGCCGCCGATGATGAGCACTTTCATGACAGCTACGAAAGGGACCGTTCCGCGGCTGTCCATCCGCAAGGGCGGGCCAGGCCGTAGATTACTTCAGCAAGGCCGGCGACACCTGCCACTGCACGGTCCACCGGCCGCTGTCCCGCGCGAGGGCGAGCGCGGCACATTTTCTGAGCACAAACACCGGCGGAGTGGCGTTGCCGGTGACGAGCAAAGACGCCAGGGCGCTCAGGTGCGGTTCGTGGCCCACGATCACCAACGGTTGGCGCCGTTTTTTCAGCCGGGCCGCCATCAAGGTGGGATCGGCGCTGGGTGCGAGCCCTGCCACTGCGACCAGCCGGGTGTTCGCCCTGAGCCGTTGCATGAGCAAGGTCGCGGTGTCGCGCGAACGCACGAGCGGGCTGTGCCAGACCTCCCTGGCGGCAAAGTTTTCTGCGCGTTTCAGAAATCGCGCCAGCACGCGAATCTGCTTTCGCCCGCGCTCACTCAACGGCCGTGCGGCATCGTTCCTCCCGGCCAGGGCATGGGCATGGCGGATCAACAGCAACTGCATGGTGCGACCAGCATGGACAGGAATACGCTGACGGCAAGCGGGTGGAATGAGTCTCCCGGATCCCTGACGACACGTCGCGGCTTGGTCGAGGGGCCAGGCTTCATTTCCTGGCAGATCTCACAGGCTGGCAGAGTTCAGTCCTTGTGCTCCCCGGCCAGTTTCGACCCTGCACCGTCCGGCAGTCCATCGCGGAAGGTGCCGAACCAGCGGTCCAACGGGAGCGTGCTCTCACCGTAGTTGCACTCGAAATAGCGGTGGTGGAGATAGTGAAAATACGAGCCTGTCGGCACCTTGCCCTTGAGGATCGGACCTTCAAATCCGTGGTGCCCGCTCGCCGGCCCGAGCGCGGCATGCTGGAGGTCGAAGAGAAAATGGAACGGATGCGACGGCACCACCCAGTGGATCAGCACCACGCTGAGATACAGGATCGTCTCCACCGGATGCATGGCCATGCCGGACCACGGGTTCGGGTTGACGTTCTTGTGGTGGAGGTAGTGGACGCGCCGGTAGAGCGGCGGCCAGTGGATGAGCCGGTGCACCCAGTAGAAATGGAACTCGCGCCAGAGCGGGATGAGGAAGAACCACAGGACAAACCAGCCGGGATGCTGCGCCCATTCAAGCCAGGGGAGGTGGTGACGGGCATACAGCCAGAGCGTCACGACCTCGTAGCCTGTCCACACGAGGCCGGCGACACCGCAGGTCCAGAAGATGTTGTCGTAAACCTGGTCGCGGAAGAGAAACAAACGGCTGTTCCGGGCCGGCCAGTTGGGGTCGTATTTGGTCCTGTTGCCCTCGCCTTTGAGGATGTAGAGATAGAAGTGAAACCCGCCGTAGAAGAGCCACATCATTATGAGGTTTCGCACGTAAACCTGGGCGATCCACCCGGCTTCAAATTGCACGCAGCGCGCGATGTCAGGCTGGGTCAGATACCAGGAGACCGTCGAGATCAGCAACAGCGCGAGATTCAACGGCCAAAGGAAACCGGGGTAACCGAAGATCCACCTGAGGATCGCCTTCAGGCGCAGCGGCCAAGTGAACAGCGGCGAGTAACGAATCGGGTAGGGAGGACGCCATTCGCCTTTGGCGTTGCGTCCGTCGGGGTTGGTGGGATCAGCGGTGGGGTTGACCGGGTGGGCTGACATCGAGCGGCGAGCTTGGTCGGGGAGAAGTCCAAGGCAAGTGCACAGAGTCAACCTGACTGGGGAGGGCATCCATATGGTTCTGATCTTTTTTATTTCTTGAGTCCATTGACCGTCGTGGGTGCCGAAAACCAAAGTTCACCCCCCAGTTCTCCCGGTGCGCATGTCCCGTGGCTTGTGGCCGGAGCCCGTGCTGGCGCAGATGCATAAACCCGTTCGCGGCTGGGCGAGTTCCAGCGAGGAATACAAGCAGCAGGCGCTGGAGGGTTGGTGCCGGAGTCGCCGCGGCGTGGCCGGAACAGTGATGCGCCGGCCCAATATCCCATTAGCTGGTGGACGTTGGTGCATAAAATTCTGCGCTACTTGGCGGCGGTTGCCGGGCACGGCTCATGCGGTGGGTTTTGCCGTCGGTGCAACACTTGACAGGGCCTGCTTCCAACTCAACAGAGTCCCGTTTCCGTTCAGCCGGCCCGGCCTTTATGGCCGGGCTCAACCCGCAGTTGAAAGACGACCATGAAGCGACTCGATTTCATCAAGACCAACCTAGCTGCCTTGGGCGGGGCCCTGCTGGCGGGAGGCCTGCCAGCGATGGCAGCACCGGTCTCCGCCCCGGTCGCTCCACGAAGCACGCCCCGCCAGGCGGCGATCAAACTCGGCATGCGTGTGTCGCCCGGATTGAGCGACCAGCATCTGGAGCTCATGCGCCAGTTGGAGTTGGGTTGGTGCCGGCTGGATGTGCACGAGCGCGATTTTGGCTACGAGGATTTCGCCCGCACGCAGGAACGCTATGCCAAGCACGGGCTGAAGATTCAGTCGGTGCACAACAACAACCTCCGCGGTCCCGCCCTGCTGCTCGGCGGCCCCGAGCGCGAGGCGCAGTTGGAGGTCTTTGTCCGCGGTATCAAAGACCTAGGCCGGCTGGGTATCCCGGTTTGCGACACGGCCTGGCTCGGCATCCTGCCCGGATCGCAGTATTTTGACACGAGCTATGCCGACATGAACGGCATCCGCACGCGCATCTTCGACACGGCGGAATACGCGAAGATCGACAGGGTCACCGGCCGGCGCTGGTCGGCGGACGAGGTGCGCGCCGCGCTGAAGTATTGCCTGGATCACATCATGCCCGTGGCTGAGTCCAGTGGCGTGCGCGTGGCCTTCCATCCCGATGATCCGCCGATTCCGGAGCAGGGTGGGGTGGCGCGCATTCTGCACACGTTTGAGGATTATCAGAGGCTCTTCGCGATGAATCGCAGTCCGAATCTGGGGGCGAACTTCTGTGTCGGCACGTGGGCCGAAGCGGCGGAGGCGACCGGAAAACCGGTGAACGACATGATCCGCTGGCTGGCCGCCGAGGGGCGGCTGATCAACGCGCACTTTCGCAACATCCGCGGTGTGCTCCCGCGTTTTCAGGAGACCTTCATCGACAACGGCGATTACGACCTGCAGGAGGTTATGAACACGCTGGTGGAGGTGGGCTTTGACGGTCTGCTTGTGCCTGATCACGTCCCCATATTCACGATCGACCAGACGCCGCCACCGCCACCGGGCACCACCTACCAGACGCCGTTTCCGCCGGCGGGTGTCGCCTACAGCGCCGCGTGCATGCGGACGATGCTGCGCAACGCTTGCCGGCGCATTGAGACCTGAGCTGCCGCCACAGTATAACGGCACAACCTTGGGGGCCTGAGCGCAGTTATTGAGCACCTGTGGTCACGGGGCTGCCGTAGTTCCGGTGTTGAGGGCCAGGTGGAAAACGCAGGTTGATGAGCAACCAGTACACTGACATCCAATTTCCTATCCGAAAATCACTTCTGACCACCTTGCTGTCTCTTTTTTCCTCAGACAAAATATGAAAGCTGCGCTTCTATTGCTAATGCCCCTCCTGACGTTCGCCGGCACCATTCCCGGCAGGGATGACAACCAGGGGCTCGACAACGTATTCCCCAAGCCGGATCCGGTGCAGGCGTTCTCAGAAATGAAACTCCTTTCCGCCGATGGCTCGGTCTGGCGGAAACCGCAGGAAGACTGGGCGGGGGCGCGGCAGCGTCTGGCCACTGATCCGGCCTGGGGGCAATGGTTCGCGGCCCAGCAAACCGAGGTCAACGAGTGGATGGCCCACCAGCGCGACCGGGTGGGGTGGACCGGTGGGTGGTGGCACGATTTTGTCAGTCCGAAGGACGGCTCTTTTCTGATCTGGACATCCGCCGTGCCGGGGGAAGATGTGGAGTTTCTCGCGAGTGCGTCCGATGCCCGCGTGACCATCACCCCGAAAATCTTCCAGGGGTGGGTGGGTATTTTTCGGGGGCAGCACATGACGATGATCGAACGGGCCGCCGTGCTCTGGCGACTGACGGGCGATCCGCGCTACGCACAATGGGTGGCGGAGCAATTGGATTTCTACGCCAACAACCTCGGAAAATGGCCCATCCAAAGCCGCTTCTACGGTCCCAGTCGTCTGCGGGTGCAACCGCTCGATGATGCCATCGATCTCACCAAGCTGACCCGGGCCATCCGCCTGACGTGGGCTGAAACAACGCCCGCCCAGCGGCAGTTCTGGTTTGAACGGCTTTTGCAGCCCCAAGCCGAGTTGCTCAATGCCAGCATGCATCGCATCCACAACATCGGCTGCTGGCTCCGGTCGGCGACCGCCCAGGTCGCGTTGCTCTATGGCGACGAGGCGTTGTGGCGGTTCGCCATCGACGGTCCGTGGGGATTGCGTCGGCAGCTTACCCATGGCGTGACTAGTGACTACCTGTGGTTTGAGCAGTCACTGGGTTATCAGGAATTCATCGCGGGCGCCCTGATTCCGCTGTTCACCGAGGCGGCACTGGCTGGTCGCGGGGCGGAGTTGGCCCGGGAGATGGCGATCGTGCAAAATCTCATCCTCGCCCCGACCTGGCTGCGGTTTCCCAACGGCTATCTGCCGAATCCGGCCGACAACACCATATCCTACGCCCGCTACGCCCCGCTGACGGCCAGCCTGACGCGCGCCTATCGGATCCTGCCCACGCCGCTGGGTCTGGCTGCGGCCAGGCAGGTCAAAAGCTGGGACACGCTGCTTGATCCACCATCGGGAACGCCGGTCCAATTGCCGCCGCTTCCCACGGTGACCAGCCGCAATTTTGAGTCTTCACGTTGCGCCATTCTCCGCGCCGGCGACTGGCAGGTGTTTCTCCACTATGGGCAGCTCACCGACTCGCACGCCCAGGCGGATGCACTCAATTTCGAGGCGTTCTACGGTGATACTGATATCACCCATGATCCTTGCACGGTGGGCTATGGTTCCCCTTTGCATGACGGGTATTACACGCGCGGCCTCACCCATAACGTGCCGCTCCTCAATGGCGAAGGCGAAGAACCGCCGCAACGCGGGGAGCTGACCACGTTTGACGCCGGGCAGGCGATCGTCGCCGCCGCGCAGCCCGCCTACCGCTCCGACGCCAGTGCGCATCGGACCCTGCGCATTGTGGGGCCGCGGCTGATCGATGAGGCCACCATCACAGCGCTGGCCGGCACGCCCCAGACTCTCGGTCTGGCTCTGCATGTGCAGGGTCACGCCACTTTGCCTGCTGATTTCCTGCCGGTCGCCGATTTCACCGACGGCCGGCCCACGCCTTTCCGTTATTGGAGTAACGTGCGCGCGGCCACCTATCACGATCAAGCGAGCTTCGACATTGCCTATCCCGGCGGGCTCACTTTGCACATCACTTTTTCCCTGCCGGGCGAATTTCGGGTCTTTCACGGCTCCGTCCCCGACGCGCCCACCCCCGTCAGACGCGAGGCTTTCTATCTCGAGACGCGCGGAGTGAAGGCCACTTTCACAACCGAGTTTGCGCCCAATACCGCACACCAAGGACAACACACCGATTCAAAGAACCTGTTTCAGTAAGATTGGCTGCTCGACCCCGGCGGCAACATGCCGGGAGCTGCTTACGGGGACGGGGGGGTGCGTTGCCGGCATCGGGGTCCGCTGCCGGCCACATGGCATTACCTCTGCAAACTCTGTCAATTTTGGCCGACCCAGGGCGTAGATTAATGAAAGCCCGGCTGCGTAGCGGGTCAGGCGGGTGTTGGGACCAGGCGACGGTTCAGCTTCCTTTGCTTCCGAGCTTCTGCAGCTTAACGAGCCATTGCTCCCGGGCCCGGCTGTCCTTGGCCTCAACCTTGCCGATGTAGGTCCCGTGGATCGGGCCGATGCCGCATGAGCCGAGCACATAGCGCCTAAAATTGCTCACACCGGGCGCGAAAAAGAACCAACGGCAGAGGAACGCCGGCATCCCCATCGTCACCACCACGCGTGCGGATTTGCCCTTCAACGCGGGCTGGATACCAACGCCGCCGGGACTGCAGTGGAAGGCAAAGCTCGGGCGCAGCACCTGCTCGAAGAAAGCCTGGAGCAGCGCGGGGGTCGTGCCCAACCAGAGTGGAAAGATGATCACGAGGTGGTCTGCCCAACCGATGATCTCCTGGGCTGGTTGCAGCGTAGGCGGGAGCGTTCCTTTGCCCCAGTCGGCTTGACTGCGCAGCAGCGGAAAGCTGAGCTCTGCGACCTCAATGCTCTTCACGGTGTGGCCGCTGGCGGTGGCGCCACGGAGGTAGGCGTCGGCCAAGGCATGGCCATACTGGGCGCGGCCGGGGTTGGGATGGCCTTGGATGAGAGCGATACGACGTGGTGACATGGTCCGGGAGAGATTAGTCTGCAGTGTAAACCCAACGGCTTCGATCCACGCCGCAGGAATTGGTTTATGACCCGCACTTTTTGCTCCGGCCCGGACCAACCGGCGCGCCATTGCCAGGCAGGGCGAGAGGATAGGCGGCAATAGTCGCACGCGCTTGTTGGGATGAGGGCCCGGCTCAATGCTCGGCCGTTGCAGTGATTTTACGGCCGGGTGCGCCGCATCATCGTCCATCTTCCGCAGCGCCACCCAAACTAAAGGTCGCCAATTCAGTCTGCGCAGGCGAGTTTGGCTCTCCCCGATGAAAATCAAGTCCGCCACCTTTACCGTCAGTGCGCTCAACTTGAAGTCGTGTCCGGCGGCGATCATGCCGGAAGTCGCCTTCATCGGTCGCTCGAATGTCGGCAAGTCCTCCCTCATCAACCTGCTGGCCGAGCAAAGGAATCTTGCCAGGGTCTCCGATCTCCCGGGCAAGACGCAGCTCATCAATTTTTTCACGATCAACGGCAACTGGCGCCTCGTTGACCTGCCTGGTTACGGCTACGCCCATATCTCCCAGACCAAGCGCGCGGACTTCAACGAGGCCGTCGCCGACTACCTCGAGGGGCGCGAAAACCTCCGGCACACCTTTGTCCTCATCGACTCCCGCCTGCCCCCGCAGGACATCGACCGGGAGTTTATCAGCTGGCTCGCCGGTCGCGGCGTGCCCTTCGCCCTCGTCTTCACCAAGGCCGACAAACAGTCCGCTACCCAGACGCAGGCCAGCATCGCGCGGTTTCAGCAAGTCGTGCTCACCGGTCTACACCCCGCGCCCACGATTTTTGTCTGTTCTGCCAAGACCAAGGCCGGCCGGAAGGAAATTTTGGCCTGCATTGCCGGCATCCTCGGCCGTCGGACTTAGCCAGAAGCGGGTGTCGTGCTGTGCCTGCTGAGTTTTCCTATGCCAGAGTGGCTACTGTAGCATCGACCGTGCAGGAGTTTTTGTCATGGTTGTGGGTGGAAATATATATGACGGCATTGAAACCCGGACTGGAAGGACTGCGGCCCCGTGCGACGATTTGGGCCTTGGGCGTGGCCGTGCTGCTGACCGGAGCGGCATGGGCGGACTCGCCCGGGCCGGCGCGTTACAAGGCAGGAGCGGAACTGGAGACACTCACGGCCGGCAAGATCAGCTACCGGCAGGTTGTCATCAAATCGATCACGGCGCGCACGGTAATGTTTTTGCACCGCGACGGCATGGTGTCGGTCAGGCTGCGCGAACTCTCTCCTGAGTTGCAGGCACAGTTCGGTTACGACGCGGTGGCGGAGAGTGCGAGTGAACAGGCCTTGCAGCGAGCCACCGCGGAACGGCAGGCCCAACTTGCCGCTGCGGCGCAGACGCGGGCGGCAAGCGCGGCGCAGACGAATTCCCAGTTCGACCGCGTGCTGCAGGAATTCGGGCAACCAGCCGTGTTGCAGCCTGAGGTGGACCTGCGGCCGCGGTTCCG
>CAJBES010000173.1 GCA_903952145.1 uncultured Opitutaceae bacterium | reverse complement strand
GCTTCCAGGCCGTTTCGATCGCCTGGCGATAGTCGGCGGACTCCTTCTGCAATTCGGCCGCGTCCGCGTCGCGGCCGAGAATCCGCGCGGCGTCGGCCGTGCAGAGCATCCCGCGCAGATTCCAGAAGTCAAAGCCCACGATGTGCCGGTGGCTATCGAGATAGTTTTCACCATCGTTAAAACAATCGGAAGTCAACAGGCCTGCAAACGGCGAGTCGGGGGGATTCTGGCGGCGCGTGCGACTCGTCCAGTCGGCGGCCCGGCGCATGGCCGGATAGGCTCGAGCGAGGAAGTCCCGATCGCCGGAAATCTTATAATACTCAAGAGTGGGGAGTTCTGCGGCTCATGATTCGCCAGAGTGAAGGCCGAGGCGGGTCTTGAGCTGGGAGAGTTTTAGCGCCGCGTCGGCCCACCGGTCAACCAGTTTGCGGAACCGCTTGAAATTGGCCACCTCCAGCCGGACCGCCGCGAGGTTCTCCCGCCGCAGGTATTCTGTCCTACTCTTCATTTGGTGGGTGTAGCTAATTTGGTAAAACGGAGTCTTGCGCTCCTGCGGATTGCGGTATTGGCGGCTGATTGAGCCGGGTCGCATCGGCCCGAGTTGGTCCAGATCATGTTTGATCCGGCTGATGCGATCTTCAATTTGTTTCAGTTGTCTTGATATTGAGGTTGCCATGTTGTCGTTTTTGGTGCACGCATGGGTAGCATATACAAGCTACTATGTCAATAAAAACATTTGAAAAATTTGTCCCGCTCTGGTCAGCATGGTGGGATATCGTCAGTCAGCTGCGCCCGGCCTTCAGCCGGAGCAGCACTTTCCTGTGGTTTGCCGCCTCTCTGGCGGCCGTCTGCGTCCGCCCGGATTTGCGCGGGGTCACGAGCTTCGTGCGGGCCCTGGGATTGCAGCGGCGCTGCTATGAACGGTTTTTGGATTTCTTCCACAGCTCGGCAGTGAAGCTGCCTGAGCTAAGGGCATCGTGGACCGCCACCGTCCTCACGCTGCTCAAACCATTTCTATTCACCGTCAATGGTCACATTGTCCTTCTGGCCGACGGCATAAAGGCGCCCAAGACCGGACGAAAAATGCCGGGCGTCAAGAAGCTCCACCAGGAATCGCAGAACAATTCCAAGCCGGAGTATATTTTCGGCCACTCCTGCCAAGCCATCGCCGTGGTGGTCCACGCGGCTTCGAGTTTCCTTGCGGTGCCGCTGGCCACCATGATTCACGAAGGAGTGGTATTCAGCAACCGGGACAAGCGAACGCTGTTAGACAAGCTTATCCTCCTGCTTGTTTCACTTGCAATCACGATACCGGTCTATCTGGTCGCCGACCGCTATTACGCATCGGCCAAGGTGATTCTCCCGCTGCTCAAGTGCGGCCAACATCTCATCACTGCGGTGCGCTCTAATGCCGTTGCCTATATGCCCGCACCTCCCGTTGAGAGAAAGGGACGGGGCCGTCCCCGAAAATACGGCGACAAAATCAAGATCAAGGATCTCTTCGAGGATCTGTGCATGTTTGTCAGTGCCCCAAGTCCGGTTTATGGTGAACGTGGGGTGGACATTCAGTATCGAACCATCGACCTCTATTGGCGGCCGGTCGGGCGCTTGGTGCGTTTCGTATCGGTGATCCACCCGACGCGGGGCCGCATGACTTTCCTCACCACCGATGTATCTCTCGACGCGCTTGAGGTGGTCCGTTGCTATGGGGTGCGCTTCAAGATCGAGGTGACCTTCAAGCAAGCCGTGCATACGGTTGGCACCTGGTGCTATCATTTCTGGATGGCAGATATGTCACCGCGCCCCAATCGGACAGGCAACCAACATGTTCACCTCAAAAGCGAAAAATACCGGGCGGCAGTAAGACGCAAACTCGCCGCCTATGATTGTCATCTCCAAGTCGGAACCATTGCACAAGGCCTTCTGCAAATGCTTGCCATCCTTCACGCCGGGACGGTTTGGGAACGATTCGGCTCCTGGTTACGAACGATACGCTCCGGAATCGCACCATCCGAGAGCGTTGTGACTCTCGCGCTACGCCAGTGCCTACCGGAATTTCTCGCGACTAACCGCGAAACCAATATCCTGGCGAAATTAATCACGGAGAATCTCGACCTTGACAGGGCCGAGGGGTTGCGCCTAGCTTCGTGACGCCGAACTCCCCCCTCTTGAGTGTATTCCTTTCCTTTACATACGCCAGACATCGAGTTCAAAGAGTGACCACACCTGTTTTTTCGTCCCGGTCTGCTCGATCTTGATGTAGCGCCCGGTTTTCATTGGAAACGTGGCCGTTGTGATTCCCCACCTCTCCCCGGTTCCCGTTGCCACCGGGGCTCCCCAGTTGGCCGTGTCGTCGGACACATAGATGGCATAACCGGCAGGGCTGTCATAAATCGCCCAGACAGTATCCATGACGATTTTGTTAAAGCT
>CAJBES010000172.1 GCA_903952145.1 uncultured Opitutaceae bacterium | reverse complement strand
GCGGCGACGGTGCTCGTCATCGGCGCGGGGCCGATCGGTTTGTTCTGCCAGCAGGCCTTGCAGGTGCTGCGGGGAGCACGCGTGGTGGTGGCCGATCTCAGTGCCGCGCGGTTGGCCGTCGCGCACAAGCTGGGCGCGTGCCGCGTCGTCAACCCCCGCGAAGAGGATGTGGTCAAGGCCGTCGCGGCCGAAACCGGCGGCGAGGGCGCCGATCTCACGGTAGATGCCGTGGGCGGTGCCATCACCAAACGATCCTCGCTGGAGGCCTTGCGCCCCGGAGGCGCGTCCGTGTGGATTGGCCTCCACGAAAATTCCATCACCCTCGATTCCTACGGCATCACCCTGCCGGAGCGGACCGTGTATGGCAGTTACACGGCCACCATGGGCGAGCTCCAACAGGCGCTCGACCTCATGGCGGCCGGCACGATAGAGGCCCGTTCCTGGGTGAAGCGCTTCCCGCTGGCGGACGGCGTCGGCGTCTTCCGGCGCATGCTCGCGGCCAAGGACGACGACATCAAAGCGGTCCTTTGCCCGTAAATTTTCAACGCCAACCCGCCATGTCCACCCACCCCACCCGCACTCCCATTGCCGGACGCTTCAAGGGCAAGGTCGCCCTCGTGACCGGCGGCACCAACGGTATCGGCCACGCCATCGCGCTTGAGTTGCTGCGCGAGGGCGCGCAGGTCGTCGTGAGCGGCCTGCCCGCCGACGCTGCGGAGGGCAAACGGGCGTTTGCCGCGGCAGGTTTTTCCCCGTTGATCCTGGCCGGCGACATGGGGGAGGAAAACTTTTGCCGCGAACTGGTTGCGGGCACCGTCGCGCAGCATGGGCGTTTGGACTATCTGGTGAACAATGCCTTCTCCTTTATCGCCAAAGGGCTCGATGCCACCCGCGCGGACTTTCTCTACTCGCTCGAAGTCGGCCCCCTAGGTTTTGCGCTGATGATCCAGCTGGCCGCGGAGCACATGAAGAAAGGCGGGGGCGGGGCGGTGGTAAATGTTTCCAGTATTTCGGCGTGTATCGCCCAGCCCAACCGCTGGACCTATAACATGGCCAAGGGCGCGGTGGCCCAGCTCACCCGCTGCGCCGCGCTCGACCTGGCCCCGCACAAGATCCGTGTGAACAGCGTCAGCCCCGGCTGGATCTGGACGCGCGAGGTGGACAAGGCGGCGGGCGGGGATCGCGCCACCTTCGATCCCGTCTGGGGCCAGTTTCACATGCTCGCGCGCATGGGTCATCCGGTGGAGATCGCCGGGCCGGTGCTGTTTCTGCTGAGCGACGATGCGTCCTTCATCACCGGCACCAACCTGCCGGTGGACGGCGGCTACAACAGCCTTGGCCCCGAGGGCCTGGGCCAGAACACCAAAATCGCCGGGACCAAATAGCTGCAGCCGGATTCGGTGAGCCCGGTCCGGGGTCGGCGACCCCCGCTACAATCACGCCAAACGGAACCATGCAGGAAATCACGAATGGACACCAAGAACCACGAATCCCGGAGGAGAAATAATACCAGACCGAGCCGACGACAAAAGGCATGGTTCGGTGACCGGTATGAGTGCTTCGTCCGCGCGAGATTTTCATTCGTGGCGATTCATATGAATTCGTGGTTCAACTGAATTGATTCGGCCAAACAAAACCCAATTTCATGACCAACCTCCGCGCTGTCATCACCGATCATGGTTTCCCCAACCTCCGCCATGAGGAGAGTATTCTCGGCGCCGCCGGCATCGGGCTGACCGTCGCGCAGTGCAAGACGACCGCCGAGGTCGGCGCCGCGGCGCGAGGAGCCGATGCCCTGCTCGTGCAATGGGCGCCGGTGGATGCCGGCGTCATCGCCGGGCTCGACCAATGCAAGATCATCGTGCGCTACGGCATCGGCTACGACAATGTGGACATCGCGGCCGCCAGGGCGCGGGGCATTCCTGTCTGCAACGTCCCCGACTACGGGGTGCACGAGGTCGCGGAGCATGCGGTGGCGTTGGCCTTGGCGCTGGCGCGCCAGCTCCCGCAGATCGACGCCCGTCTGCGCCGCGGCACCTGGAAGATTGTCCCCGACCGGCCCATGCCGTCGCTGCGCGAGATGACTTTTGCCACCGCCGGATTCGGCCGCATCGCCCGCACGGCGCACACGATGATGCGCGGCTTCGACTGCAAGCGCATCGCCTACGATCCGTTCGTGTCCATGGACGTGATGGCGATGGAAGGCGTCGAAAAAGTGGAACTGGACGATCTCTTTACGCGCGCCGACCTCCTTTCGCTCCACCTGCCGCTCACCGCGGAGACGAAGCATTTCGTCAATGCCACGCGGCTGGGTGCAATGAAGCAGACCGCGATCATCGTGAATACGGCCCGCGGCCCGCTGATCGACACGGCCGCCCTGGCGCGGGCCCTGCACGATGGCGTGGTCGCCGGCGCCGGAATTGACGTCTACGAGCAGGAGCCGCTGCCAACCGAGCATCCGCTGCGCAGCGCACCCGGGGCCCTGCTGACCTCGCATGTGGCCTGGTATAGCGAAAGTAGCATTCCGTGCCTGCAGCGACTGGCGGCCGAGGAGTTGGTCCGCGGCCTGCGCGGCGAGCCCTTGAAGAATTGCGTGAACAAATAGGTTCTCAGCCATCCATCCCCATGCCCTCGTTCCCCCTCGTCGACACACACCTCCACCTCTGGGATCTCGACCGGCTGCGCTACCCGTGGCTCGCGAGTGTCCCCATGCTCAACCGGAATCACCTCATCGAAGATTACCGCCGGGCCTGCGGACCCGTGCAGGTGGCGAAGATGGTGTTTCTCCAATGCGAGTGCGACTGCGCCCAGTTTCAGGAGGAGGCGGATTGGGTGACGGCCGTGGCGCAGACGGAGCCGCGCATCCGTGGCATCGTGCCGTGGGCGCCCTTGGAAAAAGGCGAGGGGGTCGAGGCTGCGCTGGCGCGCCTCGCGGCGAATCCGCTCATCAAGGGCATCCGGCGCATCATCCAATTCGAGGCGGACCCCGAGTTCTGCCTGAAACCCGGCTTTGTGCGCGGCGTGCAATTGCTGCCCCGGCACGGGCTGAGTTTCGACCTGTGCATCAACCACCGGCAGCTGGCGAACACGCTGCAGCTCGTGCGCCGGTGTCCGAACGTGCGGTTCATCATGGACCACATCGCGAAGCCCGACATCAAGGCGGGTTTGCTCGATCCCTGGCGCGCCGGGATGCGCGAACTCGCCGAGTTGCCCAACGTGTGGTGCAAGCTGTCCGGGCTCGTGACCGAGGCGGATTGCCAGCAATGGACTCCGGCCGACCTGCAGCCCTACATCGACCACGTGCTGGATTGCTTTGGTTTCGACCGGGTGCTTTTCGGCGGGGACTGGCCGGTGGCGACGCAGGCGACGGACTATCCGCGCTGGGTCAATGCGCTCGATGCGGCGTTGCACGGCGCGTCGGCCGACGAACTGCACAAGCTCTACGTGCGCAACGCCGAGGCCTTCTACCGCGTGTAGGGGCTGGCATGAACTGAACCATCCTATAATCGTTATCACTCCGCCTTCGGCCCGACGCTGTCGTAGCGAACGGCGTGGCCGTGCTCGAGCAGCGCGTTGTTGAGGAAGATTTCCGCTTCACGCTTATCGCTGGGCGCGGGCGGCAAGAATACATCCGCCAGATACCGGTCGTATTTGTCGGGCTTTGTGGTGCTGATGACAACCCCATCGCCGGCCGCGACCAAGCCATCGACAAACCGTTTCGCAGCGCGACCCGCGGTCGTGCCCAGTTCGGGGCAGTCGAGCCCGCGCAAGCGCAGTTTCAATTCGAGCGTGATGCCCGGTGCGACTGCGAGGGCGGCGGCCAGCGTGTCGCCATCGAGCACGCGCCGGATCGTGGCGGCGTAAGTGAAGAGCTCGTACCGGGTCGCGTCATTCACGCGCGTGATGCGACTCGCCCCGAGCGGAGCCGCAGGGTCCTCGTCCAGCCGGACGATGTCGCCGGTCGCGAACTTCGCCGCGCGGCCAAGTTCCCGGTAGAGCCTGAAGCCAAGATCGACCACCGGGCCGTCGCCGCGATCGACGATGGGATGCAGCCCCGGCGTGCCGCGCCGGGCTTGAAGGAGCCGGGCGGGCGGGAACTGCGCGGCGGCACTGGTGGCGCCGGCGGCGTTGAGCGATCGGACGCGCTGCACGATTTCAGCCGAGGGCCAGTCGTGCTTCACTGCGGCGGCCGCCAGGGTGTTGCGCTCGGCCGGGTCGGAGATCTGCGCGAGGAGGCGGCCGCGGTGCCAGCCCAATTCTGCGACTTGTCGCAGAATTGGGAAGCAGCGGTAGAATTGCCGGCACTCATAGAGCCGCCGTTCGCTGGCCCCGGTGTCCTGCGCGAGCCGGTGGATCACCTGTGCCCCGTAGTCCGCGCGCTTCTCCAGCAGCACGTGGCGATGAATGAGCCGCCCAGTCTCATGATAAGTCCGCACCCACGCGAATTCGATCTCCCGCTGGCCCGCGAAGAGGGTGGCCTGCACGCGGCGCAACAGCTCGGCGTAGGTGCGCGGAACGGAGAGGGCCATGGGCGGAAGGGGACGGGTTTTGTCTTGCCCGCGAAGCCCCGGAAATCGCGCCTGAAATTTTTGTCGGCTTTCGAATCGCGACGCCGCTATGGCCGCAACTGTAAGACTCAAGAACGGACCTATTTAGTGTGCTTCTGCAATGAAGTCCGGTCGTGCTATTGTTATCAGGTAACCATGGGCGGAACTTGCGTACAGCCTATCGACCTCAAAGCACTACGGTTCGCGCTTAGGCCCGCCGCCCGTGGATTTTTTGGTGTCTTTTTCATCAAGACCAGATTTTCTCCAACAATAATCCCATCAGCCGGTTGCATAATATGATATACCAACCGGCTGTGGCATAAACACAGTTCGGCGAATATGAAAAATCCCTGGAAATTGAAGCCCCTGCTTATCTGCGCCACCCCCATCGTAACGGGATTGCTCCAGATCATCATTCTTGAATTTTTAATGGAAAGGGCCGGCAACGTTCATCGGAACACGATCAATGGCGTAACTACTCTAGTGCTCTTCCTTCCTCTCGTTTCACTACCTGCTTTGTCGGCCGCTGTGGGCGGCTTGAAAACCAAGGCGAATCGCGGTTGGTATGTCGCAGGTGTCGTTCTGAATGCGGCATATTGTCTTTTCCTTTGGGTTCCCATTATCTCGGTGATCACGATTGTCGGCTTAAAACAATGAGATGACGCCGCACCAATCGTCGGAACCGACTCTTGCGTCAGGCACGTCTCCTGCGGGGCAGGAGCCGCGCCTTCCTTAGAGCGGTTCACCTCAACGTTAGGCAAAATGAAGGACGGCTGCGCCGCCAATTTTTTTGACGAAACCTTGTTCGCGGGTAGCTTGCGCCTGCCCATGACCAAGTCCCGTTGCCTCCTCTCCGTCCTGCTGCTGGCGCTGCTCGTGCCGGCGACCCGGGTGGCGGCGGCGCCCGACACGCCCCCCGCGGAGGAGGGTGGCTATCTGCGGCTGGGCTTTGACCGGCTGGCGTCCTACCATTTTACCGCGCCGCCGTATGATCCCGCGGCCGACGCCAGCAAGCCGCTGCCGACCGGCGAGGAACAGATTCCCGCGGCGGTGAAGGCGTGGAGCGGCCGGAAGGCCATCGTGACGGGTTTCATGCTGCCCGTGAAAATGACCGGCGGGCTCGTCACGGAATTCCTGTTGGTGAAGGACCCGATGATGTGCTGCTACGGCGTGGTGCCCAACATCAACGAGTGGATCGTGGTGCGCATGACCAAGGGCGTGCGCCCGCTGATGGACGTGCCGATCTCGTTTTACGGCGTGCTGCAGGTGGGCGCGATGTTCGAGAACGGCTACATGACCGGCATCTACCGGCTCGACGCGGAAAAGATGGGCGCCGTGGAGGGGTAGGCGGATCAAGTTTTCCGGTGGAACGGATGCGACCACGTTGTCGCCCGGCTGAAGTGCTCCGGACGGAAACAATCAGTTGAACCACGTTTCGAGCGAAGCTCCAGGCCTGCATGAACACGAGGGTGTGTTTTCAAACCAAGGATTCTGTAGGCAGCGAGCTTGCTCGCGCTCATCAGCGCCCGCCAGCGGGCGGCCTACCGCAACAAGATTGGACCTGATTGGTTGTTTGAAAACACACCTTAATTGACACGAACAGAAACCGAGATGTCCGCACCCGGTTTCGAGACCCGCTGGGCAGTGAACGATTTCCTTTCCCCTGTTTTCCCGGACGCTCCCGCCTTGGTGTGCATTCGGGTCCATTGGTGGTTTCCGCAGGCATCGTTACGGCCAAGGTGCGTTTTCAAACCTAGGATGCCGTAGGCAGCGTTCTGAGCGCAGCGACAATCCTCCACTTGTCCGTTCGACGGGTTCAAGTCACCGAGCCGGTCGAGGGGCTCGCGCTCAGCCAGTGTCCGCCAGCGGGGCCGGTTCAGCGCGAGATGTCGTGCTGGGTGAGCACGCGGAAGCCGCGGCGGTTGAGCGACTGGGCGGCGATGTCGATGTCCTCG
>CAJBES010000171.1 GCA_903952145.1 uncultured Opitutaceae bacterium | reverse complement strand
GGCCAAAGAATCCAACTTGCACCCGAGTGCCTTTGCCAGTCTGACGGCCGTTGTCACGAGGATGTTGGTCTGTCCGGCATCGATCTTCTGCAGGGTCCGGATGTTCAGGTCGGCCAATTTTATACCCGGCCAACTCTTCTCGTGGCTGGGGCGGCGCTTGTCCCATGCTACCGGCTACAGTGTGCCGCATGACACCTTCCGCAGAACTCATCATCGCCGGCCAAGCCTACGCCGTGCTCTCACAGACCACTGGCCCGCTTGGCGAGATTTGCGTCACGCTGGACCGAGCGCCCGTGATCGACCCGCGGAAGCGCGAAGCGGTCATCCTGCTGCGCCAAGGGCGGAACCGCGAACCGTTGCGCCTGTGCAGTCTGCCGGACGGCCCATGGCTGCGATTGCGCACCATCTACTGACCGGCGCAGCCGCCCCGACTAAGGGCGGCTTTTTCGTGCCTGTAAATCATTGCTGGTCATCATTGGACTTTGTTACAGTTTGCTACGCAAAAAAGCCCTTTTTGGAGCATAAAAAACCCTGTTACCGTTAGATAACAGGGCTTTAAGAAATTGGAGGCGCGGGCCGGAATTGAACCGGCGCATAGAGCTTTTGCAGAGCTCGGCCTTACCACTTGGCTACCGCGCCTTGAACAAGGCGGTGGAAGTTGCAGGAAATAAAAACGCGCCGCAAGTGCCGAAATCAGATTTTGCCGGGTTCAATCTTCGGGTCGCAGGGTGTGCAGGGGCGCGAGGTGCCGGAGCCCCGGCAGGGCAGCGGCCACAAAGCCGACGACGACGATGGTGCCGATGCCGCCCCAGACCGCCGCAGCGACGGGGCCGAACAGCGCCGCCATCAGCCCGGCCCGGAGCGCACCGATCTCATTGGAGGAGCCGATGAAGATCTGGTTCACCGAGGTCACCCGGCCGCGCAGATGATCCGGCGTGAGCAGTTGGACAAGCGACTGCCGGACGACAACGCTGACGTTGTCGAAGACGCCGGTAACCAATAGCGCTGCGAACGACAGCCAATACCAGTGCGAAAAGCCGAAGACCATAATCGCGAGGCCGAAACCAGCGACCGACCACAGCAGCGTGCGGCCGGGTTCGCCCAGCGGGGCGCGGTGCGCCAGCCAGAGGGCCATGCCAATGGCGCCGATCGAGGGTGCGGCGCGAAGCCAGCCGAGGCCGATGGGCCCGACGTGCAGCACCTGATCGGCGTAAACAGGCAGGAGAGCCGTCGCCCCGCCGAGCAGCGTGGCAAACATATCCAGGCTGCTGGCCCCGAGGATGATTTTGCGCCGCCAGATGAACTCGGCGCCGGCCAGCACCCCGCGCCAGGAGCGCTGTTGAGCCGGGGCCGGAGCCTGATGGTAGCGTACATTGCGGAGCAGAAGGAGAAAGAGCAGGCCCAGGGCAGCATCAAGGAGGTAGACGACCTGAAACCCGCCGAAGGCGATGATGAAGCCGCCGAGCGCCGGTCCGGCGACGGTGGCGATCTCGAAGGCGCTTGAGTTCCAGGTGATGGCGTTGGGCAGGGCTGACTGGGGCAGGAGCAGGGGGATGATGCTGGAGCGGGCCGGCCCCGTGATGATGCGCACCACGGCGATGATTAGCAGGAGCAGAAATATGAGCGGTAGGGCGGGCTGGTCGAAATTGAGCGCGGCCGGAGCGGTGTGGCGTTCGAAGACGAGGGCGATCTCCCGGAGGCAGCCGTTGGCCCCGCGCAACAACGCCGTGTCCGGCACCGCGGCGCGAAAATAGGAAAGTGCCGCGAGCACGGCGGAAAGCAGGGCCCCGAGGCCCGCACCGCAGGCGATGATGCGGCGCCGATCATACCGGTCGGCGATCGAGCCGGCCGGCAGCGAAAGCACGAGCAGGGGGATGACGTTGATGAGTCCGACCAACCCGAGCGCCGTGGCGGATCTGGTCCACTGATAGATTTCCCAGGTCACGGCGACACTGACCGCCTGCCGGCCGATCAGGGAGAGAAAGCTGCCCGTCATGTAGTCGCGATAGGTGGCCACCCGCAACGCGGCATAGGGATCATGAAGCGTGGTGGCGGGCATGCGCTGCATGGACGCCCTCAGCGGCGGCGCGTGCAACCGAAATTTGTCATGGGCGTATTTGCTTTGAACCGCCGGAAGCATCGCGTAGACAACGCCTTTCCACCGCGGCAACCGCACCCGACCACTTTATGTCCACCACGAGAAAACAAGCCCTGATCTTCCAAGGCGGCTGGGATGGCCACCAGCCCGTGCAATGCGCCGAGCTTTTCGCCGGCAAGCTCACCGAACGCGGCTTCCACGTTGAGGTCGTGGACACGCTCAAGGTGCTGGAGGACGCGGCACGGCTCAAGGCGCTGGATCTGATCATCCCGCTCTGGACCTGCGGCACCCTCACCAGCCCGCAGGAGCAGAACCTGGTCGATGCCGTCATCAGCGGGGTCGGCATCGCGGGGTTCCACGGCGGCATGGGGGATGCCTTCCGCGGGGCGATCAACTACCAGTGGATGACAGGCGGGCAATTCCTCGCCCACCCGGACAACCTCAAGGACTACACCATCCGCATCATCAACCGCACCGACCCGATCACGCAGGGCATCCCCGACTTCAAGGTGCGCAGCGAGCAATACTACATGCTGGTGGACCCCCGCAACGAGGTGCTCGCGGTCACGACCCACCAGTCAGTCAGCGCATCCTGGACCAACGGCGTGGAAATGCCGTTCATCTGGAAAAAAGTGCACGGGGCTGGCCGGGTGTTTTATTCGGCCTGCGGACACCAGTGCCACGAGTTCACGGATTATCCCGAACAGCTCGAACTAACCCTCCGGGGAATGAGTTGGGCGGCCCGCTGAACATTGCCCATGAAACCTCATTTCAGGAACGCGAGTGAGATCAAGGTCGGCGTCATTGGCTACGGCGGCGCCTTCAACATGGGGCGCATGCACCTGCAGGACATGCAGAAGGCCGGCATGACGCCCCGGGCGGTGGCCGAGCCCGATGGGGCGCGGCTGGCGGTGGCGGCGCAGGAGTTTCCCGGCATTCAGACTTATGCAAGCGTGGAGGAAATGCTGAAAAAATCCGACGTTAACCTCGTCGTGTTAATCACGCCGCACAACACGCACGCCCCGCTGGCCCTCAAATGTCTCAAGGCCGGGCGGCACGTGGTGTGCGAGAAGCCTTTTGCCCTCACGACCAAGGAATGCGACACGATGATCGCCGCCGCCAAAAAGGCCGGCGTGATGGTCTCCACCTTCCACAACCGCCATTGGGACGGCTCCATTTTGAAGGCGCTCGAGGTCGTAAAATCCGGCGTCATCGGCGACCTGGTGCGCGTCGAGTGCCATATGGGACAGTGGTCCAGGCCGGGCGACTGGTGGCGCAGCAGCAAGAGCATCTCAGGCGGCATCCTCTACGACTGGGGCGTGCACGTGCTGGAGTATTCGCTGCAACTGATCGATTCAGACGTCACCGAGGTCACGGGCTTCGCCAAGCGCGGTTTCTGGGCTCCGTGCACCAAGTGGAAAAACGACACGATCGAGGATGAGGGTTTCGCCGTCGTACGCTTCAAGAGCGGCGCCTGGCTGACACTCTGCATCACCCAAATTGATCCCAATCCGAAGCGCGGGATGGTTGAGGTGACAGGCACGAAGGGCACGTTCCTGTGGGAATACGACACGCACGAGATCATCGTGAAGGAGGGCGAGCAGACCATCGTGACCAAGGGCAGGAATCCCCCGGCCCAGTGGGGGCAATACTATACGAACATTGCGGCACACCTGACGAAGGGCGTGCCGCTCGTGATCACGGCGGAGTGGGCCCGCCGGCCGATCCACATCCTCGACCTGGCCGACCGCAGTGCCCGTGTGGGCCGGGCGCTGAAAGCAAAATACGATTGAGCGTGCAAACGGGGTCGGACGCGCGGGTCCTGCCGGCTGAAGCAAAAAGGCCGGCACCATGCGGCGCCGGCCTTTTGTTGCCATAATTTCAGCGGTTCACTTCGCGCGTTTCCACGCCTTGTCGAGTTCGACGCGCAGGATGGCGGCGTCGGGCCAGGCGGGGGCGAGCCCGGTGATGTTGTAGCCGGCGCCGCCCGCGTGATACGGTCCCATTTCGGGGCAGACGTAGAGGGTGCGATCCTGGTTCTGTGGCGCGGACTTCCAGCACTTGAAGAGCGCGACAGTGAAATCGAGGTAGCCCTTCACCTCGTCCGTGAGTTTGCCTTTGTGGGTGACCGCAACCTGGCAGTGATGCCCGTTGAAGGGGCGGCAATGCGACTGGTCGGAGTTTTGCACGATTTCGGGGTGGTCGAGCAAGCGCGCGGCGTAGTTGCCCGGACCGAGGTGTTTCACCACCGAGAAGTGTGAGAAGTCGAAATTGATTTTAATCAACCGGCCCGTCGCCTTTTGGAAGCGCTCGGCGATCTCGTAGGTCTTCTCGGGCGTCTCGGTGCAGCAGTCGCGGTGGACCTCAAGTGAGACGACAATGCCGCCGATCTTCTCGGCGTCGCGCACCAGCTTGATCCAGTGCTTGGCGGCAAGGGCGGGCGGGGTGTCGTGGTCGTCCATCTGGACGTTGATCTGCACGGCGCCGGCGTCCTTTTGGGCCTGGAGCAGGCGGGGGAAGTCGTCCGGATTGCTGGATGACACGAAGCCGAGGAGGTCCTTCAGGCCGAATTTCTCGGCGAGACGGCGGTGCTCCGAAGTGAGGGCGGTGGTGATGCCGTCAAAGCCGGCAGCAGCGACAGCCTTGAGTTTGCGTTCAAGCGACCACTGTTGCTTGGGGGTGGGATGGCCGACGAGCGACCAGAGGTTGGCGATGTGGGATATTTTGGACATGGGGAAGACGGGTCAGGCGTGGCGGCCCTTGAAGGTGAGTTCGGCGACGCCAGATTTGTCGAGGTGGCCCAAGCCGAGGGCGACCATCTTCTCGAACTGTTGCTTGGTGGCACCGGCCAGCGGCAGATTGATGCCGGCTTCCGCGCCCAGGATCCAAGCGATGGTGCTATCCTTGGCCGCGTGGGCGCCGGAAAAGTAGCAGTCATGCGCGCGGTTCTGCATGTCTTCGCCGTCAGTCTTGAGGACCTGCGAGTTGGCGCCCGTCTGGAGGAACACCTCGCGCAGCATGTCGAGGTCAAGGCCGAGCGCGTTACCGAGGCCGAGCCCTTCGGCGAGGCCGGCGGTATTGATGTTCATCACCATGTTGACGAGGGCCTTCACTTGCGCGGCCTGGCCGGTCTGGCCGACGTAGCGGAGGGCGGTGCTGAGCTTTTCGAGGATGGGCTTGACCCGGTCGAAGGTCTTTTTCTGACCACCGCACATGAGATAGAGTGTGCCGTTGCGGGCCTGAGGAATCGAGGAGGCCATGCAGCCTTCGAGGGTGACGGCACCTGCGCCTTTCGCGCGACGCGCGACCTCGACGTGGGTCTTGGGGGTGAGGGTCGCGCAGTTGACGAAGATTTTGCCCTTGGCCCGCACGAGGAGCGAGTCGCCGGTCCCGGCGAAGACGGCGAGCTGGGCGGCATCGTCGGTGACAACCGTGAAGATGACTTCAGCCGCGGCGGTCACGGCAGCGAGGGTCTTGGCGTGCTTGGCGCCGATCTCGCGGGCGAGGGCAGCGGCCGCTGGCGCGTGAACGTCGTAGACCGCGGTGACTTTGCAGCCGCAGTCCTTGAGACGGCGGGCCATGTTGGCGCCCATGCGACCAACACCGACGAAGGCGATTTTTTCAGCAGGCATGGCAGTATGTGGCATTGAGGTTTGGGGAGGGGCAGGGGATCAGCGCGCAAAAAATGGATTGTGCTGTTTTTCCTGCGCGAGGGTGGTGAGCGGACCGTGGCCCGGGGCGATGACGGTGTCCTTGGGGAGGGTGAGGAGTTTTTCCTTATTATTGCGATACTGGTCGGCGAAGTTGGTGGGACTGCCGCCCATGGAAGAGGCGAAGATCGAATCCCCACAGATGGCGAGAGGCCAGCTGAGGCCGGTGACATAGAAGGTCGTCATACCGTGGGAGTGGCCCCAAGTGAAGAGGGTTTTGACTGCAAGCTCGCCGATGTGGAAGTGGGCGTTTTCCTTGAAGGTTTTGGCGCCGGGGTGATTGACCGGCTCAAGTTCGCTGGCCCAAACCTCCGCCTTGGTTTCTGCCGCGAGTCGCGTGAGATCGGCGATGTGGTCGTCGTGAGTGTGGGTGATGAAGATGGAGCGCAGGAGCAGCCGCTCGGTATGCAAAATGTCGAGCATCACCTCGCAGGAAGCGCCGGTGTCAAAGGCCGCAGCATGCTGGGAGTGTTTGTCCCAGATGAGGTAGCTGTTCACCGTCATGTCCTCGAACGTGGTGTTGAACATCGCGAAGCCGCGCGGGAAATCGGGCTGCTCGGGATACCAGGCCTTATGGGCGAGGGCCGCGAGCGCTTCGGGTCCGAGACGCAGGTGGCGGGCGACGCGGCGGATGATGGGGTCGATGACCTTACCGCCCTTGACGGCGGCGAGGTCGGCTGCGCTCACCTCGGCGCGGGAGGCCAGTTGCTCGTCGGTGATCTTCAGGCCGCGCTGGGCCTTGTTGATGACGTCGCTGAAGTTGTCCTCAATCGGGATGCGGGGCATGGAGGGAGTGTGAACGTGGTGGCGGGAGACGTGCGCAAGTTGAATGGTTTTGAAGATTTGGCAAGGGACGCCTGGTTGTGTCCTGTCAGGAAGGCGGCGGGTCGGGATAAAACGGCCCACGGCGGAGACTTCACATGGGCTTGGGCGAACGCGGCGGACAGGTGGCTGCGTTGGCCAACGGGCAGGCGGCGCGGATGCGGCCAAGCAGGTCCTGGTAAAAATCAAAGCCCGGGTTGCCGGCGGTGCGGGGCAGTTTGCCGCCCAGTTCGCCAGCCAGCCTGTTGGCGTTGGCTTGATATTCCTCGCGAACCTTTGCCGCACGTTCGCGGTAATCGTTGTTGTCCGCACCGGCATGCTTGGCCAGCAGGGGCAGCCACGTGTGGGCATATTGGACATGAGCCGTCTCATCAATGATGTCGAAAAGCATCATCTCGGCCGATTCGAGGTCCTGCCCTTCCTTGAAGTCCACATAGCCCTCGTTCTTGACCACGAAGTGTCCGGTTTCGGCCACCATGCCGATCATGAAGACGTGTTGATACATCAGCTCCCTGGTGATGGGTTCGAGCCTGAAGGGCGCGAGGAGTTCGCGTTGCCGGGCGTAGACCTCTTCGAGCGGGAGGCCGCGGTCGGCAGAGATTTTCTTCAACTCCTCATCGCGCTGGGCCTGATCATAACCCGGGAAACCAACCTCCTCAAGGCTGATGCCGAAATCACACAGCCGGGAGTAACCGGAATCGCCGTGACGGGATTCATCCCAGAGGTGGCGGGAGATGTCGTGATGCCATTGCCAGGGCATGTAGTGGCCGTAGTAGAGCCAGGCCAACTGGTCGTCGGGCAGGTTCTTTTCCAGCATGTATCCATAGGCCCAGAAGAGCCGGCGGGCCTCGATGCTGGTGGCAAAATCAGCCCGGACGTAGTCCATGAAGGGAAGCTTTGGACGGATGGGTTCGGTGCGGGCGCTGAAGCGACTCAGGCGGAAATCGGTGGCGACGCCGGCGGGTTGCGCCTCAGCCCCGCGGGTAACCGGCAACGGAACGCGAAACTGGCCGCAATCGGTCAGCAGGGCGGTGACGCGGGCGCGATAAACTGTGTCGGCTTGGTGTGGATGCCGGCGGCGGTAGTCGCGATACCAGAGCCACTGCTGGCTCTTGATCTGGTTGATCTCGTGGAGCAGCGCAATGGTCGGCGCGTCATGCACCGGATGCACCTTGGCCGTGTATTCGCCATAGGCCCCGACGAGGGCCTTGAGAAGAAGCTCGTAAATGCCGTCCAAGGCATCGTCGAGCGTGGGGGCGAGCAGCGCGGTGTTGGCCAGTTTTTCAAGCTGGTTGGAAACGGGCGCATCGGCCTTGCCGCCGGGAAACTGTTCGACGCGTTCGCGAAGGCGGCGCACGCACTCGGCCTGATCCCAAATATGGCGGTGAATCATGCTCTTGTCGCGCCACTCCGCCACCTCCCGACCCCAGGCCGCAATGAGGCGGTGCATGGATTTCTCCAGATATTGCCAATCGTTGAGCAGGTCCAAGGTGCGTGGTTTTTGTTTGGAATCACTGTCGATCAGGACGGTGCGCGTTGCGACCGGGGCGGCGGGGGCGGCCAAAAGGGTGCTCATTACTGACCAGTGTAACAAAAAACTTGCCAATCGCCTATGTCTGCGAGCGCATGACTTGTGTCTAAAATTGACCGCACCCTCTGGCATGACCCCTTTACCCTGAGCGGACTCCGGCTACCTGCGGCGACCGGGCAGGAGGGTTACCAGCTTCACGAGGCGGGGTTCAGGGTGCTGAATGACCACTGGCGGCACCAAGGGGTGTGCAGTCCCTTCTGGCGGGTATTTTACGAATTTGCCCGCGGGACCTGGGTGAAAGCGGGTGGGCGGCGGTTCAACCTCGGACCTGGACAGGTGGTGGTGATGCCGGCCGGGGTGCCGTTCGACTGTGGCAGCCAGGCGGGGGTCCAGCTGGCTTGCTCCAGGCCTATCGCTTCATTGCAGATAGCCGTGACCAGGCTACTGGTGAGCGCCTGGACAATCTGGAAGACCCCTATCGCCTGTTCCGCTGCCACACCATCATGAATTGCGTTGATGTTTGCCCCAAGGGTTTGAACCCCACCAAGGCAATCGGCAAGATCAAGGAAATGATGGTTCTGCGTACGGTCTGATCCATAGAGAGTATTGAGCACGTGAGTGAGGCACTGATCGATGAACGAGCCCTGAGCAAGCTGCGGTGGCGCTGCCGCCGGGGCTTGCTGGAAAACGATTTGTTCATAGAGCGGTTTTTCAACAGGTTCAGTACGGTATTGACGGTGGACCAGGGCAAGGCACTGGCGGACCTGATGGACCTGAGTGATAACGATCTCCTGGATGTCCAGTTGGCACGAAAATCGCTCGAGCAAGTCGACGCCCAGCTGAACCGAGAAGATGTGCGTGAAGTTTTACAAATGTTGAGAGAACCCCTCTGAAAGGCGAAAGATGAAACTAGCTGATAACAAAGCCACCCTGTCGTTCAGTAACGGCAGCCCCAGCGTGGAAATGCCCGTGTACCAAGGCAACATCGGACCGGAGGTCATCGACATCCGCAAGCTGTATGCACAAACGGGAATGTTCACTTACGACCCAGGGTTTCTATCCACCGCATCCTGCCAATCTGGAATCACCTACATCGACGGTGACAAAGGTGAGTTGCTGTATCGCGGATACCCCATCGAACAGTTAGCCACCAACTGCGATTACCTGGACACCTGCTACCTGCTGCTCAAAGGCGAACTGCCCAACGAGACACAGCGTGGCGACTTCCACAAACTGGTAATCAACCACACCATGGTTAACGAGCAGATGCAGTTCTTCCTGCGTGGCTTCCGCCGCGATGCACACCCCATGGCCGTATTGACCGGCTTGGTGGGTGCTTTGTCGGCCTTCTACCATGACAGCACCGACATCAATAACCCCGAGCACCGCGAAATTGCGGCCATTCGCCTGATTGCCAAAATGCCCACGCTGGTTGCAATGGCCTACAAGTACGGTGTTGGTCAGCCCTTCATGTACCCCAAAAATGACCTGAGCTATTCGGGCAACTTCCTGCGCATGATGTTTGGCACGCCCTGCGAAGACTACAAGGTCAACCCCGTGATTGAGCGAGCCATGGATCGCATTTTCATCCTGCATGCAGACCACGAGCAAAACGCGTCCACATCTACCGTGCGCCTGTGCGGTTCTTCCGGCACCAACCCGTTTGCTGCTATTGCAGCCGGTGTGGCCTGCCTGTGGGGCCCTGCACACGGTGGCGCCAATGAGGCGTGCCTGAACATGCTCGAAGACATTCAGCGCAGCGGTGGCGTCTCCAAGGTCGGAGAATTCATGGAGCAAGTCAAGGACAAGAACTCCGGCGTAAAGCTGATGGGCTTCGGTCACCGTGTTTACAAAAACTACGACCCCCGCGCCAAACTCATGCAAGAGACTTGCAATGAAGTCTTGGCTGAACTGGGCCTGGAAAACGACCCCCTGTTCAAGCTCGCTAAAGAGCTGGAAAAAATTGCTCTGGAAGACGACTACTTTGTGCAGCGCAAGCTCTACCCCAATGTGGACTTCTATTCCGGCATCGTGCAACGTGCTATCGGCGTTCCGGTCAATCTGTTCACCGGCATCTTTGCGCTGGCCCGTACCGTGGGCTGGATTGCCCAATTGAACGAAATGATCAGCGACCCTGAGTACAAGATCGGTCGTCCCCGTCAGTTGTTCACCGGTTCCGTCAAGCGCGATGTGATGCCAATTTCACAGC